>NC_015186.1:1635714-1962857 GCF_000202835.1 Acidiphilium multivorum AIU301
GTTCCGGCTCGGTCAGGATGCGGCGGAAATCCTCGCGCGAGAGCGAGGCGAGCTCGACGCGGATCGGCAGCCGCCCCTGCAGTTCCGGCAGCAGGTCCGACGGCTTGGCGACGTGGAACGCGCCCGAGGCGATGAAGAGAATGTGATCGGTCTTCACCGGACCGTATTTGGTCGAGACCGTCGTGCCCTCGATCAGCGGCAGCAGGTCGCGCTGCACGCCCTCGCGCGAGACGTCGCCACCGCGGAAGCCGCTTTCGGTGCGCGCGCAGATCTTGTCGATCTCGTCGAGAAAGACGATGCCGTGCGTCTCGGCGTGCAGGCGGGCATCAGCGGTCAGCTGCTCGTTGTCGAGCAGGCGGTCGGCCTCCTCGCGCTCCAGCGCGGCGCGGGCGGCGGCGACGGTCATCCGCTTGCGGCCATGCTGGCGGCCGAACATCGACTTCATCATGTCGCCGAGATTAATCGCGCCGCCCGGCGGCATGCCCGGCATGTCCATCTGGCCGATCACGTTGGGCGGCGCCTCGCTCACGTCGACGTCGATTTCCTTTTCTTCCATCTCGCCGTCGCGCAGCATCCGGCGGAAGCGGTTGCGCGTCTCCGACGAGGCCCCCTCGCCCACCAGCGCGGTCAGCAGCCGATCCTCGGCGGCGAGTTCGGCGCGGGCCTGCACGCCCTTGCGGCTCATGTCGCGCAGCATCGTGATCGACACCTCGACGAGGTCGCGCACGATGCTTTCCACATCGCGGCCGACATAGCCCACCTCGGTGAATTTCGTCGCCTCGACCTTGATGAACGGCGCCTGGGCGAGCTTGGCGAGGCGGCGGGCGATCTCGGTCTTGCCGCAGCCGGTCGGCCCGATCATCAGGATGTTCTTCGGCACCACCTCCTCGCGCAGCCCCTCGGGGAGCTGCTGGCGGCGCCATCGGTTGCGCAGCGCGATGGCGACGGCGCGCTTCGCGTCCTGCTGGCCGACGATGAAGCGGTCGAGCTCGGAGACGATTTCGCGGGGCGTGTAGGTCGGGCTGTCGATCACAGGATTTCCACCGTCACGTGATGGTTGGTGTAGACGCAGATGTCGCCGGCGATCTTCATCGCCCGGCGGGCGATGTCCTCGGCGGTCATGCCGTCCACCGAGATCAGCGCGCGCGCCGCGGCAAGGGCGTAGTTGCCGCCGGAGCCGATGGCGATGATGCCGTCCTCGGGTTCCAGCACGTCGCCATTGCCGGTGAGGGTGTAGGCATGGGTGCGGTCGGCCACCGCCATCATCGCCTCGAGCCGGCGGAGATAGCGGTCGGTCCGCCAGTCCTTGGCGAGTTCGACGCAGGCGCGCTCGAGCTGGTTCGGGAAGCGCTCCAGCTTCGCCTCCAGCCGTTCGAGCAGGGTGAAGGCATCAGCGGTGGCGCCGGCGAACCCGGCCACGACATTGCCATTGCCGATTCGGCGCACCTTGCGCGCGTTGCCCTTCACCACGGTGTTGCCGAGGGAGACCTGGCCGTCGCCGGCCATGGCGACCTGCTCGTCGCGCCGCACACAGAGAATGGTCGTGCCATGCCAGCCGACCGGATCATTGGTATTCATCATGCACTCCAGATGGCACCGCGCGGATGGCCGGGCAAGGCGCCAAAGGTTGAAGGGGCGCGGGTCCGTGTCCCTTTCGTGCATGCAACGGACGGCGGAAGCCGCTATCATTGCCGCGGCAGACACGGGGAGACCAGGGGATGGACCGCCGGTTCGGCAGCAGGGCGTACCAATATTTCGAATTCGTCGTCGTCCAGGCCGTGACGCTGCTGATGGCGATCGTGGTGACGGCGGCACTCGCGCATCTCGTGGTGAACATCGCACACGACATCCTGGCCACAACCTTCGATCCGACCAACGCGGCGGTGTTCCAGTCGGTGTTCGGCGGGATCTTCACCGTCGTCATCGCGCTGGAATTCAAGCGATCGATCCTCGTGACGAGCGAGCGCGACGAGGGGCCGGTGCGCGTGCGGGTGGTCATCCTGATCGGGATGCTCGCGATCGTCCGCAAGCTGATCATCATGGATCTCGCGCATGAGAACGCGTTGCAACTCCTCGCACTTTCGGTCGCGTTCCTGTCGCTCGGAATCGTCTACTGGCTGGTCCGCGACCAGGATCGCCGGGAAATGAAGGATTAGACGGGCGAGGCCGGCCCCCGACTTGCCAAGGTCTCAGGAGACGGGCTTACTGATAAAAAACATGTCAGTGAGGATCGCATGCCGGACCAGACTGCGGCGACAATCGCCGCCCGCCTCGACCGTCTGCCGCCGTCGCGCACGGTCTGGACCATCATTGTCCTGATCTCGCTCGGCGGCATATTCGAATTCTATGATCTCTTTTTCACCGGCTATGTCGCTCCGGGAATGGTGGGCGACGGGCTGTTCAAGCCCGAATCGCTCGGCTTCCTCGCCGGGCTGAGCGTGCTGAAGGTCGCCGGCTTCGGCACCTTCGTCTTTGCCACCTTCGCCGGGCTCTGGGTCGGCGCGCTGATCTTCGGCCAGGTCGCCGACCGGTTCGGCCGCCGCGCCGTCTTCACCGGCTCGCTGCTGTGGTACATGGTCTGCACCGCGATCATGGCGTTCCAGACCAGCGGCCTCGCGCTCGATATCTGGCGCTTCATCGCCGGCATCGGCATCGGGGTCGAACTCGTCACCATCGATACGTTCATATCCGAGATCATCCCACGCGGCGAGCGCGGCAAGGCCTTCGCGGTGAACCAGTTCATCACCTTCCTCGTGGTGCCGCTGATCGCGTTCCTGGCCTATGCCATGAAGGGCAGCAAGCCGTTCGGGCTGGACTACTGGCGGGTGCTGATCCTGATCGGCTCGGTCGGCGCCGTCGTGGTGTTTGCCCTGCAGCGCGGCATTCCGGAAAGCCCGCGCTGGCTGGCCCGCCACGGCAGGATGGCGGAGGCGGAGGCGATCGTCGCCGACATCGAGCGGCGGGTGGTGGCGGAGACCGGCGCGGCCCTGCCGCCATTGCAGCCGGCGGCCCCGGAAGAGGAAGGCGCCGGATCGATCATGGAAATCTTCGGCGCCGAATACCTGCGGCGGACGATCATCCTGTCCATCTTCAACATGGCGCAGGTGATCGGCTTCTACGGCTTCGCCGCCTGGGTGCCGACGCTGCTGATCCATCGCGGCATCACCGTCACCCACAGTCTCGAATACGCCTTCATCATCGCCATCGCCAATCCGTTCGGCCCGCTGCTCGGCACGGTCTTCGCCGACCGGATCGAGCGCAAGACGCAGATCATCGGCGCGCTCGTCGTCATGACGGTCGTGATCGGCCTGTTCGCGCAGAGTTCGGCGCCGCCGGTGCTGATCGCCCTTGGCGTGCTGTTCACGCTGGCCTCGAACGTGATGTCCTTCGCCTATCACGGCTACCAGCCGGAGCTGTATCCGACCCGGATCCGCGCCCGCGCGGTCGGCTTCGTATATTCGTGGAGCCGGCTGGCGGCGGCCTTCGCCGGGCTCGCGATCGGCGTGCTGCTCGCCCGGTACGGCGTGCCGGGAGTGGCCGTGTTCATCGCCGTCGCCATGCTGGTGGGCATCGCGATGATCGCTCTCGGTCCCTCGACCAGGGGACTCGCGCTCGAGCAGATCAACCACTGAGCGAAGTTTCGCCGGCCGGCTGATTGGCGGGCCGGCGAAATTGGGCTAGGCCAGCGCGCATGAGCCGCACTGCAAGCATCACGCGCACCACATCCGAAACATCGATCGAACTGATGCTCGACCTCGATGGCACCGGCAACACCGACATCGCCACCGGAATCGGGTTCTTCGACCACATGCTGACCGCGCTCGGCCGGCACGCCATGCTCGACCTGATCGTCCGCGCCGAGGGCGACCTGCATATCGACGCCCACCACACGGTGGAGGATGTCGGCATCGTGCTTGGCCAGGCGATTCGCGAGGCGCTGGGCGACAAGCGCGGCATCACCCGCTTCGGCTTCGCCGCGACCCCGATGGACGAGGCGCTGTGCGAGGCCGCGATCGACCTTTCCGGGCGGGGGTTCCTGGTGTTCGACGTGCCGTTCGAGCGGCCGATGCTCGGCGACATGGACACCCAGCTGGTTCAGGAATTCTTCCAGGCGCTGACCGCCAATGGCGGCTTCGCCCTGCATCTGACCCGCCGCGCCGGCCACAACGCGCATCACGTGGCCGAGGCCGCGTTCAAGGCGGCGGCACGGGCGCTGCGCATGGCCGTCGAGCCCGATCCGCGGGCCGCGGGCGCGATCCCCTCGACCAAGGGGGTGCTGTGAGGATTGCGGTCATCGATTACGGCAGCGGCAATCTCGCCTCGGCGGCGCGCGGGCTTGAACTCGCCGCCTCCCGTCTCGGGCTCGATGCCACCGTCTCGATTACCGACGACCCGGATATCGTTGCCGGTGCCGACCGGATCGTGCTGCCCGGCCAGGGCGCATTCGCCGACTGCGCGCACGGGCTCGCCGCGCGCCCGGGCCTTGCCGCCGCGATGCATCGGCGGGTCGAGGCCGGGGTGCCGTTTCTTGGCATCTGCGTCGGCATGCAGCTGATGGCCGAACGCGGTCTCGAACACGAAATCACCCCCGGATTCGGGTGGATTCGCGGCGACATCGCGCCGATTCGCGCAGACGGCCTGCGCCTGCCGCACATGGGCTGGAACGAACTCGCCTTCACCCCCGGCGCGCACCCGCTGCTCGACGGGCTCACGCCGGGCGACCATGCGTATTTCGTGCATTCCTACGCCCTGCGCACGGATGATCGCGGACCGGTGATCGCGACCACATCATATGGTGAAGAGATCGTGGCAATGGTTGCAACCGGCAACCGGGCGGGTACACAATTCCACGTTGAGAAAAGCCAGGAGGTCGGCCTGACCATTCTGGCGAATTTCCTGCGCTGGATGCCATGATGACCCAACCGGACCTCTGCGACCTTCCTCCCCCGTCGAGCATGCAGGTCGATCGCCTGACCGCGATCGCCGATGACGACATGCAGACGCTGTGCGAGGCCGCCGATGCGGCGATCATCGATGGCGGCGGCTTCGGCTGGCTCCGCCCACCAGGGCGCGCGGCGCTGGAGCAGTATTTCCGCGGCGTCGTGATGGTGCCGGAACGCGAACTGTTCGTCGGCCGGATGGACGGGGTGATCTACGGCGCCGCCCAGCTTGTCCGCCCGCCACGCAACAACGAGGCGCAGGCCTTCGGCGCGACGCTCGCGCATAATTTCGTCGCCCCCTACGCACGCGGCCACGGCCTGGCTCGCCTCATCGTCGAGCGGGTCGAAGACCGCGCCCGCGCCCTCGGCTATCAGGTGCTCAACCTCGATGTCCGCGCGACCCAGGACGCCGCGATCGCCCTCTACGAGCGTGCTGGTTTCGTGCGCTGGGGTACGCACCCGGCCTATGCCCGCACCGACGGGCAGACGATCGCAGGGCATTTCTACTACAAGTTGTTGCAGGCTTCCTGACATGGCGCTGACCCTCTACCCGGCGATCGACCTCAAGGATGGCGCCTGCGTGCGTCTGCGCCGCGGCGAGATGGACCAGGCGACGGTCTATGCCGAGGATCCGGCCGCCCAGGCCCGCGCCTTCGAGGCCGCCGGATTCACAGCACTGCACGTGGTTGACCTGAACGGCGCTTTTGCCGGGCGGCCGGTGAACGGCGAGGCGGTGCGCGCGATACTCGCCGCGGTGGCGATGCCGGTGCAGCTCGGCGGTGGCATCCGTGACATGGCGGGCATCGCCGCCTGGATCGAGCTTGGCATCTCGCGCGTCATTCTCGGCAGCGCCGCGGTGAAGAACCCTGCCCTGGTGCGCGAGGCGGCGGCCGCCTTTCCGGGGCGGATCGTCGTCGGCATCGACGCGCGGGATGGCATGGTCGCCACCGAGGGATGGGCCGAAACATCGTCGCTGCCGGCGACCGAGATGGCGATGCGCCTGCAGGATGCCGGCATCGCCGCCATCATCCACACCGATATCGCGCGCGACGGCATGCTTCAGGGCCTCAATCTCGACGCCACCGAAGCCCTCGCCGCCGCCATCGCCATCCCGGTGATCGCCTCGGGCGGCTTGGCCGGCATCGAGGACATCCGCAACCTGCGCGCCGCCGCCGCCCGGACGCCCAATCTGGCCGGCACGATCATCGGCCGCGCCCTCTACGATGGCCGGATCGACCCGCAGGCCGCGCTGGCGGAGGCCGCCGCATGCTGAAGCTGCGCGTCATTCCCTGCCTCGACGTGAAGGACGGGCGCGTGGTCAAGGGGGTGAACTTCGTCTCGCTGCGCGATGCCGGCGACCCGGTGGAGCAGGCCGTGGTCTATGACCGCGCGGGCGCCGACGAACTCACCTTTCTCGACATCACCGCGAGCCATGAGAATCGCGACACGATCATCGACGTGGTCGGCCGCACCGCAGCCAGAGTGTTCCTGCCGCTGACCGTCGGCGGCGGCATCCGCAGCACGGATGACATGCGCCGCCTGCTGCTGGCCGGAGCCGACAAGTGCAGCATCAATTCGGCAGCCATTTCCCGCCCGGATTTCATCAACGAGGCGGCACGGAAATTCGGCAGCCAGTGCGTGGTCGTCGCGGTCGATGCGCGGCGCGGCGGCGGGGGTTGGGAAGTGTTCACCCATGGCGGACGGCGCGGCACCGGGATCGACGCGGTGGGCTGGTGCGCCGAGATGGCCGCGCGCGGCGCCGGCGAGATCCTGCTGACCTCGATGGACCGCGACGGCACCGGCCTCGGCTTCGACCTCGACCTGCTGCGCGCCGTGACCGCGCGGGTGAACATTCCCGTGATCGCCTCGGGCGGGGTCGGCACGCTCGCGCATTTCGTCGAAGGCGCCGAGGCGGGCGCGACGGGGCTGCTTGCCGCCAGCGTGTTCCATTTCGGCCAGTTCACCATCGCCGAGGTGAAGGCCGCCCTCGCCGCCGCCGGCCTGCCGGTTCGCCCGGTTGCCTCCCACTAGAGATCGCCATGCCCAAGAAACCCGTGAAATCCGCCGCTGCCGACGCCAAGCCGAAAAAGGTCGCTTCCGCCAAACCCAAGGTGAAGGCGAAGCCGAAGGGAGTGGGCGCCGCGAGCCATCCGCCCGTCCCGCTGCTGAACCCTGCGGCGCCGAACGCCCAGGTGCTCGACCGGCTGTGGTCGACCATCCTCGCCCGGAAAGCCGCCGATCCGCTGGTCAGTCACTCGGCCCGCCTGCTCTCGCGCGGGGTCAACAAGGTCGCCCAGAAATTCGGCGAGGAATCGGTCGAATGCCTGATCGAGGCAGTCGCCGGCAACCGGACGGCGCTGATCGCTGAAAGCGCCGACGTGCTTTACCACCTGCTGGTCATGTGGGTCGCGGCCGGGGTACGGCCGGAAGATGTGTGGCTGGAACTCCAGCGCCGGGAAGGCATTTCCGGGATCACCGAAAAGGCGTCCCGCCCGATGCTGCTGTCGATCGCGGAAACGAGGAAAATTCCATGAAGCCAGGTGTGAGCGGCAAGCCGCCCTATGACGACCAGAACGTCTTCGCCAGGATCCTGCGCGGCGAAATCCCCTGCCGCAAGGTGTATGAGGACGAATTCGCCCTCGCCTTTCACGACATCAACCCGCAGGCGCCGCAGCATGTGCTGGTGATTCCGAAGGGGAAATACGTCTCCTTCGCCGATTTCTCTTCCACCGCCAGCGATGCCGAGATCACCGGCTTCGTGCGCGCGGTCGGCGAGGTGGCGCGGCAGATCGGCGCGGAGGAGACCGGCTACCGGCTGCTCGCCAATATGGGGCCGGACAGCCACCAGGAAGTGCCGCATCTGCACGTGCACGTGTTCGCCGGCCGTCCGCTGGGGCCGATGCTCGTCCGCTGAGCCGATGCTGATCGCGGCCGACCGCCTGTTCCGCGACGGGGCGATCACCGGCCCCGGCGCGGTGGCCATCGAGAACGGGCGGATCGCCGCGGTGCTGGACTACGATCCGGCGAACCCGGACCTGCGGCTTCAGGGCGGCATCCTCGCCCCCGGCCTGATCGACCTGCACAATAACGGTGCCTTCGGCATCGATTGCGCCGAGGCGGATACCGATGGCTTCCGCCATCTCTGCCGGGCCCTCGGCGCGCGCGGTGTCACCAGTTTCGCGCCGACCGTCATCACCGCGCCGTTCGCCGCCCTGCATGGCGCGGCGCGGCGCCTGCGCGCGGCGCTGGCGGCGATGGCGGGCGAACCGGTCGCGCGGATGCCGGGGCTGCATCTCGAAGGCCCGTTCCTCGCACCCAACCGGCGCGGCGCCCATCGCGCGGACTGGCTGCGCGATCCGACCAGCGCGGCCTTGGACGAACTTCTGGCCGACCCCGATCTTGCCGCCACCCTGAAGCTCGTCACCCTCGCGCCGGAGCGGCCGGGCGGGCTTGCGGCGGTGCGGCGGCTGACGGATGCGGGGGTGATGGTGGCGCTGGGCCACAGCGACGCCGATGCGACAGAAGCGCAGGCCGCGATCGAGGCCGGCGCCCGCCTGGTGACGCATGTGTTCACCGCGATGCGGCCGTTTCATCATCGCGATCCGGGGCTGATCGGCGTCGCCCTCGCGGATGCGCGGGTGCATGCGTGTTTCATCGCCGATGGCGTGCATGCGGATGCGCTGGCGCTGCGCTTCGGCTTCGCCGCCGCCGGCGCGCGCGCGGTGGCCGTAACCGATTCGGTCAGCCTCGCCGGCCTGCCCGAGGGCAGCACGGCACGCTTCGGCGGCGATTCAGCGCAGGCGCGGGACGGCGCCGCGCGGCGGCCGGACGGATCGCTCACCGGCGCGACGATCACGCTCGATGAAGGGCTACGCCGCCTGATCGGCGCCGGCATCGCGCCCGCTTCCGCGCTACGCGCGGCGACCGAAGCCCCCGCCGCAGCGCTCGGACTTGCCGATCGGGGGCGGCTTGCCGCCGGGTGCCTGGCCGATCTCGTCTGGTTCGACGATGCGTTCGAGATCCGCAATGCCTGGATCGGCGGGACGGCACTGCATCCCCTGCCGGCGCCGGCGCGCCATGCCGCCGCCATGCCAGCGACGGAGACGATCCGCCGCGATCTCGACGAACTCGACCGGGCGGACAGCGCCACGATCATGGCCGCGTTGCTGGATCAGGAACAGGAAGCGGCGGCGGCGGTGAAGCGAGCGATCCCAGCGCTCGCCCGCCTGGCGGAGGACGTGGCGGTGCGGCTCGAAGCCGGCGGGCGGCTGTTCTATGCCGGCGCCGGAACCTCAGGCCGCCTCGCGGTGCTCGATGCGGTGGAATGCGGGCCAACCTTCTCGCTGCCGGACGGGGTGATCATTCCCCTGATCGCCGGCGGCGGCGCGGCGGTGACCGGCGCGGTCGAGGGCGCAGAAGACGATGCCGCCGCCGCCGCCGCCCTGCTCGATGACCACAAGGCGGGCCCGGCGGATGTTCTCGTCGGCATCGCCGCCTCCGGGCGGACGCCGTTCACCCTCGGCGCGCTGCGCGCCGCCGCCGCGCGCGGCCTGCTGACCGGGGCTATCGTCAATGCCGATGGTCCGCTCGCCACTTCGGCCGACATCGCGGTGGTGATCGCGACGGGTGCCGAAGTGCTCGCCGGCTCGACCCGGCTTTCGGCCGGCACCAGCCAGAAACTGGCCCTCAACGCGCTCTCCACCACGGTGATGATGCGCCTCGGCAAGACATTCGGCCCCTATATGGTCGATCTCCGCGCCACCAACGCGAAGCTGCGCGCCCGCGCCATCCGCATTGTCCGCGCGATTGCCGGCGCGCCCGAGGCCGATGCGAAAGATGCCCTTGAAACAAGCGGTTACGAAGTAAAGACCGCCATCGTCATGCTCATGTTGCGAATCGGCACGACCGAGGCGCGCGCGCGCCTCGCGGGGGCGGGCGGACGATTGCGCACCGCGCTGGACGGGGCATAGTCCCTCCCGCATTGGCCCGCTCACGGCCGAGGATGGAGGAAATCATGAGCCAGACGGCAGACCAGGGCTTCGAAAGCGTCTTCACGCTCGAAGCCACCCAGTTGAAATACGGCATCGGCGCGGCTGACGAACTCGGCTGGGAGGCGAAGCGCCTTGGCCTCCGCCATGTCATCCTCGTCGCCGACCCGATGCTGCACCAGTTCGGCCTGATCGAGCGAATCGAGGGGATCCTCGCCGCCTCCGGCATAACCTTCGACCGGTTCGAGGACATCCATGTCGAGCCGACGATCGACAGTTTCGCCCGCGCCGCCGCCTTCGCGGAGGCGCATCCCTGCGACGGGTTCATCGCCCTCGGCGGCGGCTCGACGATCGACACCGCGAAAGTCGCCAACCTGATCAGCACCCATGGCGGGGCGGTGATCGACTATGTCAACCCGCCGATCGGCGGCGGCAGGAAGCCGCCCGGACCGCTGCGGCCGCTGATCGCGCTGCCCACTACTTCCGGCTCCGGGTCGGAGGCGACCACCGTCGCCGTGCTCGACATCCCCGAACTCAAGGTCAAGAGCGGGATCTCGCACCGCTACATGCGGCCGACCCTCGCGATGGTCGACCCTGCCCTCGCGCGGACGACACCAGCCGGCGTCACCGCCTCGGCCGGGCTCGACGTGATTTGCCATGCGGTCGAGAGCTATATCTCGAAACCGTTCAACCAGCGGCCGAAGCCGGCCTCGCCGGACGATCGCCCGCCCTATCAGGGCTCCAACCCGGTGGCCGATATCTGGTCGCTCCAGGCGATCGAGTTCGGCGGGAAATATCTCGCCCGCGCCGTGGCCGATGGCGAGGATTACGAGGCGCGCGGGACGATGATGCTCGGCGCCACCATGGCCGGCATCGGCTTCGGCACAGCCGGCGTGCACATTCCCCATGCCTGCGCCTATCCGATCGCGGGGCTCAAGCACGTCTATCACGCCCCAGGCTATTCGCGGAACCACGCCTTCGTGCCGCACGGCTTCTCGGTGATCGTCACCTCGCCGGCGGCGTTCCGCTACACCTATGATGCGGCGCCCGAGAAGCATATCCGCGCCGCCAGCCTGTTGCGCGGCCACGATATCGAGAATCCCGGCCCGGACTCGCTGCCCGCGGCACTGATCGACCTGATGAAGGCGGTGGGCGCGCCCTCGGGCATCGCCGAACTTGGCTACACCGAAGCGGATATTCCCGCGATCATCGACGGCGCGCTGAAGCAGCAGCGCCTGCTCGCCGGATCGCCCAAGCCGGTGGATGCCGGCATCCTGGAGACAATACTGCGCCAGTCGATGCGCAACTGGTGAAACGCCAATAACACGAGGGCAAGGAAAATGTCAGACATAAGGCTCTACATGTTCAGCTGCGGCACACTGAAGACCGTGACCGCCTCGATCAAGATGAACCAGGGCAACGATCCCTACGAGATCCCGGTGCCGTGGTTTCTCATCACCCATCCGAAGGGCAACATCGTGATCGATGGCGGCAATGCCGCAGAGGTCGCCGAGGACATGCGGGCGCATTGGGGGGCGGTCTGCGATGTCTATCTGCCGGTGATGACGCGCGAGGAGGCGTGCCTGCCGCAGCTGCAGAAGCTCGGCATCGATCCGGCGAGCGTGCGCTACGTGCTGCAATCGCATCTGCATCTCGACCATACCGGGGCGATCGGCCGCTTCCCGAACGCGACCCATCTCGTGCAGCGGGCGGAATACGAATATGCCTATACGCCGGACTGGTTCGCCGCCGGCGGCTACATTCGCAAGGATTTCGACAAGCCCGGCCTGAAATGGCAGTTCCTCAACGGCACCGCCGATGATTTCTACGATCTCTACGGCGATGGCGTGATCCGCACCGTCTTCACCCCCGGCCATGCGCCCGGGCATCAGTCGTTCCTGGTCACGCTGCCGAAGACCGGACCGATGCTGCTGACGGTGGATGCGGCCTATACGACCGATCACTGGGATGAAAAGGCGCTGCCGGGCTTCCTCGCCAGCACGGTCGATACGGTGCGCTCGGTGCAGAAACTGCGCACGCTCGCGGAGAAGACCGGTGCGACGGTGGTCACCGGTCACGACCCGATCGCCTGGCCGAGCTTCAAGCACGCGCCTGGCTATTACGACTGAACCTGGCTCATTGCTGAAATGACAAACCCGCCCGGAGATGATCCGGGCGGGTTTTCTTTTGGTTATTGACGGCGCGCGATCAGAACTGCACGCCACGGGTCAGCGCGCCGTCGACCACCAGGTTGGTGCCGGTGACGAAGCTCGCCGCGGGGCTGGCGAGGAACACCACGCCGCGCGCCACCTCGTCTGGCCGGCCCATGCGGCCGGTCGGGTTGAGGGCGAGAGCCTCCTTGAATAGCGCCGGATTGCCATGCTCGATCTTTTCCCACACGCCGCCGGGGAAATAGGTATTGCCCGGCGAGAGCGCGTTGACGCGGATGCCCTTGCCCGCGAGTTGGAACGACAGCCCCTTGGCGTAATGGATCAGCGCCGCCTTGAACACGCCATAGGGGCCGGCGGCGAAATCCACCTCGCGGCCCGACACCGAGGAAATCACCACGACCGATGCCGCGCCGGATTTTTCGAGGAACGGCATCGCCGCGTTCACCGCGGTGACCGTGCCCATCATGTCGGTCTCGAATTCCGCCCGCCACGAGGCCTCGTCCTGCCCGATCGACAGCGCCGAGACATTGGCGACGACGATGTCGATCCCGCCGAACTCCACACCGACATCGGCGATCCAGGTCGCCAGCGCAGCATGATCCGAAACGTCCACGGCGCGGCCGGTGGCGCGCACGCCCGCGCGGCGCAGCTCCGCCACCGCGCTTTCGACCTCCTGCGCGTTGCGCGCGCAGATCGCGACATCGGTGCCTTCCTGCGCCAGCAGCTCGGCCACGGAACGGCCGATCCCCTTGGTGCCGCCGGTAATGACGGCGCGTTTGCCCTTCAGTCCGAGATCCATGTCAGCCTGTCTCCCCGTCAATATATTTCTTCAGAATGCCGGCGCCGACCGTATAGTTCGGGTCGACGAAATTGCCGAGACGCACCCGGCCGCACTGGCTCAGCATCATGTAGGCGTCCCACCGCCCGAATCCATATTCCGCCTCGAGCCAGAGGATGAGGTCGCGATAGGCGATGCGCGTCGCATCCTCCAGCGGCCGCGCGGAGCCGATCGCCATGATGAAATCCTCGCGCTCCAGCCGCGGCCATTCGAGCGCCCAGTTCTTGATCAGGTCGACGCGGATGGTGGTTTCCGAGGCATATTCCACCGCCGTGCCGCACACCTCGCCATCGCCCTGGCAGGCATGGGCATCGCCGATGAACAGCCGCGCGCCCGGCGAGCGGACCGGCAGGTAGGTGATACTGCCCGGCCCCATGTCCGGCAGGTCCATGTTGCCGCCATGCGATCCCGGCGTCAGCGAGTTGATGCTGTCGATTTCCGGCGAGGTGGAGAGCGTGCCGATATGCGGCGCATAGGGCAGCACGACGCGCGCGCTCCAGCGCACCTCCTTCTCGTTGACCGGCACCTTGCGGGTGATTTCGGGCAGCGGCGGATTCAGCGTCGCGGTGAGCGCGGTGCCGGTGAGCGCGCCGAATTGCGGAATCATGCAGCAGGTGCCGTGCGGATCCTCGCCGCGCGGGCGCATCCGCTCGATATGCACGGCGATCGCGTCGCCGGGTTCCGCGCCCTCGATCATGATCGGCCCGTTCTGCGGATTGACGAAAGGCATGCGCAGGCGGCGGCTCGGCTTGTCCCGCTCGGTGCGGATCGCGCCCTCGAAGGCATCGCGCGTCTCGACCACGATGCGATCGCCCGGTTCGACCGTCAGCACGGGTTCGGAATAGGGGCCGATCGTGTAGTGATACTGGCCCTGCATTTCCTCTGTCAGCTTGTGGACACGCGGCTTGCGGGCCCAGCCGACGCCCCGCCGTGCCACGATTGAATTCGAAATCCAGTGATTGGCCCTGGCCACTTCCACCTCCATCACCAACGGAACGTGTTCACCCGCATATATGCCGGATTGCGCAAGCGATGATGCAGTGTTTGCCGCGCGGGCGCAATTGCGTTCTCCGCCTCGTGCGCCCACATCCCGCGCGTGCATTCGTACCATGACGAAAAAGTTCACCGAAGGAGAAAACAATGGATCTGTCGCTCGCGGGAAAGCGCGTCCTCGTCACTGGCGGCTCGAAGGGCATCGGCTTCGCCTGCGCCGCTGCATTCATAGCCGAGGGCGCGGAGGTCGCCATCTGCTCGCGGCAGCAGGCCAATCTCGAAGCCGCCAAAGCGACGCTGCGCCTGCGCGCCGCGCTATCTGCCGACCTGACTGACGCCGCGTCAGCGGACGCGATGATTAAGGCGGCGGAAGCCGAACTCGGCCCGATCGACATTCTCGTCAACAGCGCCGGCGCGGCACGGCGCACCCCGCCCGACGAACTGACGCCGGCACATTGGCGGGCTGCGATGGACGCCAAATATTTCAGCTATATCAACGTGATCGATCCGCTGGTGAAGCGCATGGCCGCACGCGGCGGCGGGGTGATCGTCAACGTGATTGGCAATGGCGGCAAGATTGCCTCGCCCGTGCATCTGGCCGGCGGGGCGGCGAACGCGGCGCTGATGCTGGCGACCGCCGGGCTCGCGACCGCCTATGCGAAACAGGGTGTGCGCGTGGTCGGCCTCAATCCGGGACTGACAGAGACCGGGCGCGTCGCCGAGGGCCTCGCCTCGGATGCGCGGCTCGCCGGCATCAGCATCGACGAGGCGCGCGCCCGCGGCATTGCCCGGATTCCCCTCGGCCGGATGGCAACGCCGGAGGAAATCGCCAATACGGTGCTGTTTCTCGCCTCGCCCCGCGCCAGCTATGTGACGGGCGTCAACATCACGATGGACGGCGCCACCACCGCCTGTGTCGTATGACAACGAAAGGTCAGATGGAATGACAGATCAGTCCGGGCCGCGTTATCGCCGCGCCCTGATCGTCGGCGCCGGCAGCGGGCTGAGCGCCGCCCTCGCCCGCCGCTTCGCCGCACAGGGGATGAGCGTCGCGCTCGCCGCGCGCAATCCCGACAAGCTCGCGCCGCTCTGTGCCGATATCGGGGCGAAATCCTTCGCCTGCGATGCCGCCGACGCGGCGGCGGTCGCAGGGCTATTCGAGCAGGTGGAAGCCGGCGGCGGCGCGCCGGATGTGGTGGTCTACAACGCCTCCGGCCGGGTGCGCGGCCCGGTCGCCTCACTCGATCCCGAGGCGGTTGCGCGCGCCCTCGCGGTTTCGGCCTTCGGCGGCTTTCTCGTCGGCCAGCACGCGGCGCGGCGGATGCTGGACGCCGGAAACGGCGCCATCCTGTTCACCGGCGCCTCGGCCAGCGTGAAGGGCTATGCGGAGTCGGCCGCCTTCGCGATGGGCAAGTTCGCCCTGCGTGGCCTTGCCCAGAGCATGGCACGGGAACTCGCGCCGAAGGACATCCATGTCGCGCATTTCGTCATCGATGGCGGCATCCGCTCCGCCAGCCGCCCGGTGCCGGCGGATGCGCCGGACAGCCTGCTCGACCCGGAGGCCATCGCCGAGACCTATCTTCATGTCCTGCACCAGCCACGCAGCGCCTGGACCTCGGAGATCGAGCTCAGGCCCTGGGTCGAGCGGTTCTGACCGGCCGCATCGTCCGGCGATTGCGCGCGCCGATGGTTTGAAGCATGTTTCGCGCACAAAGAATCCAAAGAATGGGAGCCGTCCATGCTGGGCCTGATGCAGCACCACGACCTGATGATCTCGGACTTTCTGGTCCACGCCGCCCGGCATCATCCGCGGGCGGAAATCGTCTCCCGCCTCGCCGGCGGCATTCATCGCCAGACCTGGGTGGATACGGCGCGGCGGGCCCGCCAGCTCGCTCGCGCGCTTGGCCGGCTCGGTGTGCGGCCGGGGGATCGCGTCGCCACTCTCGCCTGGAACAACCACCGCCATGTCGAGCTCTATTTCGCGATTTCCGGCTCGGGCGCCGTGGTCAACACCGTCAATCCGCGCCTGGCACCCGACGACATCGCCTATATCCTCGAACACGCCGAGGATGGCGTGCTGTTCGCCGAGGCGGATTTCGCATCCCTGGTGGAGCAGGTCGCCGGCAAGCTGCCGCCGGGCCTGCTCCGCCAGGTGGTGTTTCTCTGCGACGCGGCGGACCTGCCCGGCATTGCCCTGCCCGCCGGCATTGCGATCACCGACTACGAAAGCCTGATCGGCGCCGAGACCGACGAATACGACTGGCCCCGGTTCGACGAGCGGACGGCCAGCGGCCTCTGCTACACCTCGGGCACGACGGGGCGGCCGAAGGGCGTTCTCTATACCCATCGCTCCACCGTACTGAAGGCGATGGCAGTAAACGCGGCGGATGCGATCGGCCTCAAGGCGGCCGACCGGCTGATGCCGGTGGTGCCGATGTTCCATGTCAACGCCTGGTCCCTGCCCTATGCCGCCGCCGCCGCCGGCACATCGCTGGTGATGCCGGGGCGTTTTCTCGACGGGCAGAGCCTTTATGAACTGATCGAGGGCGAGCGTGTTACGTGCGCCTCGGGCGTGCCGACGGTCTGGCTGGGCGTGCTCGCTCATGTCCGCAAGACCGGGGCGCGGTTCACCACGCTTGAACGCATGGTCGTCGGCGGGTCGGCCTGTCCGGAGGCGCTGTTCGACGCCTATGACGAACTCGGCGTCACCATCGTCCACGCCTGGGGCATGACAGAGAGCAGCCCGATCGCCACGGTCGCGACCCCGGTGCCCGAGGTTGACGCCGCGACCGCGCGGCGCCAGCGGCTGAGCCAGGGTCGGGTGCTGTTCGGGATCGACCTGCGGGCGCGGCGCGGCGCGGAGGAAGTGCCGTGGGACGGTGAGACCGCCGGCGACATCGAGCTACGCGGCCACTGGGTGACCACCGGCTATTACCGGATGCCGAAAGGCACCACCGAGGACGGCTGGTTTCCGACCGGCGATGTCGGGATGATCGATCCTGACGGGTTCGTGATTCTCACCGATCGGAGCAAGGACCTGATCAAGTCGGGCGGCGAATGGATTAGCTCGATCGATATCGAGAACATCGCGGTCAGTCACCCGGCGGTCGCCGAGGCGGCGGCGATCGCGGCAAAGCATCCGAAATGGGATGAGCGGCCGGTGGTGATCGTCGCGTTGAAGCCAGGCGCGAGCGCCACCCGCGAGGAACTGCTCTCGGTCTATGAGGGCAAGGTCGCGCGCTGGGCAGTGCCGGACGACGTGATCTTCGTCGACGAGTTGCCGCACGGCGCGACGGGCAAGCTGCTCAAGACCGAATTACGCGCGCGATTCGCCAACCATCTGATCGAGAAGCCGGACGGCGCCGCTACCTGAGCGGCGCCGTCCGGCTTCAGCCGCGCAGCCGGCGGAGCCCCCGCACGGCGACGATCAGGGCGGCGAGATCGGGCATCAGCGCCACATCATGCGCGAGCGCGATGGCGCTCTCGGCCGGGCGACCCAACGCGAAACGCAGCGCCGCCGGATCGCCGCCGCCGTCGAGCGCCGCTTCCACCAGGGCGCCCTGGATTTCGTTCAGCTCGTCCGCCAGCGCGGCGACGGCCCGCGTCGTCCAGCCGCCCGCGGTCGGAACGGCGCCAAGGGCCGCGCGCAACGGGTTCAGCGCGAACACCTCGCCGGCATCCGTCCAGACCGCGCGGACCATTTCGATCGCCCGGTCGTGCCGGGCCGCGAGCCGCACCACGATCGGCGCCACCATCAGCTCCGGCAGCGCCACCGTGAAGGTCGCGAGCGGCAGCGGAACGCCATGCGCGGTCAGGGCTTGCACGTCCTCGGACTCCTCAAGCCGGGCACAGGCCGAGGCGGCCAGATCCGCGAGGCCGAAGCGCAGAGCCTCGACCTCGTCGCCGATCGGCCCCAGAGGCGGGCCGGCCAGCAGGGTGCGCGCGGCGGCTTCCTGCAGGCGGCGCAGGGCGAAAAGCATCCCGAGGCGCTGCGCCGCCGGCACCGCCATGCCCAGCGCCTCGATCTCACGGTAGCGGGACGGCAGGTCGAACGCGGCGGAGGCGATCAGCGCCGCGCAGGCTATCGCCGGCGGTTCCTGCCCGGATTCGAGCGCGATCCGCCCGAAAGCCGCGGCCCCCATCCGGTTGATCAGCTCGTTGGTCACCGCCGTGCCGATCAGCGCACGCCGCAACCGGTGGTCGTCGATTTCCGCCCGGAACCGCTCGCGCAGCGTGTGCGGAAAGTAATCGGCCAGCAGGTGCCCGAGCGCCGGTTCGTCGACCAGCGGCGAAGCATCGATCATCGCGCCGACATGCAGCTTGGCGTGTGCCATCAGGGTGCAGAGCTCGGGCCGGGTCAGGGCTTGGCCAGAAGCCGCGCGCGCGGCCATCGCCGCCGCGTCCGGCAGGCCGGCCACTGCGCGGTCGAGCACGCCGGCTGCTTCCAGCTGGCTCATCAGCGCGTTCTGCGCCGGGAGATCGGCAGCACCGCCGAGCGCATCGAGCGAGATCGCCTGCGACTGCTGGTGATTGTCGCGCAGCACGAGCGCCGCCACCTCGTCCGTCATCGAGCCTAGCAGGTCGACGCGCTGGTGCGCCGTGAGCTTGCCGGCCTCCATCACGCTCGCCAGCAGGATCTTGATGTTCACCTCGTGGTCGGAGGTCGAAACACCAGCGGAATTGTCGAGGGCATCGGTATTGATCCGCACGCCGGCCTGCGCTGCCTCGATCCGTCCCGCCTGGGTGACGCCGAGATTGGCGCCCTCGCCGACGACCCGGGCGCGGATGTGTCGGCCATCGACGCGAATGGCATCGTTCGCGCGGTCGCCGGCATCGGCCTGGCTTTCCGTTCCCGCCTTCACATAGGTGCCGATCCCGCCGAAATAGAGCAGATCGACCCGCATGGTCAGGATGGCGCGCAGAACAAGCTCGGGCTCGTGCGCGCCGGCCTCGAGGCCGAGCATAGAGGCCGCCACGGCACTCAGCGTCACCGTTTTCGCGTTGCGCGGGAACACGCCGCCGCCCTCGCTGATCAGCGCGGGGTCGTAATCCGCCCATGACGAGCGCTTCAGCCCGAACAGCCGTCGGCGTTCCTCGTAGCTCTTCGCCGGATCAGGATCGGGATCGAGGAAGATATGGCGATGATCGAATGCGGCCAGCAGCTTCGTGTGACGGCTGACCAGCAGGCCGTTGCCGAAGACGTCGCCCGACATGTCGCCGACGCCGGCACAGGTGAAGTCCTCGCGCTGGATGTCGTGACCCAATTCGTCGAAATGCCGCGCGATGTTCACCCAGGCGCCGCGCGCGGTGATGCCCATCGCCTTGTGGTCGTAGCCGACCGAGCCGCCGGAGGCGAAGGCGTCGCCCAGCCAGAAGCCGCGCGAGACGGCGATCTCGTTGGCGATGTCGCTGAAGGTCGCGGTGCCCTTGTCGGCGGCGACGACGAGATAGGGGTCGTCGCCATCGCGCCGGACGATGCGCGGCGGGGCGACCACCGTGCCGCCCGCCAGATTGTCCGTCACATCGAGCATCGCATTGATGAGCAGCCGGTAGCAGGCGATGCCCTCGGCCATGAACGCCTCGCGATCGGCATTCGCATCGCCGGTCGGCGTCGGCGGGCGCTTGAGCACGAACCCGCCCTTCGCCCCGACCGGCACGATGACGACGTTCTTGACCATTTGTGCCTTCATCAGGCTCAGAATTTCCGTGCGGAAATCATCCCGCCGGTCCGACCAGCGGATGCCGCCGCGCGCGATCATGCCGCCGCGCAGATGGCAGCCCTCCATCCGAGCGCCATGCACGAAGATCTCGAACATCGGCCGCGGCAGCGGCATGTCGCCGGCGCGCGCGCTGTCGATCTTGAGGGCGATCACCGGCGTTGCGGCATCGTGGAAATTGGTGCGCAGCACCGCGTCCAGCAGCCGGCGGTAGCGGCGGAGGATGCGATCTTCCTCGGGGCTGGCAACGGCATCGAGCAGGTCGCGCCAGCGCGCATCCAGCGCCGCCTCGGCCTCCGGATCGCGATTCCGGTCAGGATCGAAGCGGATGTGGAACAGTTCGACCAGCAGCCGGGTCGCCGCCGGATTGGCGGCAAGCGCTGCCTCCACCGCGTTCTGGCTGAACGGCGCGCGCACCTGGCGGCACCATTTGAACATGGCGCGCATCAGCCATACTTCGCGCCAGTCGAGCCCGGCGCGCAGGATCAGGCGGTTGAATCCATCGACCTCGGCCCGGTGGTCCGATTCGGCCTCGATTGCCTCCAGCACCGCGCTGGCCCGTCCGGTCAGGTCGAAGGCCTCGCGATCCGCGGTCTCCAGCGTGAGGCGCTGAAGCATGACCACACCGCCGCGGGCCGCGAGCCGGTAAGGCACCTCCTCGATCACCCGCAGGCCAAGGCTTTCGATCAGCGGCACGATGTCCGAGAGCGGCACGGCCTCGCCGGCGCGGAACAGCTTGAGCACCACGCGGTCGTCCGCCATGCCGAACGGCCGCACAAGGGCGAGGCGGAACCGGCCGGCGGCGCGCGCCGCGGCGGCAGCCTCGATGTCGCGCACGGCGATATGGGCCGGGGTGGATGCCGCATATTCCGGCGGGAAAGCATCGCCCCATTCGGCAAGGGTCGCCGCCGCCGTCACGTCGCCCTGTTCGCCGGTCAGCGCGTCGGCCAGTCTTTCTCGGAAACTGCGCGCGGCCTCTTTCATTGCGGCCTCGAGCGCCGCGACATCCAGTGCCCGGGCCCGCTTGGGGTCAGCGGCGATGATGAAATTCACCCGTGCCAGCGGCCCGTCACCCATCGCGGTCGCGTAACCGACCAGTTCGCCGCCGGCGGCACGGTTGATCATGCCGGAGAGCGCGTGGCGCAGCGCGGTGTCGAACCGATCGCGCGGGACGAACACGATGGCGGAGATGTGCCGCCCGAACGGATCCCGACGCAGGAACAGCGCCAGTTCCGGCCGCACCTGCAGCCCCATCACCCGCATCGCCGCGGCGATGATTTCATCGGGCAGGCCCTGGAAAAGGTCGTCCCGCGGCCAGGTATCGAGAATGTGCCGCAGCGCGCGGCCGTCATGCCCCGAGGGATCGACGCCGGAGTCCTGCATGATCCGCTCAACCTTTTCGCGCAGCATGGGGATGCTGCGAGGGTTGCGGTTGTAGGAGTCCGGGGCGAACAGGCCGGCGAACAGGGTGAGGCCGACCGGGTGGCCGCTCGCATCGCAGGTCTTCACCACGACGACGTCATAAAGTTGGGCGCGCTGCACGCGGCTGCTGATATCGGCCTTGGCCACCGCCACGCGGTCGAACCGCGCGAGCGCCTCCTCGGCCACCGCGCGCCAGGCAGCGGCATCGCGCAGGATGTCGAACAGGGCGACGTCATCCGCGCGCAGCACGCCGAGTCCCGCGCCATCCGGCACGAGCGCGTAATCGCGCCCGAGTCCGATCTCCTGCAGCCCAAGCAGGATGAAATTGTCATTGGCGATCCAGCCGAGCAGGTCGCGCTCCGGCCCCTCGGCAAGAGCGGCGAAACGCTCGTGCAGGCGCTGGTGCATTGCCTCCGCATCGGCGACGGCGGCGGTGGCATCCTGCATCGCGCGGCGAATGTCCTGGGCGATCGCATCGAGCCGGGTCGGATCGGTTTCGGGGCCGAAGGCGATCTGGATCATCGACTCTGGCCGGCCCGCGCCGATCCCGCGCAGCGCGCCGTCCGCGTCGCGCTCGACCGTGAGCACCGGATGGACCAGGGCATGAACAGGCTGTTCCAGGCTTTGCAGCACCGCAAGAGCGGATTCCACAAGAAATGGGCGGTCGTCGTTGATCAGTTCCAGCACGGCATTG
Source organism: Acidiphilium multivorum AIU301 (assembly GCF_000202835.1). Taxonomy (NCBI): domain Bacteria; kingdom Pseudomonadati; phylum Pseudomonadota; class Alphaproteobacteria; order Acetobacterales; family Acidocellaceae; genus Acidiphilium; species Acidiphilium multivorum. Next base: position 1,657,478 of record NC_015186.1, read on the forward strand.
GCGTTGCCCCAGCCTGCGCCGCCGCCGCGCGGATTGAACACGCGCAGCAGGCTTTCACCCGGCCGCCGCTCCTGCGCGAAGGACCAGAGCGAGAGTGCCGCCGCCGCGACGTCCTCCGCGGGCCGGGCGGCGAGATCGGCTGTGGCGATGCCCGCTGCGTAATGATCGAGAAAACCGCAGGCCGCGTCCGCGAGGGGGCCTTGCAGGCTGCGCCGAATTGCGCCGGCGATCCCATCGAGCAGCGCATCGCGGCCTGGTCCGTGGCGCACGGTCACCGATCCGTGGCCCCGCCCCGTCGCGTCGTTCGCCGGGCTCATGACCGAACTCCCGATAATCCCGCTCCATAGCCAGAAGCGGACGCCGCCTTCACCGGCATCGATCTGGCGCCCGGCGCCGCAACGATCATCCCAAACCTGGCCGCGGACTCGAGCATGACGTGTTCCCCTTCGTCTGCCGTGTCGTTGAACTGTCGAACCGGTCCGACGCCTTGTCAATTCACGTCTGACCGGCGGCAGCTCCGCATGAAATTTCGTTCTTTATTGATAATAATTCAACGAAACCGTCATTTGATCCCGCTCAAGGCGGGACCGGAGATCGCTGCTAAACTGGCGGGACAATTTCCGGGTCGGACGGATATGGACATCAAGCGCGAGCACAAGATCAATTTCTGGTTTCTCATCGCCGCCGTGATCGGTGTGCTGCTGATCCAGAACCTCCTCACCCGTCCGCCAGACGTGAAGGTGATTCCCTACAGCGAATTCCTCACCCTTGCGAAGTCGGGGGGTGTTGCCGACCTCCGGATCGACCAGGATAGGATCACCGGCCGCTTCACCAAGCCGCCGGCGAAAACACCGGCGACATTCGAAACCAACAGGGTCGAACCGGCGCTAGCCGCGACACTCGAAAAGACCGGGATCAGCTTCGCGGCGACGCCGGGGCCCACCCTGCTCGAGCGCGCGCTTGGCTGGGTGCTGCCGATCTTCCTCTTCGCGTTCATCTGGCTGTTCCTGATCCGCCGCATGTCCGGGGAGTCCGGTGTCGGCGGCATGATGTCGATCGGCAAAAGCCGGGCGAAAATCTATGTCGAGAAGGATATCAAGGTGACCTTTGCCGACGTTGCCGGCGTCGACGAGGCGAAGGCCGAGCTACAGGAAGTGGTCGATTTCCTCCGGAATCCGAAGGAATACGGCCGCCTCGGCGCGCGCGTTCCCAAGGGGATCCTGCTGGTTGGCCCGCCAGGAACAGGCAAGACGCTGCTCGCGCGCGCCGTCGCCGGCGAGGCCGGCGTGACCTTCTTCTCGATTTCGGGATCGGAATTCGTCGAGATGTTCGTCGGCGTCGGCGCGGCCCGCGTGCGCGACCTGTTCGAGCAGGCGCGACGGCAGGCGCCGGCGATCGTCTTCATCGACGAACTCGATGCGCTCGGCCGCGCGCGTGGCGGCATTTTCACCGGCGGCGGGCACGACGAGAAAGAGCAGACGCTGAACCAGTTGCTGACCGAACTCGACGGGTTCGACAGCAGCACCGGCGTCGTTCTCCTTGCCGCGACCAACCGCCCCGAAATTCTCGACGCGGCGCTGCTGCGTGCAGGTCGGTTCGACCGCCAGGTGCTGGTCGACCGGCCGGACCGCAAGGGACGCATTGCCATCCTGACCATCCATGCGAAGCGCATCACCCTTGCTCCGGATGTCTCGATCGAGCAGGTCGCGGCGCTGACGCCGGGCTTCACCGGCGCGGATCTCGCCAATCTGGTGAACGAGGCCGCGCTGCTCGCCACCCGGCGCCGGGCCGATGCCGTGACGCTGGAGGATTTCAACCAGGCGATCGAGCGCATCGTCGCCGGGCTGGAGAAGCGCAACCGGCTGCTCAACCCGCACGAGCGGGACATCGTCGCCCATCACGAAACCGGCCATGCGCTTGTCGCCATGGCGCTGCCGGGCGCCGATCCTGTGCAGAAGATCTCGATCATCCCGCGCGGGATCGCCGCCCTCGGCTACACCATCCAGCGCCCGCTGGAGGACCGTTACCTGATGGACCGGCGGGAACTGTTCCAGCGGATGACGGTGCTGCTGGCGGGCCGCGCCGCCGAATCCCTGGTATTCGACGAGGTTTCGACCGGGGCGGCGGATGACTTCGTGAAGGCCACCGAGATCGCCCGCAGCATGGTGCTGCGCTATGGCATGGTGCCGGAACTCGGCCTCGTGGCCTATGAAACGGACTCAGGCAGCGCCTGGCTCGGCGGTGCCTCGGCCACCGATCTCAGGCCACGCCGCTACGGCGAGCAGACGGCGGATGCGATCGACGCCGCGGTGCGGGATATTCTCGATACAGCGTTCGAGGCGGCGCGTCTCATCCTGCGGCAGAATCGTGCCCTGCTCGACGAGGTGGCGGATGATCTGCTGCGGCGGGAAACGCTCGCTGCCGCCGATCTGCAGCTCATCGCCGCACGGGTGATCCGGCCTGCTGCCCTGCCCTTCCTGCCCGCGCCGGATCAGCCTTCGGCGGCGGCGGCGGCGAGTGTCACCACGATCGGGTGATGATCGGAACTGCCGCGGCCGAGCACCCGGGCCTCATGCGCGTGCAGGTCGCGCACCATGCAACGGTCGAGCCGGAACGGCACCATCTCGCCGGCGCGGCAGGTGGTCTGCCTCGGGCCGACATCTCGATATCCCCTGAGCCGGATCGGGCCCACCGCATTGTAGTCGCCAACGATCACCGCCGGGCCGTCGATCTGCCGGGCGATATGGCGAAGCTGCAGGCGGTTGAGCATCTGCCCGTGCGAGAGATGGACGTTGGCGAAGGTGATTCCCTGCGCCTCCACCAGCAGGGCGAGGCGCGGCGGCACCCTTCCGGGCATGACCGAAGCCGGCAACCGCACCGTGCCGGGCTCAGCCAGCGGTGCGGGACTCCAGACGGCAAGCCCGTAGATCCGCCCCTGCATCGGCGCGCGATAGAACCATCCGCCGCAAAGATCGGTGACCTGGGCAATCGACTCGGTCGCTTCCTGCATCAGCATCAGGTCGGGCCGGTAATCCTCGATCAGCGCCGCGACCTCGCGGGCCTCGGCGCCCACGCGGCGGAGCAGGTTCCAGCTGATCAGGCGCATCGGCAAACCTCCCTTTGAGCACGCCGTCAGGCCGGCTGACGGCAGGACAATGCGAATGATATGGTAGCCTCCCCGCCCATCTTGTGTATGCATGGCGGCATGGCAGCCAATGACGAACGGCGCGGATGCGGCCGCTGATTTTCCTGCTCCTGCTGATTCATTGCGGAGTCGCCTTGGCGGTGACGCGGCACGCGCTGCTGCGCAAGGCGGATGTACGGGCGGCCCTCGGCTGGATCGCGATCGCCTGGCTGTCGGCAGTGATTGGCGGCCCGCTTTACCTTGCCTTCGGCATCAACCGGATCAACCGGCGCGCGAGCCGCCTCTCCGTCCGCACCGACTCGCTCGATGTCAGTTTCGGCGAAGCGACACCGCCCGACGCGCAACCCGCCATACAGGCGCTCGCCCGGGTCGGCCAGCGGGTCACCGGCGTTCCCCTGCAATCGGGCAACGCCGTTGCCATCCACCACGGCGGATCCAAGGCCTATCCGGCGATGCTGGAGGCGATCCGCGCGGCACGACACAGCATCGCACTCGCATCCTACATTTTCCGCGATGACCGCGTCGGCCGGACCTTCGTCGCCGCCCTTGCCGCGGCGCATGAGCGGGGGGTCGAGGTTCGTGTGCTGATCGATGGCGTCGGCGGCGGCTATCTGCGCGCGCCCGCCTTTCGCGCGCTGCGACGAGCCGGTGTGCCCTGCGCGAAGTTCCTGCACAGCTGGGCGCCGTGGCGGATGCCGCTGCTGAACCTGCGCAACCACAAGAAGCTGCTGGTGATCGACGGCGGCGCCGGCTTCACCGGCGGGCTGAACATCGGCGCCGAGAATCTCGCCCCCGACGATCCGTCCGACCGGGTGGACGATGTTCACCTTCGCGTGGAAGGGCCGGCCACACGGCAACTGATGGCCAGCTTCGCCCAGGACTGGCTGTTCACAACCGGCGAGACGCTCGAAGGTCCGGCCTGGTGGCCGCAGATCGGCGAGGCCGGCGTGACGCCCGCGCGCGGCATCCGCTCCGGACCGGATGGCGACCTGTTCAACCTCGAGACGATTCTCGGTGCTGCGATCACCCTTGCGGAACGGCGGATCAGGATCGTCACCCCCTATTTCCTGCCTGATCCGCAGCTGGAGTTCGCCCTTGCCCAGGCCGCGCTCCGCGGGGTCGAGTTGCAGATCGTGATCCCGGAGCGGAGCGATCACCGGTTGATGGACTGGGCGATGCGCGCGCATCTGCGCTTCTTCCGCGCCATCCGCCCGCATGTGCGGCTCGGCGCAGCGCCGTTCAACCACGCCAAGCTGGTGACGGTGGACGGCGCCTGGTGCCTGATCGGCAGCTCGAACTGGGACACGCGGAGCCTGCGGCTCAATTTTGAGTTCGATCTCGAATGCTACGATCCGGTCGTCTGCGCCAGGATCGACGCGTTGATCGACTCGAAAGTGGCGGCGGCGGCACCATTACGGCAGGGGCTCGAGACAGGGCCATTCGCGCCGCTACGCGACGCGGCCGCGCGCTTGCTCCTGCCCTATCTCTGAGGCAACAGGCCGAGCGTGGCTCTCGTCAGTTCCCCATCCGGCCGGCGCAGCTGATCGAGGATGGTGAAATGGTCGGCGCCGGCCACAGGCAGGAGCGGCCCCGGCGCATGACTGGCGGCACGCAGGGCGTGCAGATCGCGGCTGTCGGTAACCAGCGCCGCCAGTTCACGCGTGCCGTAGGCGATCGCGAGGGGCTTGTTCACGACCGGCAGGCGCAGGGGCGACAGCGTCGCGGCTTCCTCGTCGGTCAGGCGCAGCTTCTCGTTGAGGTAGGTGTCGCGCAGCGGCCCGAGTTCGAACACGCCGGAAATGGCAAACCCCGCCGTCACCCGCGGATGGCGCAGCCCCATCGCCGCGAGATGCCCGCCGGCAGACCAACCCGACAGCACGACCGGGCCAGCGACGCCGTGCGCGGCGCCATGTCCCGCCAGCCAATCCAGTGCCTGGTGGATTTCGGCGACAATGTCCGCCAGCGTGATCTCGGGTGCCAGGGTATAGCCTGGCAGGGCACAGGACCAGCCATGGGCGCGCACCCCCTCGGCCAGGCAGGCGAAATCCTCGCGCCGGTTTCGCTGCCAGTAGCCACCGTGGATGAACACGAGGCAGGGGGCGTTGGGATCTTCCGCGGCGTAGATGTCCCAGAGATTGCGCTCACGCGGGCCGTACCGCAGATCGAGCCCGGCGGCATGGCGGGCGCGGAATTCGCGCGAGGCGGCGATCCGTGCCTCGTTCAGCGCCGGGCTTTCGGGAACGGCCGCCGAATTGTCATAGGCGCGGTCACGCTCCGCCCGGCTCATCCGGCCCCATTCGGCACAGCGTCCGCGCAGATGCGGCGTGGTCATGTGGCGTCTCTCCGGGTAGCGGGTTCAGCGATGGCGGGAGACGGCATAATCAGCCGCCTCCATCATCAGGGCGCGCAGCGGATCGTCCGGCAGCGTGGCCAGTGCGTCCTTCGCCTTGCGCGCGAATGCGTCGGCCTCGCGGATGGTCTGGCCGATGGCGTCATGCCTGCGGATCAGATCGAGAGCTGTGGCGAGATCGGTTTCGGTCTGCTCGCCGTCCTCGATGGTACGGCGCCAGAACGCGCGCTCAGGACCATCGCCCGCCGCATAGGCCACCAGGACCGGATAGGTCAGCTTGCCTTCGCGGAAATCGTCGCCGACGGTCTTGCCCAGTTCGTTCTGGTCGGCCGCATAATCGAGTGCGTCATCGACGAGCTGGAACGCCATGCCGAGCGCCGCGCCGTAGCCGGCAAGCGCGCCGCACACCGCAGAGTCACGGTCGGCAACAACACCGCCCACCTCGCACGCCGCCGCGAACAGCGCCGCGGTCTTGCCCTCGATCACCTTGAAATAGCGCGGAATGTCCGTGCTGAGATCATTCTGGGTCGTAAGCTGGAGCACCTCGCCCTCGGCGATGGTAGCCGAGGCGTTGCAGAGAATTCGCAGCACGTCCAGCGAGCCGTCCTCGACCATCAGCTCGAAGGCACGGGCAAACAGGAAATCCCCCACCAGCACCGAAGCCTTGTTGCCAAACACGGCGTTCGCGCTCGCGAGCCCGCGGCGGAGGCCGCTTTCATCCACCACATCGTCATGCAGCAGCGTGGCTGTGTGGATGAATTCGACACATGCGGCGAGGTGGATATGCCGCTCGCCGCGATAGCCGCAGAGACGCGCCGCGGCGAGTGTGAGAAGCGGCCGCAGCCGCTTGCCACCCGCGGCGATCAGATGCGCAGCAAGTTGCGGGATCAGTTCCACATCGCTCGCCATGCGCGCGAGGATGGTGCGGTTCGTTTCCGTCAGATCGTCCTGAAGGACCACCGCGAGGCGATGCAAGGCATCTTCCTCCGGACGCGTGCGCGCCGTTCCGGCATCCTGTCCCGAGGTCAGCAGCCCATCCACAGCCGGTATCAACCTTGTGTTTCCATCTGGATCAGGACAGCATATCGGCGCGGGGGACAGAGGGTCAAGGCGGCCCGCGAGGGAGGAGACCGCATGGAAACGATCGTTGCGTCGACGGATACGATCCGCCTCAGTTTCCTGATGGCGCTCCTCCGCGATGCCGGACTCGCCCCGGTGCTGCTGGATCAGAATATCGCCGCGATCGAGGGCAATATCGGGGCGTTTCCCCGCCGGATCGCGGTTGCGACGGACGAGGCGGCGCAGGCCCGCCGCATTCTGCGCGAGGCCGGCGAGGCATGAGGCTTACCGAAGGCACCTTGCTTGCCGGTCGCATCCGCTACACCCAGGCCGCGACCGGGCATCGGACCGGAATCGAGCCCGTGCTGCTCGCCGCCGTCGTGCCGGCACGGCCGGGCGAACGGGTGATCGAGGCGGGAACCGGTGCCGGCGCCGGTCTTCTCTGCCTCAGCTATCGCGTGCCCGAACTCCGCGGAGTCGGCATCGAGCGGGATCCGGAACTGGCTGCCCTCGCGCGCGACAACCTGCGGACGAACGGCTTCGAGGGCACCACGATCATTACCGCCGACATCACCGGCCCACCGCTCACCGGCCCAGTCGACCATGCCTTCGCCAACCCGCCCTGGCGCCCGGTCGCCGACACCCCCTCGCCCGATCCCGGCCGCCGCCTCGCCTACGAGGCGCCCGGCGATCTGCTGCCGGCCTGGACCGCGTCTCTGACGCGATTGCTGCGTCCGCGCGGCAGCCTGTCGCTGATCCTCCCCGCGGCATCGCTCGATACCGCGCTCGAGGCGGCGCGCGCGGCGGGCTGCGGATCATTGCGGATCCTGCCGCTCTGGCCACGTGCCGGGAGGCCGGCGAAGCTGTTCATTCTCCGGGCAATTCGCGGCGGGCGCGGGCCGACCGTGCTGCTGCCGGGCCTTGTGCTGCACGAGGCCAGCGGCTTCAGCGAGGCCGCCAATCTCGTGCTCCGCGACGGCGCGGCCATCGACCTCTGAGCGGGCGATCACAATCGCGCGGGATGAATTCCGGCCGGCAATACCGCTTCCAGATGCGGCCAGAGTTCCTCATCCGGCACCTTGACGAGGTCGTGCTCGACGGTGCCGATCAGGTTGCGCGCCGGCAAGGGCGCCAGCGCGTCGCGCAGCGTCGGTATCAGCCGCGCAGGCGCAGCAAGGATCAAACCGCCGAAGCTGCCTTCGGGCAGCGCATTGAGTTCCGACGCCACGGTTCGGGCGAAGGCGATCTTTTCCGACTCGTGCGGGTCATGCCGCGGCTCAACCGCGTGATGCGCCGTCGAGCCGGTATGGAACGATGCGCCCGGCCCATCGCTGCGCAGTTCGGAGGAACGCAGATGCGCCGCCACCGATTCGAATGTGCGCTCGGTCTTGAGCTTGCCTGGGGGACGGAACCGCACGAAGCGCGCCTGCGCGCCATCGGCAATCACGACGAGGAGGTCTTCGCTGCTGGACATCGCTACACTCCGAATGGTCTTGACGAGACGATTCTAGGAGCAGGTTCCGCGGGCGGAAATCACTCGATCGGGTAGGTTTGCCGGCCGACGGCCTTGTCCGCAACGCAGCCATGTCCCCAGGCCGGCTCGTACGACCCGATCCTTGATCTGCCTCAATGAAACGTTCCGAAACGATCGGCAAAGCGCTTGCTCAAGAGGCGTGGCAACGCGGGGAGTTGAAGCGGAATGTATCGTGACCGGATCAGGCTGGAGACGCTCTGGGGCAAGGTGATGTCGGCCGAGGAGGCCGCGCTGTCGATCAGGGACGGGATGGTGATCGGCATGAGCGGTTTCACCCGCGCCGGAGACGCCAAGGAGGTGCCGGTGGCCCTCGCCGAGCGCGCCCGGCGTGATCCACTGCGGATCACGCTGATGACCGGCGCCTCGCTCGGCAACGATATCGACAAGACGCTGTCCGAGGCCAACGTGATCGCCCGCCGCATGCCCTTCCAGGCCGACCCGGCCCTGCGCCGCCGCATCAATGACGGCGAGGTGATGTTCATCGACCAGCATCTGTCCGAAACGGTGGAACAGCTGCGCGCACGCCAGCTTCGCCCGGTCGACATCGCCGTGGTCGAGGCGACGGCGATCAACGAGAAGGGCGGCATCGTGCCCACCACCTCGGTCGGCAACGCCGCGAGCTTCGCCGTGCTGGCGGAGAAGGTGATCGTCGAGATCAACATGACGATGCCGCAGGAACTCGAAGGCCTGCACGACATCTATTTCCCCTCGCGCCGCCCCTATCGCGAGCCGCTCGGGGTGATGCGGCCGAGCGACCGGATCGGCCTGCCCTATGTGCCGATCGACCCGCAGAAGATCATCGGCATCGTCATCACCAGCAAGGCCGACAGCCCCTCGCGCATCGAGCCGCCCGACGAGGACACCGCCGCGATCGCCGGGCACCTGCTGGAATTCCTCGACCACGAGGTGCGCGAGGCCCGGCTCTCGCCCTCGCTGATGCCGTTGCAGGCCGGCATCGGCAGCATCGCCAACGCGGTGCTGCACGGCTTCACCGAAAGCCGGTTCAGCAACCTCACCATGTATTCCGAGGTGTTGCAGGACAGCACGATCTCGTTGCTCGACAGCGGCCGCCTTGTCTTCGCCTCCGGCTCGTCGATGACGCTGTCGAAGCCGCTCTACGAACGGGTGCTCGGCGATATCGGCCGCTACCGCGACCGGCTGGTGCTGCGCCCGCAGGAAATCAGCAACCATCCCGAAATCGTCCGCCGCCTCGGCATCATCGGCATCAACACGGCGCTGGAGGCAGATATCTACGGCAACGTGAACTCCACCCATGTCGGTGGCACGCACATGATGAACGGCATCGGCGGCTCCGGCGATTTCGCGCGGAACGGCCATCTCTCAGTGTTCGTCACCAAGTCGCTGGCCAAGGGCGGCAAGATCTCCAGCATCGTGCCGATGGTCTCGCATGTCGATCATACCGAGCACGACGTGGACGTGATCGTCACCGAACGGGGGCTGGCCGACCTGCGAGGCCTTGCCCCGCGCGAGCGGGCGGCGCTGGTCATCGACAAATGCGCGCACCCGCTCTACCGCGACGCGCTGCGTGACTATTTCAACGAGGCCGTGCGCAGCCGTGGCGGGCAGACGCCGCATCTGATCGAACAGGCGCTGTCCTGGCACGCCCGTCTGCGCGAAAGCGGCTCCATGCAGGGGGTGAAGCCTCCGGCGCCGCGCCCGGAGGCCCCGGCGCGGCACCGCGGGGTCAGACCCGCATCGGCATGAGAACGAAAATCGCGCTCTCGTCGCCGGCGGCGCGCACCAGGGTCGGCGCCGCGCCGTCGGCGAAGCAGAACTCCACCTTGCCCTTGATCTGTTCCGTCACGTCGTTGAGGTAGCGGGCCTGGAAGCCGATTTCGAGCGGGGTGGCACGGTATTCCACCTGCTCGGCGTCGAGTTCCTCGGTTGCCGTGCCCTGGTCAGGGCTGGTCGCCGAAAGCACCAGGAGGTCGCGGCCGACGGAGAGTTTGACCGGCTTGTTTCGCTCGGAGGTAATCGCCGAGACGCGCGCCACTGCGGCGGAGAAATCGGCGGTCTCGACGCGCAGTATCTTGTCGTTGCCCGTAGGGATCACCTTCGAATAATCGGGATAGGTGCCGTCGATCAGCTTGCTGGTCATCCGCATGGTGTCCAGCTCGAACTGGATGCGGGTTTCCGAGAGCGCGATCGAGACATCGCCGGAGACCTCGTCGAGCAGCTTGCGGATCTCGTTCACCGTCTTGCGCGGCACGATGACGCCGGGCATCCCCGCGGCGCCCTCGGGCAGCGGTTCCTCGACGCGGGCGAGACGATGCCCGTCCGTCGCCACGGCGCGAAGCACCGGCACTCCCTCCGACTCGGCGGAATGAAGATAGATGCCGTTGAGATAGTAGCGGGTTTCCTCGGTCGAGATCGCGAAGCGCGTGCGGTCGATCAGCCCGCGCAGCGCCTGCGCCGGCACGGCGAAGCGATGCGTCAGCTTGCCGGCATCGAGCTTGGGGAATTCGTCGGTCGGCAGCACCACGAGCTTGGTGGCGTAGCGTCCTGCCCGCAGCGCGAGCGGCGCGTCACCGCCCGGATGGTCGAGCTCGATCTCGGCGTTGTCCGGCTGGCGGCGCACGATCTCGTAAAGGGTCGCCGCCGGCGCGGTGACAGAGCCGTCCCTCATCGTCGTCGCGGCGACCTCCTCGATCAGCGCGATCTCCAGATCGGTCGCGGCGATGGTCAGCCGGCCTTCCTTCACCGACAACAGCACATTGGCCAGGATGGGAATCGTGTTGCGTTTTTCGACAACGTTCTGAACATGGGCCAGCGCCTTCAGCAGCGTTGCCCGATCCGCCTTGAGCTTCATGCGATCCTTCCAGTCAGCCTGACCGGGCTGCCTCAGCACCCGGGTCTCGCTGCATAGCCCAGTTCGAACCGGAATTGAACCATCCCGCCGCCCGATGGTGGGTGACAGCGGCGAAAAGCCGGGCTAAGGCAGGGTCCGCGGGGTGCAGCGCCCGGCTTCAGTTCGACAATCGGCAATGATTTCAACGCGGATCGGCTCATGACCAGACCAGTCCCGCCCGCCCTTGTTCATGGCCGCCGGCTGCCCAATACGTGGGACGTCGCGGCGATGGCTCTCGTCTTCGCCCTGCTGATCGGGGTGGCGCACGTCGCGCAGGGCACGATGGCGCCCCTCGCGCGGATGAAATCGGGCCATATCCACCTGAATCCGGCGTGGCTGCCCGGCTACGCATTGCGCACGACGTTGCGCATGTTCGCGGCCCTGCTCGTCTCGCTCGGCTTCACCTTCACGGTCGCGACACTGGCCGCGAAGAGCCGGCGCGCCGCAATCATCATCATCCCGATCCTCGACATCCTGCAATCGATCCCGATTCTCGGCTTCATTTCCTTCACCGTGCTGTTTTTCCTGCATCTTTTCCCGGGACAGGAACTCGGCGCGGAACTCGCGGTGGTGTTCGTCATCTTCACCAGCCAGGCCTGGAACATGGCCTTCAGCTTCTATCAGTCGCTGACCACCGAACCGGCGGATCTGGTCGAGGCCTGCCGCAGCTTCGGCCTGACACCCTGGCAACGCTTCTGGCGACTCGACGTGCCGTTCGCCGTGCCGGGCCTCGTGTGGAACACTATGCTATCGATGTCCGGCGGCTGGTTCTTCGTGGTCGCGTCTGAGGCGATCACGGTCGGTCACACCACCTTCACCTTGCCGGGGATCGGCTCCTACGTTGCGGTCGCGCTGCAGCACCGCGATTTCGCTGCCATCGTCTATGCGCTGCTGGCCATGCTGGTGGTAATCCTGCTCTACGACCAGTTGCTGTTCCGCCCTCTTGTTGCCTGGTCGGGCAAATTCCGGTTCGAAACCGTGCCCTCCGCCGGCGAGACGGAACCCTGGGTCCTCCGCCTGCTGCGCCGGACCTTTCTTCTCCGCGCCGCAGGGGACTGGCTGAGCGACCAGTTTGCCCACGTCGTCCGCCTGCGCCTCGGCAGGGCCGACCGGAAGTTCGGGTCCGCCGGCCTCGACCGCGCCACCGGACGGATCGGCGACGCCGCCTTTTATGCGGTCGTGATCATCGCGGCCGGCGCCGCTGCCGCACAAGTGGTCGAGTTCTGCGCGCGCACGATGTACTGGAGCGATCTTGCCCAGTGCGTCGTGCTCGCCTTCTACACCCTTGCCCGCGTCATCGCGGCTTTGGTGATCTCCTGCGTGATCTGGGTGCCCGTCGGCGTCTGGGTCGGGTTCAGGCCGTGGGCAACGCGACTGGTTCAGCCAGCCGCGCAGTTCCTCGCCGCCTTCCCCGCCAACCTCGTCTTCCCCGTGGTGGTTGCCGGAATCGTGCATTTCCGCCTCACGCCAAACATCTGGCTGACACCGCTGATGATCCTCGGCACACAGTGGTACGTCCTGTTCAACGTCGTCGCGGGCGCCGCCGCGCTGCCAGGCGACCTGAAGGAAGCGGCTTCGAATTTCCGCCTGAGCGGGCTTCTCTGGTGGCGCCGGCTCATCATCCCCGGCATCCTGCCCTATTTCGTTACCGGCGCACTCACCGCGACCGGCGCGGCATGGAATGCCTCGATCGTTGCCGAGGTCGCCTCATGGGGCCATACCACGCTGGTCGCGCGTGGGCTCGGCGCCTATATCGCGCAGGCGACCATGGCCGGGAACACCAGCCGCATCGTGCTCGGCGTGGCCGTGATGGCGGCTTTCGTGCTCGGCTTCAACCGGCTGGTCTGGCGCCCCCTCTACGCCTATGCCAGCCGGCGCACCAATTTCGGATAAGGAGGAGAGATGGACCAGCAAACCGCGCCCGGCATCCTGCTCGATGTCCGCAACTGCCGGCAATCCTATCCGAAGGAAGCCAACAGCGAACTGGTCGTGCTCGACGACGTCAACGTGACGCTGCGCGAGGGCGAGATCGTCGGCCTGCTCGGTCGCTCCGGCTCGGGCAAATCGACGCTGCTGCGGATCATCGCCGGCCTGCTGCGCCCGACCCGCGGCGATGTGTCGTGGAAGGGTGCGCCGGTGCGCGGCCCGGTACGCGGCGTCGCCATGGTGTTCCAGAGTTTTGCTCTGTTTCCGTGGCTCACGGTGCAGGAAAATGTCGAGCTCGGGCTGGAGGCGCAGGGTGTCGCCCGGCGCGAGCGCGAGGAGCGCGCCGAGGAGGCGATCGACCTGATCGGCCTCGGCGGTTATGACGGCGCCTACCCCAAGGAACTCTCGGGCGGCATGCGCCAGCGCGTCGGCCTCGCCCGCGCGCTGGTCACCCATCCCGACCTGCTGCTGATGGACGAGCCGTTCTCGGCGCTGGACGTGCTGACCGCCGAAACCCTGCGCACCGACCTGATCGACCTCTGGTCGGAGGGCAAGCTTCCGGTCAAGTCGATCCTCATCGTAACTCACAATATCGAGGAAGCGGTATTGATGTGCGACCGCATCCTCGTCTTCTCGTCCGATCCCGGGCGGGTCGCGCACGAATTGCGCGTTCCCTTTCCACACCCGCGCAACCGGCTCGATCCGGCCTTCCGCAAGATGGTGGACGACATCTACGCGGTGATGACGCGGCGCAAGTCGCCGGCGGACCTGAAGGCCGAGGCCGCCCACCCGGCGACCGGCTTTGCCACGCCGCTCCACCCGATCGGCACCAACCTGATGTCCGGCCTGATGGAAACGCTCGCCGCCCCGCCATATGACGGCCGCGCCGACCTGCCGGCCCTCGCCTCCGTGCTGCAATACGAGGCTGACGAATTGTTGCCACTCGGCGAAACCCTGCAACTGCTGCGCTTCGCCGAACTTGAGGATGGCGATATCCGCCTGACCGAGCAGGGCCGGACCTTCGTGAATGCCGATACCGAGGAGCGCAAGAAGATCTTCGCCGCCGCCGCCCTCGCCAACGTGAAGCTGGTCGCCGCGATCCGCCAGGTGATCGACGAACGCTGGAACCATCGCGCCTCCGCCGTCCGCTTCCGCGACGAACTGGAAGATCACATGTCGCCCGAACGCGCCGAGGAAACGCTGCGCACCGCGATCTCCTGGGGCCGCTACGCCGAGATCTATTCCTACGACGAGGAAGCCCAGCAGTTCAGCCTCGAGGATATCGAGGAAGAATAGGGCCGTCTGATCCGCTTCGCCGCAATCGAGCCGCTTTAACCGGCGGGGGCGGCACGCCATCTGCTCTCGATGAGCACCGGAGCAGAAAGACTGCGTGACGTGCCGGTCGGCATCGATGCGACCGGCACCCGCACCGAGCATGATTCGATGGGCACGATCGAGGTGCCGGCGGATCGCTACTGGGGAGCCCAGACCCAACGCAGCCTGCGCCATTTCGCCATCGGCGAACGGATGCCGACGGCGCTCTACCGCGCCTATGCGCTGGTCAAGAAGGCGGCGGCAGAGGTGAATGCCGAGCTTGGCGCGCTGCCCGGCTGGAAGGTGGCGGCGATCGTCCGCGCCGCCGAAGAGGCGATGGCGGGCGCACTCGACGATCATTTCCCGCTGCATGTCTACCAGACCGGCTCGGGCACGCAGTCCAACATGAACCTCAACGAGGTGCTGGCCGCGCGGGCGAACCAGCTGCTCGGCGCCGAACCCGGCGCTCGAGCGCCGATCCATCCGAATGACGACGTCAACCGCTCGCAATCCTCCAATGATACCTTTCCCGCGGCGATGCATGTCGCGACCCTCGCGGCGCTGGACGAGGATCTCATTCCCGCCATCGACGCGCTCGCCGGCGCCATCGAGGCGAAGGCCTTCGCGTGGATGGACATCCCCAAGACCGGCCGGACCCATCTGCAGGACGCGGTGCCGCTCACCGTGGGCCAGGAATGGTCGGGCTATGCGCACCAGCTTAGCGATGCGCTGGCGCGGGTCGGGGCATCGCGCGGCGGGCTGCTCGAACTCGCCGCCGGCGGCACCGCGGTCGGCACCGGCCTCGCCGCCCCCGCCGGCTTCGGCCGGGCGATCGCCGCACGAATCGCCGCGATCACCGGCAAGCCATTCGTTACCGCCCCGAACAAGTTCGCCGCGCAAGCCTCGCTCGATGCGATGGTCGCGACGATGGCCGCCCTGCGCGGCCTCGCCGTAGCACTGATGAAAATCGCCAACGACATGCGCTGGCTCGCCTCCGGCCCCCGCTGCGGCATCGGCGAACTCCTGCTCCCCGAGAACGAGCCAGGCTCCTCAATCATGCCCGGCAAGGTGAACCCGACCCAGTGCGAGGCGCTGGTGATGGTCTGCATCCAGACGATCGGCGATGACGCGGCGGTTGCCTTCGCCGGCAGCCAGGGCAATTTCGAGCTGAACGCGATGCGGCCGCTGATCATCAACAACGTGCTCCGCACCTGCCGGACCATGACGGAAGCCTGCACCGCCTTCCGCCGGTTTTCGGTGGAGGGGACCGCGCTGAACCGTGCGCGGATCGACGAACAGCTCGGCCGCTCGCTCATGCTGGTCACCGCGCTGAGCCCGGAAATCGGCTATGATCGCGCCGCCGCGATCGCTCATCACGCGGCGGAACACGGCCTGACGCTGCGCGAAGCGGCAACCGGCTATGGCGGCGTCGACCCCGCGACGTTCGACCGGCTCTGCGACCCGGCAAAACTCGTGGGCTCAGGACTGGCGGGCGCCTGATCCAGCCCGGCAAAGACAGGCTCCGCCGCGCGCATCCTGGCCGCCAGCGCATCGGCAACGGCGCGGATGCGCGGCACGTCGCGCGTATCCTCGTGCTGCACCAGCCAGATTTCCCGCTCCGGCAGCGGCGGTGAATCGATCCGCGTCAACCCCGCGCCGGCGGCGACGTGGTGCCCGAGCACGGCGATGCCCAGCCCGGCGCGGGCGGCGGCGAGCTGGCTTACCCGGCTGTCGGTCCTGAGGGCGACAGCCGCCTTCGGCGCCATCGCCGCCAGCGCGTCGAGCTCCGGATAGGCGCCGGTCTCGTCGCGCGACAGGATGAGCCGGTGGCCCTCGCCCTGGCTGCCAGGCCAGGCCGGCACGCTGCGCGCGGCAAGATAGGTTTCGCTCGCATATAGGCCGAACGATACCGTGCCGATTCGCCGCCCCCGCAACGACTGCCCACGCGGCCGCGCGAGACGGAGGGCGAGATCAGCCTCGCGCGCAGCGAGCGAGAGGGTACGGTCATCGGCGATCAGTTCCACCACGATGCCCGGATAGCGGTCGGCAAGATCGGCCAAGGCGGGCATCAGCACGGAGGGCGCAAAATCGCTCACCGTCGTCAGGCGCACGGTGCCTTCCAGCCGCACATCCCGCCCGCTCACCGCCCGCTCGGCCGCCAGCGCCGCCGTCTCCATCCGCTCCACCTCGGCGCGCGCCGCCTCACCGGCGGCGGTCAGCCGGAAGCCGCGCGGCGTGCGTTCCAGCAGCCGCACACCGGCCCGCGCCTCCAGCGCCGCGAGCCGCCGTCCCATCGTCGATTGCCGTACGCCCAGCCGCCGCGCCGCCGCCGACAGCGTGCCCTCGCGGGCTATGGCGAGAAAGCTGCGCAGATCGTCCCAATCCATCGTCACTCCTATGCGAATCCGCATGACGATAACCAAAGAATTGGATATTAACCAACCATTCTCGCATGGTTATCTGGGGGGTGAAGGAGATTACGCACATGGACTCGACAATCGACACCCGAACCGCCGGCTACGGCGCCCTGCTGCTCCGGCTAACTCTGGGCTTCCTGTTCTTCGCCCATGACTGGCTGAAATACGCCATCTTCACCCCTGCCGGGACGGAACATTTCTTCGCCAGCCTCGGTCTGCCGGGCTGGTTCGGCCTGTTCGTCATGCTGTGGGAACTGGCGGCCGGCATCGCGCTGGTGCTCGGGATATGGGCGCGGCTCGCCGCGCTACTGATCGTGCCGGACCTGATCGGCGCCATCGCGCTGGTGCATATCCATAACGGGTTCTATTTCACGGCGAAAGGCGGCGGATGGGAATATCCCGCGTTCTGGGCCATCGCCCTCGTGGTGCTCGCCCTGATCGGCGATGGTCCTTATGCCCTCGTCCCCACACCGTTCGGCCGGAGGACCGCGTGATGCAACCCTCGCTCTTCGTCAGCCATGGCTCGCCGATGCTGGCACTCACCGAAACCCCGGCGAGGATGTTCCTCGCCGGACTTTCCGCCACCCTGCCCAGACCTCGCGCCATTCTCGTCGTCTCCGCGCATTGGGAGACGGCAGAGCCGATGGTCAATGCGGTGGCCCGCAACGAGACCATCCACGATTTCTTCGGCTTCCCCCGCGCGCTCTACGAACTTTCCTATCCCGCGCCGGGCGATGCGGCGCTGGCGCAGCGCATTGCCGGGCTGCTCGGCGAGGCCGGTTTTCCCACCGGGCTCGACCCCGCGCGCGGCCTCGACCATGGCGCCTGGGTGCCGCTGCTGCTGGCCTGGCCCGCGGCCGACATCCCTGTACTCCAGCTCTCGGTACAGACCCGGCTCGGCCCGCGCCACGCCTTCGACATCGGCCGGGCGCTGGCGCCGCTGCGGCGTGACGATGTGCTGATCGTCGGTTCCGGCAGTTTCACTCACGACCTGCGGCGCTTCCGCGGCCAGCCGGTCGACGCGCCGGAGGCGGAGGATGTGACGGCGTTCAGCGCCTGGATGGACGCGGCCATTGCCGGCAACGACATCGCCGCCCTGCTCGACTATCGCGCCCGCGCGCCGCATGCGCGCGACGAACACCCGACCGAAGAGCATCTGCTGCCGCTCTTCACCGCGATCGGCGCCGGAGAGGGCAGCGCGGCACGGCGGCTGCACAACTCGACCGAGCACGCCATCCTGCGGATGGACGCCTACGGGTTCGGCCTGCCGGCCTGATACCGCACCGCCCAGCGCAGCGGAATCAGCGAGGCGAGCAGCAGCAGGCCGGCGACGACGAGGGCGGTGCCCGAGCGCGGCACGTCCGCCGTGCCGTCAGGCCCCAGCGTCGCCGCGTAGATCGTGGTGAACAGCAACGGGCCGACCAGCGCGGTCAGCCCGTTCAGGCTGGCGAGCAACCCCTGCAGCCGCCCCTGCTCGCGCCCGCCAATCCGGTGCGCCATGATCCCCTGCACCGCAGGCATCGCCAGCCCCCAGGCCGAGAGAACCGGGACGCCGATCCAGAAAATCCGCGAATCGGGCGCGAGACCGAACAGCACAAACCCCGCGGCGCCACCGATCAGGCCAAGGATCAGCGTTCTCGGCTCGCCAAGCCGGCGCACCATCGGCCCGACCACAACGCCGCCGACCACGGCAAACCCGACCCCGGCGGCGGCGAGGGTGGCGCCGATCAGCTGCGGGCGCCAGCCGAACCGCTCCTGCACGTAAAGCACCATGACCGAAGGCACCGCCTGCAGCGCGAGCGTGCCGAGCGCATAGATCGTCGCCGGCGCGGCCACGCCCGGCCGGCGATAGAAGCGCAGCGCATCCAGCGGGTTGAGGCCCCGCCAGCCGATCCGCCGGCGGCGGCGCGGCGCGAGCGATTCCGGCAGCGCCACCAGACCGTAGAGGAAGTTGGCGAGGGAAAGACCGGCTGCGAACCAGAACGGCAGGCGCAGCGAAACCGCGCCGAGCAGACCGCCCAGCGCCGGTCCGAGCACAAAGCCGATCGCCGCGGCAACGCCCGAGACGCCGAACGCCGCCGCCCGCCGCTCCGGTGGCGTGACATCGGAAATATATGCATTCGCGGCGGCGATGTTGGCCGACGAAGCGCCGGAGAGAATCCGCCCGGCGAGCAGCCAGCCGACCGATGGGGCCAGCGCCATCACGGTGAAATCCACCGCCTGGCCGAGGCAGGAGAGCAGGATCACCGGCCGCCGGCCGAACCGGTCGGACAGCGCGCCAAGCATCGGCGAGGCAATGAACTGCATCGCCGCCCAGGCGGCACCGAAGGCGCCGAACACATGCGCGCTCAGCCCGGCGCCCCCGCCGACCAGCCCGGTGATGAGCGCGGGCAGGACCGGCAGCACGATCGCCATGGCCAGCATGTCCAGCAGGATCGTGGCCATGATGAAGCCGAAAGCGGCCCCGCGCCTGCGGGACGTGGAACCGCTCATCGACACTGGCGCGAAAGACGCACCATCCCTCAGGCGTAGTCGGCGCTGGTGGTCACGTCGCGCGTGCGGTCCGACTTGATGGCGTGGAACACCGGCGATAGCGCGGTGGCCACGATCACGTTCACGACGAAGGTGGCCAGCGCAATGTAGCACGGATAGGTCATCCCACCGATGTGGAACGGATAGATCGCGCCCTTGAGATGGTTCAGCAACGCGAAATGCGTCGCAAGGCCGATGCCCACCGCCCAGCCGACCAGCAACGCCCATCCGTTGTAGAACCGGGTGAACAGGCTGAATACGATGGCCGGAAAGATCTGGATCATCCACATGCCGCCAAGCAGCTGCAACTGGATCGCGTACTTCAGCGGCAGGCCGAAGATGAACAGCAGCGCTCCGATAATCATCACGATCGAGAACAGCTTGGCGATCTGCGATTCCGCCGCCGCCGATACGCCGGGGGAGACGAATTCCTTCCAGATGTCGCGCGTGAAGATGTTCGCCGAGGCAATCGCCATGATCGCGGCAGGCACCAGGGCGCCGATCGCGATGGCGGCAAAGGCAATGCCGACAAACCAGCCCGGCAAGGTATGGATCAGCAGCGCCGGCACGGCGAAACTCGGCCCATAGGCTTTGAAGCCCGCGGCGAACTGGGGCAGCGCGGAAACGCCGGCTGCCACCGCCATGGCGCCGAGCAGGGTGATCAGGCCGAGCATCAGCGAATAGGCCGGCAGGATCACCGCGTTTTTTCGCACCGTCTCGCTCGAGCGCGACGACAGGATGCCGGTCAACGCGTGGGGATACAGGAACAGCGCCATCGCCGAGCCGAGTGCCAGCGTCGCATAGCCAGAATAAAGCCCGGTGGTATGCGGGCCTGGCTTCGGCAGCAGCAGCTTGGTGGAGGCGATCTTCGCGAAAATATGTCCGAACCCGCCCAGCGAGGCCGGGATCGCGAAGATCGCCACGATGATGGTGAGGTAGATCAGCGTGTCCTTGACCACAGCGATCATGGCCGGCGCGCGAAGGCCCGACGTGTAGGTGAAGGCGGCGAGCACGAGGAAGGCCAGGATCAGCGGGAGATGACTGCCGAACCCGGTACCGAGGTTGAACGCGCCGATGACCACCTGCATGCCGACAAGCTGCAACGCGATATAGGGCATGGTCGCGATGATGCCGGTGATACCCACCGCAAGCGCAAGCCAGCGGTTGCCATAGCGGCCTCTGACAAACTCTGGCCCGGTGACGAAACCGTATTTGGCGGCAACCCGCCACATTTTCGGAAACACAACATACAGGATCGGATAGGCGACGATGGTGTATGGCACCGCGAAGAAGGCGATGGCGCCTGCGCCGAACATCAGCGCGGGCACGGCAATGAACGTATAGGCCGTATAAAGATCGCCGCCGATCAGGAACCAGGAAATCAGCGTGCCGAACTGGCGGCCGCCAAGCCCCCATTCGTGAAGCTGGTCGAGGTCACCGCCGCGCCAGCGTGCAGCGAAGAACCCCAGGATGAGAACGCCGACCACGAGGACGGCGAAGACGATACCGGCTATGAGCATGGCGACGTTCCTTAGCTTTCGGCGCGCCAGACGATCCAGATGATGACCGACGAGATCACCACCCAGGCGAGCTGGTACCAATAGAAAAAGGGAAAGCCTAGCACGGCGGGCTTGGCATGATTGAAGAACGGCACCCAGAGCGTTGCCACGAAAGGCACAAGCAATAGGAGCCGCCAAGGCGTTGAGCGCGGCTTGCGCTCTGAATTTTCCTCGGCCACGACATCTCTCCGCATAAAGTGATGTTCGTTTTTATGAAAAACGTCATCGCTCTTTAGGCGCACTTGCCTCTGACAGGCAAGCATTCATGCCATACGAGACGCCATCAGCCGCGCCGCCCGCAGGATCGCCGAAAGATCGCCAAGAGCCGTATCGAAATCGTTGTTTTCGATGATGAAATCGAATTCGCCCTGATGCGCGAGTTCGTCCTCGGCCTCCTCCATCCGCATCGCGATCGCGGCGGGATCATCGCCACGCGCCACAAGGCGGCGATGAAGTTCCTCAAGGCTGCTCGTGCGGATGAATACGCCAACCACATCGCGCGGCAGCGCGGCCCTGAGCTGGCGAAAGCCCTGCCAGTCGATATCGAACAGGATGTCCCGGCCCGCCGCCAGCATCTCCCCGACATGCGCGCGCGGCGTGCCGTAGGACCGGCCGAACACCGTCGCATACTCAAGGAATTCGCCTGCCGCGACCATGCCCGCAAACTGTTCCGGGGTACGGAAGAAATAATGCACCCCCTCCTGCTCGCCATCGCGCGGCGCGCGGGTGGTGGCGCTGATCGACAGCGACAGCCGTGAATCACCGGCAAGCAACGCCCGAGAGAGCGACGTCTTGCCGGCGCCAGAAGGCGCTGCAAGCACGAGGCAGAGGCCGCGCCTATTCAATGTTCTGAACCTGTTCGCGCAGCTGCTCGATCGTTGCCTTGAGGTCGAGCCCGATGGCGGTCAGTTGCAGCGACGCCGACTTGCTGCACAGCGTGTTCGCCTCGCGGTTGAATTCCTGCATCAGGAAATCGAGCCGGCGGCCGACCGGTGCCGACTCTGCGAGTAACGCATGCGCCGCCTCGACATGCGCATCCAGCCGGTCAAGTTCCTCGCGCACGTCAGATTTCGTGGCGAGCAGCGCGATTTCCTGGGCCAGCCGCTCCTGCGGCACCGGGTCGGAATCGCCGAGCAGATCGGCCAGCGCGCCCTGCAGCCGGGCGCGGTGCTGAGCCGCCTGTTCCGGTGCATGAGCACGCGCCGCGGCGACCAGGCGGCGGATCGCGCCGAGCAGATCCGCGGCGATTACGGCAAGCCGACCGCCCTCGTCACGCCGCGCACGATCGAGCGCTTCGATGGCAACATCGAAGCCGGCGGCCAGAGTGGCGGCAAGAGCCTCTTGCCGGGCGGCCTCCGCATCTTCCGCGACATCCTCGGCGGGAGCGGGACGGATGACGCCAGGCAACGCCAACAGCGCCTCGGCGCGCGGCACCATCGCACCCGGAATCCGCTCCGACAATGCAAGCGCATGGCGCAGGAGCCCTTCCAGCGCCGCCTCGTCCACCATCATCGCCGCCTGGGACTCGCGCTTCAACGTCAGCGTGGCGGACACATTACCGCGCTTCAACCGCTTGCCGGCCACCTCGCGCAGCGCCGGCTCGAGCCCATCCAGCCCCGCGGGCAGGCGCATCCGAAGATCGAGCCCGCGACCGTTCACGCTGCGGATTTCCCAGACGAAACTGGCATTGTCGTGGCTGCCCGCGTGGCGGGCAAAGCCGGTCATCGAGGCAAGGGTGGAGGTCATGGACGCAACGTTTCGCGCACATGATCAAGTGCGACAAGCCTCCCCTCGCGCTCGATATGCCAGAACGTCCAGCCATTGCAGCTTGCGGCGTTCTGAACCGCGGCACCGACCTGATGGATCGAGCCGCGATGCGCGCCGGCGATGATGCTGGCATCCGCCGCGACCGTGGCGCTCACCCGCCGCAGCCTGTCATGCAGCAATGTGCCTGGCGGGACCAAGCCGCGCTCGACCAGCACGCCGAAGGCGATGCGCGGCGCCTCTCTGCGGCTCGGCATCGGCCTGGTCAGATGCGCCGGCGCCGCCCGCATCTCCCGCAGCCGCGCCCAGCCGGCCTCGACGTAGGCGGGATGACGCTCAATGCCGATGAAATGCCGGTTGAGCCGCTTGGCCACCGTCGCCGTCGTCGCGGTGCCAGAAAACGGGTCCAGCACCACGTCGTCCGGGTTGGTCGCGGCCAGGATCACGCGGTGCAGCAGGGCCTCCGGCTTCTGGGTCGGATGCAGCTTGAGGCCGTGCTGGTTGCGCAGCCGCTCGCCGCCGGTGCAGAGCGGAATCGTCCAGTCGCTGCGCATCTGTGTATCGTCGTTGAGCGATTTCATCGCCTGATAGTTGAACCGGTAACGCGATTTCGGCTCCCGCGCCGCCCAGATCAGCGTTTCGTGCGCATTCGTGAAGCGCCGGCCGCGGAAATTCGGCATCGGGTTGGTCTTGCGCCAGATCACGTCGTTGAGAATCCAGAACCCGAGATCCTGCATGATCGCGCCGAGGCGGAAAATGTTGTGATAGGAGCCGATCACCCAGATCGTCGCGTCCTTGTGCATCAGCCGCCGCGCCTCAGAGAGCCAGGCGCGCGAGAATTCGTCATAGGCCGCGAAATCGGTGAACTTGTCCCAGTCGTCGTCAACACCGTCGACCACACTGTCATCCGGCCGGCGCAATTCGCCACGGAGTTGCAGGTTGTAGGGCGGATCGGCGAAGACGCAGTCGATCGACGCATCCGGCAGCATGCGCATCATCTCGACGGCATCGCCAAGCAGAAGCTGATCGAGCGGCAATTCGCGAACGGCGGTCAAGGGCAATTTGGGCCTCGGTCTGTCTCTCCCCCCTATACCTGACGAACGCGCCGTGGTCGCGTCAATGGCTGATGCGCACCCGGACCGACCTCGCGGCTTGCATCCGGGGTCAAATCAGCCATCCTGACGCCAGCAGAGCGGAGGATTCCATGCCCTACGAGATGATTGTGACCGAAACCGACGGCGCCGTGGCCGTCATCCGGCTGAACCGCCCGGAGTCGCTGAACGCGCTGTGCGACCAGTTGATGAGCGAACTCGCCGACGCCTTGCGCGGCTTCGATTCCGACAAGTCAATCCGCTGCATCGTGCTCACCGGATCGGACAGAGCGTTCGCCGCCGGCGCCGACATCAAGGAAATGCAGAACCGTAGCTGGCCCGAAACCGGCCTCGACGATTTCATCGGAAAATCATGGGAAGTCGTTACCACGACGCTCAAGCCGGTGATCGCGGCGGTATCGGGCTATGCGCTCGGCGGCGGATGCGAGTTGGCGATGATGTGCGACATCATCATCGCGGCCGACACGGCGAAGTTCGGCCAGCCGGAAATCGCCATCGGCGTGATCCCCGGTGCCGGCGGCACCCAGCGCCTGACCCGCGCCATCGGGAAATCCAAGGCGATGGAGATGATCCTGACCGGCCGGATGATGGATGCCGAAGAAGCCGAACGCGCCAACCTCGTCGCCCGCGTGGTGCCGGCCGCGGACCTGATGCCGGAGGCGATGAAGCTAGCCAGGCGCATCGCCGGCATGTCTCCCGTCGCCCTCCTCCAGGCCAAACGCAGCATCAACGCCGCCTTCGAGACCATGCTGGCCGAGGGTGTGAGATACGAGCGGGCGAGCTTCCTTCCGCTGTTCGGCACACCCCACCAGCGCGAAGGCATGGCGGCCTTCATCGAGAAGCGCAAGCCGGACTTTTCATAGCTCCCGGACGGCTCAGACAGGGAACTGGACGGAGAACAGCCGGTCGGAGGGGCCGTCCAGCTTTCTACCGACCGCCCTCTGCCGCCTTTGCTGCGATTGCTGCCAGCGTCTTGCAGAGCGGGGTCAGGACGGCCGAGCACCACGGCAGGGTTGCCTTCCGCCGAGGCCGCAAGACCTGCCCCGTTTCGGAGATCGCACGCAAGCCGCAACCCGGTGAACTGCGAGCGCCTTCCCGGGTGAAGGAACTTGGGCTAGGTCGGGGGCACGCACCCATTTGATGTTGCCATCGAATTGCTGCGGACAATTATCTGATTTATAATGAAGTTCCTGCTATATCCCCCGATCGCGCAGGCAACGGGACAGAATCCTGGGATGGGGGCGACAGGCGCTTGCGGTCTATTGCCGGACGTCATCCGCGATTTCATCGAGGCGCAGGTTGTCGGCAGCGGTCTCCGACTCCCCCGGTTGCCAACAGTGCCCCAGTCCAGCGTGGATACGCATCGGCGAATCCTCCCAATGCCCGGGATCGGGAAGCAGGTCGCGGTTTGTCAGGACGCTTTGACGTGAACTGGTTGGCCTCAGGCAGTGCCCGGCACACCTTTCGATGTCGAATACTCGAAATGCAGCGCCTCGTCCGGATGCACGATCGGATGGATCGCGTGGGCCGCCATCGCCGCTTCTGAGAAGCCCTGCAGGATCAGCTTGAGTTTGCCCGGATACTGCGCAACGTCGCCAATCGCGAAAATGCCGCGCGTGCTGGTCTCGCAGGTCGAGGGGGTCACAAGAACGTGATGAAGCGAAAGCTCAAGCCCCCAGGTCGCGACCGGCCCGAGATCGGTGGCGAGACCGAAGAACGGCAACAGCACATCGGCCTCGAGATGCCGGGTTGCGCCGTCGAGATCGGCGACCTCGACCGTGCGCAGCGCACCATCGGCGCCATGCAGCGCATGCAACTGATAGGGAATGACGAGGTCGATGTCGCCCCGCGCCGCCGCTTCGGCCAATTGCGCGGCGCTTTCGGGCGCGGCACGAAATTTCGGCCGCCGGTGGACCACGGCGATGCTCGATGCAATCCCGCACAGCGCCAGCGCCCAGTCCACCGCCGAGTCGCCACCGCCGGCGATCACCACCCGCTTGCCGCGCAACGCCTCGCGCCGCTTCACGTAATACTGCACCGCACCACTCGCCTCGTAGGCGGCGAGTCCCTCCAGCGGCGGACGGTTCGGGCCGAATGCCCCCGCACCGGCTGCGATGATGATGGCCTTCGCGCGGACGATGTCGCCCAGGTCGGTGCCGATCGTGAAATCGCCCGAACTGCCGGAAATCGCCGTCACGAGCCGGCCGAGCAGGCGCGGCGCGGCGAAGGGCGCGATCTGCCGCTCCAGATTCTCGATCAACCCTGCCGCCTCGATCGCCGGCAGGGCGGGAATGTCGTAGATCGGCTTTTCCGGATAGAGCGCCGCACACTGGCCGCCCACCTCGCCCAACGCGTCGATCAGCACGGTGCCGAGCTTCAGCATCCCGCACTCGAAAACGGCGAACAGGCCGGCTGGGCCCGCGCCGATAATGGCCACATCGGTGGTGATCGTCTCTGCCATGCCCCATGCCTAGCCGAAACCGCGCGCGGGTCAACTTGCAAAGACGATCTGATCGGGCAGGATCGCGCCATGGCGATTCGGAAGATGACGCTTGGCAGCGAGGCTGAGACCGTCGCTCTCGCGCAGGCGATGGCCGTGCGGGCACGGGCGGGCGATGCGCTTCTGCTCTCGGGAAATCTGGGCGCGGGAAAATCGACCTTTGCCCGCGCCTTCATCCGCGCCCGCGCGGGCGATGCCTCGCTCGATGTGCCGAGCCCGAGTTTCACCCTGGTACAGACCTACGAACTTGACCCGCCGGTGACGCATTTCGACCTCTGGCGTCTCACCGGACCGGACGACGTCGCCGAACTCGGGCTGGATGCCGCCTTGGCCGGCATTGCCCTCATCGAGTGGCCAGACCGGCTCGGCCCGCTCGCCCCGCGCGAGGCGATCACGCTCGCGCTGGGCTGGGGCGAGGGCAATACCCGCACGGCTACCGCGTCCGGGCCGGATGCGCTGCTCGAAAGGCTCATGCGATGACGCCCCATGTGCGTTTCATCAGCGCCGACCGTCCGTTCCTGCCCGAACTCGCCCGCGCGTGGCTCGATGAGGCGACGCGTGACGGGCGCGATCCGGCCGATGGCGTGCTGTTCCTGCCCACCCGCCGCGCCGCCCGCGCCGCCGCCGCCGCCTTTCTCGACGCCAAGGGCGGACCACTGATCATGCCCCGCATCGCCGCCATCGGGGCGGCGGATGAAGCGGCACTCGGCATCCTCGCCGGGCTCGACCTGCCGCCGGCGATCACGGCCGAGGAACGCCGGGCGATCCTCGCCAGGCTCATCCTCGGCATGGGCGGGCGCGACGGCGCGCCGACCACCCTCGCCGCCGCGCTCCTGCTCGCGGACGATCTCGCCCTGCTGCTCGACACCGCCGCCCAGGCCGAGATCGACCTTGCGGAGACGCTGCCCGGAATCGTGGCGCCGGACCTTGCGGAACACTGGCAGCGCACGCTGGATTTCCTCTCGATCGTGACAAGGACATGGCCTGCCATTCTCGCCGAACGCGGTGCTGTCGATCCGGCGGTCCGCCAGCGCATGCTGATCGACGCGCAAGCCGAACGCTGGCGCCTCACGCCGCCGGCGCATCCGGTCTGGCTCGCCGGGCTTGCCGCGGCCCCCCCGGCCCTCGGGCGCCTGGCGAGAGTCGTCGCGGGCCTGCCGCACGGTTGCGTGGTGCTGCCGGGGTTCGATCCCGATCTGCCCGATAAAGCCTGGTCGATGCTCGATCACACGCCGACCCACCCCCAGGCCGGACTGAACCGCCTTGCCGAAGCGATCGGCGTGCGACGCGAAGAGGTTGCACCTCTGCGAGAAGGCGGTGCAACCGGCCGCGAGACACGGGTTGCACTCCTGCGCCGCGCCTTTTTGCCCACGGCGCCGGCAGCGGATATTGCCGCCGCATCGGCCGACGGACTCTGGCGACTCGATGCAGCGGACGAGCAGGACGAGGCGCGTGCCATCGCGCTGACCCTGCGCCACGCGCTCGAAACGCCAGGGCGTCACGCCGCGCTGGTTACGCCGGATCGCGGCCTGGCCCAGCGTGTCGCCGCCGAACTCGAACGGCTCGGTATTCGCGCCGAGGACAGCGCAGGGGAGCGGCTTGCGGATACACCGCCCGCGGTGCTGCTGCGCCTGCTCGCCGCCGCCGCCGCGAGCGACTACGATGCCGTGCCGCTTCTGGCGCTGCTGAAACACCCCCTGGTCAATGCCGGCCTGCCGGCGGGACGATGCCGCGCCCTCGCCCGTCGGCTAGACCTGCTGCTCCGCGCCGCCCTGCCCGGCCCCGGCTTTTCGGCCATGCGCCATGCCGCCGATCACTCAACCAAACCGGACGAGGCGCTTTCGACCTTTCTCGCCGACCTGCAGGTCAGCCTTCGCCCGCTGTCGCTCGGCCCGGCGAAGACGTCGCCGGCCAGCCTTCTCGCCGGGTTGGTGGAGGCAGCGGAGGCGATCGCCGACGAACTCTGGACCGGCGAGGCCGGGGCGGCGCTGTCCGAACATCTCGCCGTTCAGATCGCAGCGCTCGATGCCCTGCCGGATGTCGAGGCGACGGAACTCGTGCCGTTGCTCGACGCGGTGCTCGGCAACGCCCGGCTGCGCCGCCCCAGAGCGCGCGACGCCAATCCGCGCGTCGCGATCTGGGGCATGATGGAGGCGCGATTGCAACGGGTCGACACGCTCGTTCTCGGCGGGCTGGTCGAGGGCGTGTTTCCGGCCGAACCAGAGCCAGGCCCCTGGCTTTCGCGCCCAATGCGGCGCGCCGCGCGGTTGCCGGACGATGCCGAGCGGATCGGCGAGGCCGCGCACGATCTCGGCATCCTGATCGCCTCATGCGACGAGGTGATCCTGTCGGCGCCGCGCCGGCGGGGCCGCGCGCCGGCGGTACCTTCGCGCTTTCTGGCGCGGATCGACCTTGCGTTGCGCGGGGCCGGCAGCGCACTGAAGCAACATCCCGCCAGCCACTGGTCGACCAGGCTCGACCAGCCGACACTGCGGATTGCCCGGCCCCGGCCGGAACCGCGCCCGCCGGCCCGTGCAAGGCCCATCTCCTATTCGATCTCGAAAGTCACGACGCTGCTGAGCGACCCCTATGCGATCTATGCCGGCGAGGTCTTGGATCTGCACACGCTCAACCCGCTGCAGGCGGAAACCGATGCGGCACTGTTCGGCACTATCACCCATGATGCGCTGAAAGCGGTGACCCGCACGCGGGACTGGGCGTCCGCGCCGGATGCGGCGGCACGACTCGCCCACGCATTTACCTCGGAACTGCGCGGCAAGCGCCTGCGCCGTGCGCTGGAGGCGTTCTGGCTCGTGCGGCTCGAACGGATCGCCGAATGGATCGTCGAGATCGAGCGCGGCAGGCTTGCCGACCTGGGCAAGGCGGATGACATCAAGGTGGAACTACCCGGCGAATGGCGGTTCGGCCATTTCACGGTGAAGGGGCGTGCCGACCGGATCGAACGCCGGGGCGAGACCCTCGCGATCATCGATTACAAGACCGGCAGCCCGCCCGCTGACAAGGCGGTGGAGGCAGGCAGCGCGCCACAATTGCCGATCGAGGCGGTCATCGCGGAGGCCGGTGGCTTTCCCGGCTTCACCGGCAAAGTAACGGAACTCGCCTACTGGAAACTGTCGGGCGGCGCCACGGAAGGTGAAACGCGCGCGCTGTTCGGCGGCAATGCCGGGCCACTCCGGGCGGTGATCGACGCGGCGCGGACGCAGATCCCTGCCCTGCTCGCCTATTATGCTGACCCGGCGACACCGTTTCTCGACGCGCCGCATCCGGGCCGCAAACCCTATGACCAGCCCTTCGCCGGCATTTCCCGGCGCGCCGAATGGCAGGAGGACGCATGAGCGGCGCGATCGCAGCAGCCGAGGCGGCGCAACGCGCGGCCTCCGACCCTTCCATCTCGGCCTTCGTCGGCGCTTCGGCCGGCTCGGGCAAGACCAAACTGCTGACCGACCGGCTGCTGCGGCTGATGCTCTCCGGCGCCACGCCGGGCCGCATTCTCTGCCTCACCTTCACCCGCGCCGCCGCCGCCGAGATGGCGATCCGCCTCCGCCGGCGGCTCGGTGACTGGGCGATCGCCACGGACGAAACTCTCGATGCCGATCTCGCGGCGCTGGACATGCCGGCGGATACCGGGACGAGGCATCGAGCAAGGATGCTGTTCGGCCAGGTGCTCGACCTGCCGGGCGGCCTGCGGATCGACACGGTTCACGCCTTCTGCCAGTCGCTGCTGCGCCGCTTTCCACTGGAAGCGCAGATCTCGCCACATTTCGCCGTCGCCGATGAGGCCGAAGCCGCAGTCCGCCGCCGCGGCGCGCGCGAGGCCGTGCTCGGCGATGACAGCCGCGCCGCCGAAGCCGCGCTGCGTCTGCTCGCGGGGCAGATTTCGGAAACCGATTTCGCCGGACTGACCGACCGGATGCTGACCGATGCGCAGGCCCGCCTTGCCCGACTCGTGAGCCGCCACCCAGATGCCGGCATCATCGCGGCGATGCAGGCAGCGGCCCTCGATGCTCCGGATGACGACGAGGAAACGATCCGCCGCGCGATCGTCGAATTCGACGATCGCGAGATCCGTGGCGCTCTTTCCATCATCAAGGATCGGAGCTCGACGAAGGCGTGTGAAAAGGCGGGCGAACTGCTCAGCTGGCTGAATCTCGAAACAGAGGCGCGCCTCGCCTGCCAGGATATCTGGATCAGCGGCTTCTTCACCGGCAAGGGCGACCCACGCGCGATGTCTTCGCTGGTGAGCAAGGGGCTCGACGCCGAGGAGCCCACACTCAAGGCCACGATCGAGGCGGAACAGGGGCGATTGTTGCGCGCGAAAGACCGGCTCGCGGCGCGCCGTCTTGCCGATCTTTCGGCGGCGCTCGCCCAGCTCGTGTTGCCGATCCAAGCCGCCGAGCAGAGCGCGAAGCAGGGTAGCGCGCGGTTCGACTATGCAGACCTGATCGCCCGCGCCGCGGAACTGCTTGTCGACCCCGGTGCCGCCTGGGTGCTCTACAAGCTCGACGGCGGAATCGACCACATTCTGCTTGACGAGGTGCAGGACATCGCACCGGCGCAATGGGAAGTGATCGACGCGATCGTCGCGGAATTCTTCGCCGGCACCGGTGCGCGGGACGGCACCGCACGCACCGTCTTCGCGGTGGGTGACCGGAAGCAGTCGATCTATTCCTTTCAGGGCGCCGATCTCGCGAGTTTCGACGCCTGGCGGGCGGGGATCGGAGCGCGCGTCTCGGCCGCCGGCGCGCGCTGGCACGAAGGCAGCCTTGCGACATCATTCCGCTCCACGGCGCCCATTCTCTCCCTGGTGGACAAGGTATTCGAACGCGGGCCGGCACGCAGCGGTGTGGTCATGCCGGACGAGGTGCTGGCGCATGGCGCGAGCCGCGCCGGACAAGCCGGCTCGGTCACGCTCTGGCCGCTGGTGCCGGCGGATCCCGACCCCGAACTCGCTGCCTGGGCACCGGCCGAGACCTACGCCGAACAGGCCTCGGCCAGGCGACGACTGGCCAGGTCGGTCGCGGGCTGGATTGCCGCAAATGTCGGCACGATGCGTCTCGAGTCTCGCGGCCGGGTGCTCGCTCCCGGCGATATCCTGATCCTGGTCAGGCAGCGGAACGAATTCGGCGTCGCGCTCACCCGCGCGCTGAAGGAGGCGGGGGTCAAGGTCGCGGGGCTCGACCGCATGGTGCTGACCGAAACCCGCGCCGTGGCCGACCTGATCGCCCTCGCCCGCGCGGTGCTGCTGCCGGAAGACGACGTCGAACTCGCCACCGTGCTGGCCAGTCCCCTCGGCGGGCTTTCCGACGAGGAATTGATGAATCTCGCCCTCGACCGCAAAGGCACGCTGCGCGACGCGTTATTCACCCGCGCCGACGAACACGCGGCCTTTGCGGCGGCTCGCGACCTGATTGCCGAAGCGCAGGCGCGGGCGGATTTCGTCACCCCCTACCGCTTCTTTGCCGAGGTGCTGGGGCCGATGGGCGGGCGGGCGCGGCTGCTCGCCCGGCTTGGTCCCGAGGCGGCGGAACCTCTCGATGAGTTGCTCGCCACCGCCCTCGACTATGGCACGCACGAAGCGCCGAGCCTGCAGGGTTTCCTCGCCGCGCTCGACGCCGCCGCAGCCGAGGTGAAACGGGAGGCGGAAGCCGCGGGCGATTCCGTGCGGCTGATGACCGTGCATGGCGCGAAGGGATTGCAGGCGCCGCTGGTGATCCTGCCTGAC
Source organism: Acidiphilium multivorum AIU301 (assembly GCF_000202835.1). Taxonomy (NCBI): domain Bacteria; kingdom Pseudomonadati; phylum Pseudomonadota; class Alphaproteobacteria; order Acetobacterales; family Acidocellaceae; genus Acidiphilium; species Acidiphilium multivorum. The sequence goes on from NC_015186.1 coordinate 1,689,302, forward strand.
ACCACCGGTCAGCGGGGGAAGGAAGCGCGCGATCTCCTTTACTGGATCGACGCACCGCAAGGCGGCGGCGAGGTTCCCATTTTTTGCCCGCGAGCCGACATGCGCAGCGCCGCCGTGCGCCAGGCTCTCGCCAGTGCATCCGACCGCGGATTCGAGGAATACAATCGGCTTCTCTATGTTGCGCTGACCCGGGCGGAAGACCATCTGATCGTTTGCGGTGCTGCGACGAAATCCCGCCTCCCCGAGACCTGCTGGTATGAAAGCGTGCGCGCCGGTTTCGAACGGCTCGATGGAGTTGCCGAAATCGAGGCCGAACCGCCGCTCGACGGCACGATGCTGTATTATGCCGCACCGCAATCCGCACCGCCGGACCGGCTTGCGGCAATCAGCACGGCGACTGCGGCGCCGCTGCCCGGATGGATCGGTCCGGAAACCGGCTGGCGCGCAGCACCACCGCCCGAACCAAAACAGCGCATCGACCGGCTGGTACCCAGCAGGAGTGCCGAGGGGGAAAGCACCGGTCTGGCCGCCGCCTCGCCGCTCGCTGGCCGTGGCACGGGCCGGGAAGCCGCCATGGCGCGCGGGCGGCTGATCCACGCGCTGCTGCAGCACCTGCCGGATCTCCCGCCAGGCGACCGGCGGGAGGCCGCGCGCCGTTATCTGGCGCAACCCGGTCACCGGCTTGGCGATGTGGAGCAGACGGATGTGATCGACGCGGTCTTTGGCGTGCTCGATCACCCGGACCTGACAGCGCTATTCGGCCCCGCCTCGCGCGCGGAGGCCCCGATCGCCGGCATCGTCGGCGGTGTTGAGATCGGCGGATTGATCGACCGGCTCGCGGTTTTACCCGACCGGGTGCTGATTGCCGACTACAAGACCGATCGCCAGCCGCCAGCAGATCCGGCCGGAATTCCCGAAGCCTATGCGGCGCAGCTTGCGGCCTATGCCGCCGTGCTTGCCGAGATCTATCCAGGCCGCCGGATCGACGCGGTGCTGGTCTGGACCGCGCGGGGCCATGTCATGCCGGTGCCCGCGGCAAGGCTCGCGCGACATGCGCCCAAGCCGGACCAGCCATCCGCTTGATCGTCGCCGGGCGAGACGCCATTCTCCCCATCAACATCTCGTTTAAGGAGCAGGATCATGGGTGCAGCAACAAAAGCCGTATCTGACGCGGAGTTTTCAACGTCAGTTCTCAACTCGAAGGAGCCGGTGCTGGTCGATTTCTGGGCGGAATGGTGTGGCCCCTGCAAGATTATCGGCCCCTCGCTCGAGGAACTCGGCAGCGAATATGCCGGGCGCGTCACGATCGCCAAGGTGAATATCGACGAAAACCCGATGACACCGACGCAGTACGGCGTCCGCGGCATCCCGACACTGATCCTGTTCAAGGACGGCAAGCCGGCGGCGCAGCATGTCGGCGCCGCGCCGAAGAGCGTGCTCAAGGCCTGGCTGGACAAGAACATCTGATGGCCGTGGCGGACGATCCGGAGTCGCCACCAGCGACGCCGCCAATGATGCGCGCCATCGCCATGCCGGCCGACGCCAATGCGAATGGCGACATTTTCGGCGGCTGGCTGATGTCGCAGATGGACCTTGGCGGGTCGAATCTGGCGGGCCGGATCGCCCATGGGCGAATCGCGACCGTGGCGGTGGATGCGATGAGTTTCATCCGTCCGGTCAAGATTGGCGACGAGGTCAGTGTCTATGCCGAGCTTCTGAAGGTTGGCCGGACTTCGATCCAGGTGAATGTCGAGGCCTGGCGCCGGGCGCGCGATTCGGCGAGCGAGCGGCGGGTGACGAAGGCGGTGTTCACCTTTGTCGCGATCGACAGCGAAGGTCGTCCGCGCCCGATCGCACCCGCCCAGGCTTGAGTTAATCGACTTCCGACAGCGGACGCGCCACCGACTCGAGCGGGCGGCGCGCTGCCTCGACGCCGATCGCCGCCTCCACTGCGGCGGCCCCCAGCATCAGGAGGCCGCCCAGAAGATCCCCGTAGAACAGCTTGATCCGCTCGCCACTGCCTATCAGCATCCCGAACAGGAGAGGACCTGCAATACCGCCCAGAGCGGTGCCAAACGCGTAGAACAGCGCGATGGCGACCGCCCGGATTTCCAGCGGGAAACATTCGCTCACGGTCAGATAGGCCGAACTCGCTGCGGCCGAGGCAAAGAAGAAGATCGTCGTCCAGGCCGCGGTCTGCCCCGTCGCGGAAAGATCGGCACCAACGAAAAGCAGCCCGGTGGCGATCATCAGCAGCCCGGCGGTGGCATAGGTCGCGGTGATCATCGTGCGGCGACCGACCGTATCGAAGAGGCGGCCGAGTATCATCGGCCCCGCGAAATTGCCCAGTGCGAAGGGCAGGATGAACATCCCCACCCGATCACCCGGCACGCCATAGAATTTCGTAAGAACAATGGCATATGTGAAGAAGATCGCGTTGTAGCAGAAAGCCTGCGCAGTCATCAGGCACACACCGAGCACGGCGCGTCGACGATAGCGCCCGAGCAGGGCTCGCAGCCCGATGCCGAACCAGCTGCTGACATCGGTACGCAGGCGGATGGTCGGCAGGGACTCCGTCGGCATGACCGGGCCGCACCGGAACTCGATGCCAGCGACGATCTGTTCCGCCTCCGAGGGGCGCCCATGGGTCATCAGCCAGCGCGGACTTTCAGGAATATGGCGTCGCAGGGCCAGTGCGGTCGCAGCCAGGAAGCCTCCGAGAATGAAGGCAAGACGCCAGCCATAGGCCGGTGGCACCAGTTGCGGGTCGAGCGCGGCGAGCGCGCCCGCGGCCCCCAACGCCGCACCAATCCAGTAACTGCCATTGATCACGAGATCGGTGAAGCCGCGAAACCGGGCCGGCACCAGTTCCTGGATGGTGGCGTTGATCGCCGCGTATTCGCCGCCGATGCCCATCCCGGTCACGAAGCGGAAGGCAAGCAGCGCGGTATAGTTCCAGGCAAGGCCGGAAGCGATCGTGCCGGCGAGATAGACGATCAGTGTCACCGTGAAGAGACGCTTGCGCCCCAACCGGTCCGTCAACCAGCCAAACAGCAGGGCACCGAGCACCGCACCGGAGACATAAGAGCTGCCCAGGCCACCGACAGCGGCGCTGGACAATTGCATGTCCGGCGATTTCGCGATTGCGCCGGATAGCGAGCCCACCAGCGTGACTTCCAGCCCGTCGAGTATCCAGGTGACGCCAAGGGCCACAACCACCAGCCAGTGAAACCGCCCCCAGGCCAGCCGGTCGAGCCGGGCAGGAATTGAGGTTTCTACGGCTGGCGGGCGGTTCACACGTCGCTCAGAGATGCGGTCCCAGCAAGGCGAGATCGGCCGGGCCGAGACGATCCCTCGCGGTCTGCGCCTGATGCCAGTAGGGATATTGCAACGGACGCTGGCTGACCGCATCGAGCATCGATCGCTCCTCCTTGGTCAGCACGAGCGTTGCGGCGCGGAGATTGTCCGCCAATTGTTGCTCGTTGCGCGCGCCGATCACCAGCGAGGTGACCGCGGGCCGACCGAGCAGCCAGGCAAGGGCGACCTGCGCCGCAGAAACGCCGTGCGCGCCTGCCACTTCAATGAGAGCCTCGACGATGTTCCAGAGGCGGCTCTCGTCATGGATCGGCGGCTCACTCCAACCGGCGAGCTGGCGGGTACCTGCCGGCGTTTCCTGGTTGCGACGGTGCTTGCCGGAGAGCAGGCCGCCGGCGAGCGGACTCCAGACGAGCACGCCGAGCCCCTGATCGATGGCGAGCGGGATCAGCTCGTTCTCTGCCTCCCGCGCCTCCAGCGTGTAATGGATCTGCTGGCACACGAAGCGTTCGCGATGCGCCGACTCGGCGATGGCCAGCGCCTTCATCACATGCCATGCCGAGTAGTTGGAGCAGCCGATGTAGCGCACCTTGCCGTCACGAATCAGTGTGTCGAGCGCCTGCATCGTTTCGTCGAGCGGTGTGATCCCGTCCCATTCGTGCACCTGGTACAGGTCGATCACGTCAGTGCGCAACCGCTTCAGGCTGGCCTCGCAGGCGGTGATGATGTGATGGCGCGACAGACCGCGGTCGTTCGGCCCCTTCCCCATCGGAAACCTTACCTTGGTCGCGATCAGCAGTCCCTGAGGCCGCTGACCGCCCAGAGCCTCGCCGATGATCTCCTCGGAACCGCCCGTGGAATAGATGTCGGCCGTATCAAGAAGGTTCACGCCGGCATCGACGCACATGTCGATCTGCCGCCGCGCCTCGGCACGCCCGACATTGCCAACCTTCTCGAACACGCCGCGCCCGCCCATCGTCATGGTGCCGAGCGTCAGCGTTGAAATCTTCAGGCCGGATCGGCCGAGCTGACGGTAGTCCATCGGAAGTGCTCCCTGCTTTCGGAACGCCAGATGTCGTGCCGTGCATGGGCCGGCACAAGGGCGCGCCATCAAGGCACGGACCGATGACTGTCACGTAGGCTTCACACTACGCAGCAGCCAGCTCGGTTAAAGGCTGAGCGGCAGTGTGGCATCCGCGCGGCGGAACCGCCATGTGCGTCGTTTGTCGGGCAAGCCGATCCGACCAGTACGGCTCCTGAGCCGGAACTGGCCGGGTCCTGTCTTGGGCGTAACCTCGGAGATTGGGCATGACCTTTGGCTACATCATTCATCTCGCAAATTATTCGGACGGTGTGCTTTATGTGCTCGCTGGTCTTTTCGTCATCGCAGTAGCGGTGATCATCGACCGGATGTGGTATCTCCGCCGGGCGATCCTGCGGGGCGGTTCGATCGTCAGGCGGATGGCGGCCATGGGCCGGGTGAACGAGCAGGATCTTGCAGCGTTGCGCGATTTTGCCGGCCGCATGCCCGAAGGGCTGCTGCTCGACACCGCCCTGAATCATATGAATGACGCCGACCACGCCGGCATGAACAGCCGCATGGATGAGGCGATCATGCTGGTTGCGCCCCGGCTCGACCGCCGGATGTGGGTGCTGGATACGATCGTCACCCTCGCCCCGCTGCTCGGCCTGTTCGGCACGATCATCGGGATGTTCCACGCCTTCTCGATCCTCGCCACGCCCGGCCACGCGCCGGCAGAGGTGACCGGCGGCGTCGCCGATGCACTGGTTGCAACGGCGTGCGGCATCTTTATCGCCATGATCGGCCTCGCGACCTTCAACATGCTGCAGAACCAGGTCCGGCTGATCATTCACCAGCTTGAGACGATCCGCACCATGGTGCTGAATCGTACCGATGGCGCGCCAGTCGTGCCCCATGTCGGCGGCGAACTCGCGGTCCGCGCAGTGGTGGCGGCCTGACGCAATGAACATGCGCTATTTCGAGGCCCGGAAGGCGCGCGTCGAGATCATTCCGATGATCGACGTGATGCTCTTCCTGCTGGTATTCTTCATCATCGTCACGCTGCAGATGATCCCCGATGCCGGAATCCCGATGCAGCTGCCGAACTCGACACAGACCCAGCACCTCAAGCACCCGAAATTCACCGTCAACATTCTCGACGACGGCAGCATCAAGGTGAAGACGCAGGTGCTGACTCCGGCTCAACTCACCGCCCTGTTCCGGGGCGATGGCGATCCGGCCAAGACCGAGGTGACCATCGCCGCGTCGAAGAAGGTTGCCTTCCAGCATTTCGTCACGGTGATGGATGCCGCACGGAAGGCGGGCGTCACCGATATTGGCATCGCCGCCCAACCCGTCGCGGCCGCCAGCGGTTCGTCGCCCGCTGGAGCCGCAGCGGCGCCGGCTTCACCTGCCAACGCCAACTGAGTGGCGCGTGAAAGACGGCCGGGCCCGTTTGGCCAGGCCGTCTTTCAGTCGAGAAACATCTTTCCCGGATTAAGAATACCGCGCGGATCAAGGGCTTGCTTGATCGCGCGCATGACGCCGAGTGCTGCGGCCCCATGCTCGCGGGGCAGAAACTCCCTCTTGCCGAGCCCGACCCCATGCTCGCCGCTCGCTGCCCCACCGAGCGCAAGTGCCTGGGCAACAATCTCGCGGTCGAGTTCCCATGCCTTTGCCCGCCCTTCCTCTCCTTCGGGGTAGAGGATCAACACGTGAAAATTGCCGTCGCCGACATGGCCGACGATGCAGGCTTCAAGGCCGGAACGGGTGACCGCCTCGCGTGCCAGCGAGACCGCCTCCGCAAGCCGCGAGATCGGCACGATCGTGTCGGTAGCAAACGCGCCCATGCCGGGATACGCCGCGCGGGCGGCCCAGTAGGCATCGTGCCGGGCCCGCCAGAGGCGGTTGCGCGCCTCGGTCTCGGTCGCGAAGGCGAAGCCGCTACCGCCATGCGCCCTCGCGATCTCCTCGGCCATCGCTCCCTGCTCGGCGACGCCTTGCGCGCTGCCGTGGAACTCGAACATCAGCGTCGGGCCGGCAGTCAGGTGATCAAGCTTCGAATAGGCAATCGAGGCTGCCATCTGCGCCGTGTCGGCGAATTCGATGCGGGCGACAGGGATGCCAGTCTGCATGATCTCGATCACCGCCGCGACCGCCGCATGCTCGTCAGCAAAGCCGCACACCGCAGCGCCGATCGCCTCTGGAATGCCATACAGCTTCAGTTGCACCTCGGTGATAATGCCGAGCGTGCCCTCCGAGCCGATGAGCAAACGAGTGAGGTCGTAGCCGGTGGACGATTTGCGGACCCGCCCGCCCGTGTCGATCACCGTGCCATCGGCCAGCACGGCGCGAAGGCCGAGCACATTGTCGCGGATCGTGCCGTAGCGCACCGTGGTCGTGCCGGAGGCACGTGTCGCGCACATCCCGCCGATCGTTGCATCCGCCCCAGGGTCGACCGGGAAAAACAGGCCATGGTCGCGCAAATAGGTATTCAGCTGCCGCCTGGTCACCCCGGCCTCGACCCGTCCGTCGAGATCGGCGTCGTTCACCTCGAGTACGCGGTTCATCCGCGTGAGGTCGAGGCTGATGCCGCCGCGCACCGGCGTCACATGGCCCTCGAGCGAAGTGCCGGCGCCGAACGGCGTCACCGGTACGTCCGTCGCGTGGCAAAGTCGCAATAACCGCGATACTTCTTCGGTCGATTCGGGAAAGACCACGGCATCCGGGAGGCTGGTGGCTGCATTGGCCTCGCCATGGGCATGGGTTTCGCGGATATTGGCGTTCAGGCTGAGCCGGTCGCCGAAAATGGCGCGGGCGGCGTCGATCGTGCTCTGCGTTTCCATGGCGGCAGGCTATCGTCATTTCCCGGCAAAGTCATGTGCCGGAACAGAAGCCGGCCGCCCAAGCCGACTTGCCCAACCGGCGCGGAGCGAATACCGCATGTCGCCATGCAGACGACAGCGATGAAACTCCTCTATCTGGGTGACGTAGTGGGCCGGTCCGGACGGGAAGCGGTAATATCCACCCTGCCCCGCCTCAGGCACGAGCTCGGCATCGATGTGGCGGTGGTCAACGGTGAGAACGCCTCGCACGGATTCGGCCTCGCGCCGGACATGGCCGATGCTCTGTTCGCCGCCGGAGCGGATGCCATCACACTCGGCAACCATGCCTGGGACCGCAAGGAGATCATCCCCTATATCGCGCAGCAGAAGCGGGTCATCAGGCCGCTCAACTTTCCCCCCGGCACGCCGGGGGATGGCATCGTCGACATCACTCTGCCGGACGGCCGGCGGGTGCTTATCGCCCAGGTCATGGGACGGCTGTTCATGGACCCGATGGACTGTCCGTTCCGCGCGTTGGAAGGCGTTCTGTCGCGGGCACGGCTCGGCGTGACCCATGCGGCAATCCTCGTCGATTTTCACGGCGAGGCGACGAGCGAAAAGATGGCTTTTGCCCACCGGTTCGACGGCGCGGTGACGGCCGTGCTCGGCACCCACACCCATATCCCGACCGCGGATCACCATGTCATGGCCGGGGGCACCGGCTTCATGGCGGATGTCGGCATGTGCGGCGATTATGACAGCGTGATCGGCATGACCAAGGACGCGGCGATCGGCCGGTTCATCCGCAAGATGCCCGGCGAGCGCCTGCACCCGACCGAAGGAGAGGCGACGGTGTGCGGCGCGCTGATCCGCGTCGCCTCCGACGGGCGAGCGCTGGCAGTCGAGCCGGTGCGCCTCGGCGGCCGGCTCGCGCCCGCCATGCCATCACGTTGAACGGCGGCCGGGCAGCATCCGCCGGATCATGCGCTCGCCGCGCAACTCGTGCCTTACCGCGCCGCCAACATGGGCGATCAGCAGCAGGATCACCGCGATGCCGCCCCAGAAATGGAGGAATGCGAAAACCTCCTGCACGCCATGATTCTTGCCGACGAAGGCAGGCAGGGTGAACAGGCCAAAGAAGGGCACCTTGCGACCATGTGCCTCGACGAAAAGGATGCCGAACACCGGCATCGCCAGCAGGAGCGCGTAGAACAGAATCTGGGTCGTATGCGCAGCGATCCGGAACGGCCGGCCGATTTCCTCGGGCAACTCCGGCGCGCCGGTGCGCCGCCGGATGAAAAGGCGGACCAGCATCAGCGCCAGAATGGCAAGACCGAAACTCATGTGCAGGAAGGCGAGCGGCTTGTGAACGGATCTTGGAATCAGGTCGTAATGCAGAAGCAGCCCGGCAATGACGAGCCCTATGACGGTCAGGGCGATCAACCAATGCAGGAACTGGATGGATGGGCGATAACGGTCGTCCATGAATTGACCTCGAATGATGTGCCAATTCTCTGATCACAGGAAAATGGCGTGGCAATGGCAGCCTCATTGCGTCAATCGTACAGTTTGTTAAGCCCTGTTGTCGCGGCTCACGCCGACTGGAGCGTCAACGCGGACAAGCGCTGGATGAGCATCGCCCGGCGAGATGACGGTCTCTGGAAGATCGGCATGCCCGAGAAAGTAGGCGATGCCACAACCCTTGCCGCGCGGCTGCTCGACCGCGCCGCCGGTGCTGCCGTGGTTCTCGGCGTGGATTTCCCGCTCGGCCTGCCCCGCGCCTATTCGAATATTGCGGGCATCGCTGATTTCACCGTCTGGCTCGCCGGACTCGATCCGGCAGATGGTGTCTTCCGCCCGTGTGCGACCCTCGATGAGGTCAGCCTGGCCCGTCCGTTCTACCCGCTGAAGAGCATGGCCGGTGCCGGGCAGATGGCACGCCTCGCTGCCGCTCTCGGCCTGAATGACGCCGCCGCATTGCGCCGCGCGGTCGATTGCCGGACCGCGCGGCGGCCGGCGGGCGCGCCGCTATTCTGGACGATGGGCGCCAACCAGTGCGGCAAGGCAGCGCTATCCGGTTGGCGGGACTGCCTGCTGCCAGCCTTTACCCGGAACGTTCCGCTGCGGCTCTGGCCCTTCGCCGGCACGCTGCCAGATCTTCTGGCTCCCGGCTGCGTCGCCATCGCCGAAACCTATCCGGCTGAAGCCATGGTCCAGACCGGACTGAAACTCGTGGGCAGCAAGCGGCGTCGGCAGGACCGCTCGGCACTTTCCCCGGCCCTCCGCGCGCATTTCGCGGCTTGCCGCCACACCCCCGCACGGGATCTCGTCGCATTGATCGAAGATGGTTTTGGCGCTCGGCCAGAGGGAGAAGACGCGTTCGACTCGCTGCTCGGCGTGCTTGGGTTGATCCGGGTGATCGACGGCGCGCCGGATGGCACAGAAGCCGGGTTGCCCGGCGATGAACCCGTTATCCGCGCGACCGAGGGCTGGGTTCTGGGCCAGGTCGATCCGCCGCTGCCTCCCGTTCCTGCATGAGGGCGGCTTCCTCGGCGCGGCCTGACGCCGCGAGCGCGGCGATGACGCCGGCGCGGTCGGCCGGGGGGCGGTTCTGGCTGAGCTTGCGCTTGGCGATGACCGAACGCACCGTCATCACCACACCGACAATGCCCTTGAGCTGGGCGGCAATGAAGTCTTCTGGTGCGTCATCCACGTGCCATGGATTGGGCTGGGGCGCCTCTTCGCGGTCGGTCAAGGCAGTGACAATGTCGCGTAGCCGGATCGGATCCTCGATGATTTCGACCGCGCCCTGCAGATGCACAGCCTCGTAATTCCAGGTCGGAACGACGCGGCCAGTCTCGCGCTTGGTCGCATACCAGCCGGGCGAGACGTAAAAATCATGCGCCTGGAAGATCGCCATGGCCGGCGCGCCATCGCGCAGCACGTGCCATTGGCGGTTGGCGCGCGCGAGATGCCCGACGAGCGTACCGTGCGGTGCCGGGTCGGGAAAATGGAGCAGCGGCAGATGCGTCGCCTCCAGCCCTGCCTCCCCGGCACTGACGAGAACGGGCAAGCGGCAGGCGCGCATGATCGCCGCGATGATTGCGGGATCATCCTCGGCGAAAGCCGGCGGAGTATACATTGGCGTCGGTCAGCCCGCGCCACAGGCCGCAAGCGTTGCCCGAACGGCTTCCTGCGGCACCTCGCGGCTAGTGAACGCACTGCCGATCCCACGGGCCAAAACGAAGGCAAGCCTGCCGTCCCGCATCTTCTTATCGCTCTGCATGTGGCCGAGCAGCGCTTCCGCGTTCCAGCCGCCGATCCGGTGCGGAAGGCCGACCTCGTCCAGATGCGCGGCAATGCGCGGAACGATTCCCGGATCGCAATAACCAAGACGGGCCGAGAGGTCGAAAGCGCAAACCATGCCGATCGCCACCGCCTCGCCGTGCAGCAGCGCCTCGCCATAACCGGTCTCGGCCTCGAAGGCGTGAGCGAAAGTGTGGCCGAGATTGAGCAGCGCGCGGCCATCCCGCTTGGCCTGCTCGCGCGGATCGGCCATCACCACCTGCGCCTTGAAGGCAACAGCGCGGGCAATCGCTTCTTCCTGCAAGCCCTGGTCGCCACCAAGCAGCGCGGCGCCATGGGCTTCGCACCATTCATAGAGCGCGGGATCGGCGATGAGCCCCGCCTTGACGATTTCAGCATAGCCTGCGGCGGCCTGGCGCCGCGACAGGGTGGCCAACGTATCGCTGTCGATGACGACAAGACGCGGCTGATGAAACGCGCCGATCAGGTTCTTGCCGTGGCGCGAATTGACGCCGGTCTTGCCACCGACGCTGGAATCAACCTGCGCGAGCAGCGAGGTCGGAACCTGCGCGAAGGGCAGCCCGCGCAGTACGCTGGAAGCAGCGAACCCGGCCAGATCGCCGATGACGCCGCCGCCAAGCGCGATGATCGCGGTCTGCCGCTCCGGCTTCAGGGCAAGAATGTCCTCAACCAGTGCGGCAAAACGGGAGAGGCTTTTTGATCCTTCGCCCGGCGGAACCACGATCCGGTCGTGGATGAAGCCCGCATCGTCAAGCGCGCGTTCGAGTCGCGGCAGATGTGTCTGCGCCACGTTCGCGTCGGTCACCACCACGGCGCGACGCGACGGCAGGGCTGCGGCGAGACGGGCACCCGCGCCATCGAGCAATCCGCGGCCGATCACCACGTCATAGCCGGCATCGGGAAGCTCGATCCGAATGGTCCGCTCGGGCGCGTGGCGAGCGATGGCAGCGGCAACGGTCTCGGTGGTCATGTCAGGCGGGGCCTCGGTACTGTCAACGATGATGTCCGCTTCGGCATAGACCGGCGCACGCAGCGCGGAAAGCCGGGACAGGATTTCGGCAGGGTCGCCCTGATTAAGCAGTGGCCGATGGGTGCGGCCGCGCACCCGGGCCAGAAGCACGTCGAGCGTCGCCCGCAGCCAGACGGAAATGGCCCGCGCGCCAATCACTGCGCGGGTCTCGGGGTCCATGAAGGCGCCGCCGCCGGTCGCCAGAACGATCGGCGGACCGGCCAAAAGCTCGGCAATCATGGCCCTTTCGCGCGCCCGGAAGGCGGCTTCGCCTTCTGAAGCGAAAATATCCGCAACCGTCTTGCCCGCGGCCGCCTCAATCTCGGCATCGGAATCGTGAAACGGCAGGGCCAGTTGGGCCGCGAGCCGGCGGCCGACCGCCGATTTGCCAGCCCCCATCAGTCCGATCAGCACGATGCTGCGCATCGGCAAGGCGACAGGAAGGCCGGGTGAATGAAAACTCTTGTCGAACATTGTGCTGCGGCTTACCACAAAAACACGATGGCACTAGAGCGGCATATCGAGGCCTTCCTTGAATCAATGGTCGCAGAGCGCGGCGCGGCGCGGAATACTATTCTTGCGTATCAAGCCGATCTCGCAGACTTTGCGGCGTTCTGCGCCTCTCGTGGGCATGGACCAGCCGAAGCCGACGCGGCAAGCGTGGCCGACTATCTCGGCGGCCTCGCCACGGCTGGACTTTCCGCGCGCACTCAGGCGCGCCGCCTGTCATCCCTGAGGCAGTTCCAGCGCTTCCTGCTGCGTGACGGGCAACGTGCCGATGATCCGACGGCCCTGACTTCGTCACCGAAACTTGCGCGCACACTGCCAAAGACGATCAGCGAGGCGGAGGTCGACGCACTGCTCACCGCCGCGGCGGCAATGCCCGGTCAAGCCGGACGGGTCGCCGAGGCGGGACTGGAAATACTTTACGCCACCGGCATGCGAATTTCCGAGCTTCTCGTGCTGCCCGCAAATGCTTTGTCCACCGATGCCTCTGCCTTGCTGATCAAGGGTAAAGGGGGCCGGGAGCGCATCGTGCCGCTCTCCGCCGCCGCGCGAGATGCTGCGGCCAGATTACGTGAAATGAACCGGAAACGCCCCAGCCGGCACCTGTTCCCGGGACGCCGCATGGGATTTCCGATGACGCGCCAAGCCTTCGCACGGCAGCTCAAGAGGGTCGCGGTCATGGCGGGGATCCACCCTGCCCGCGTCTCACCCCACAGCCTGCGCCATGCCTTTGCGACCCACCTCCTGGCGCGCGGTGCTGATCTGCGCAGCCTGCAAACCCTGCTCGGCCACGCCGATATCTCGACGACACAGATCTACACCCACGTTCTCGCGGAACGGCTGCAAAAGCTGGTGGAGGAGCACCACCCGCTGGCTACTCCGCCGGGCCGGCGAAAGACGCCAGCCTAAGATTGCCGCCACGGGTACCGGCCAGCCTATTTCGCGAGCAACCGACGGGCAATCGATTGAACGGTTGCCGCTGTAGAGGATTTCGGAAATTCCGAAAGAAACAGTCGCTGGCCGCGAATCGCCTCGCTGACATTCTCGTCGCGCTGGATGATGCCGAGCAGCGGCGGATCGAGGCGCAGGAACCCCCGCGCCGCGCGGGCGAGTGCCGCATGAGCGCGCCGGCCAGCGCGATCGGTGTCGACCTGATTGATCACAATCCTAGCATCGACCGGCTCGCCGCGATCATTCCGGTCACGCTGGAGCAGTTTGAGGACGGCGTAGCCATCGGTCAGGCTCGTCGGATCGCCTGTGGAAATCAGAACAAGCGTATCAGCCAACGCCGCCAGATGGCGCGCCGCGGGCTCGACGCCAGTGCCAAGATCGCACAACAAGACGTCGTAGTTAGCATCACAATCGACCAACCTGCAGACAAGCCGCTCGACGATGACCGGATCGAGGCCGGAAAACGCACCTGAACCGGCCTCCCCGGCCAACAGGTCGAACCCGCCCCGCTCCACCGGCACGATGCTTTCTGCGAGGGACGCCTCGTTACGCAGGATTGCGCCAATATCGGTCGCAGCGAGATGGCCGAGTTGAATATCGGCGTTTGCGAGACCGAAATCGGCATCCAATACCAGGATGCGCGCGCGCCTCGCACTCATGGCCTGAGCCAGCGACAACGTCAGCCACGTCTTGCCGACCCCACCTTTTCCGGACGCGATCGCGATCACGCGTGGCCGCTGCCGGGCATTCGACTTCTCACGGGCTCGCTGTTCCCGCGCATTGACATGCAGAGGTCTCCCTCGGCCGACGAGGGAGGTCTCAGGCTGCATTGGCGACCGGCTCCTGAACACGACCGGCATCAAGCAGGCGCCGGACCAGAAAGGCTGGCGTGACCGTTTCGAGCGCATCGCTGACGCGACCAGACGTGCCGGCCTCGGTTAGCTGGAGCGGCACGGAGCCTGCCGCGGCAACAAGGCCACCAAGGCGGCGCGACACATCAAGGCGCGTCGGAATCAGAGCCGTCGCACCCGCCTCATGAAAGCGAGAAGCAATTTCCACGCTGTCGGCCGCATCAAGTCCCGCGGGCATTACCAGCGCGGCAACGCCAGAGACTTCCTCAACCATCGATCGCAAATCGTCCATTTCAGATTTGTCGAACGGATCCATCCCAGGCAAATCGATCAGCGTCGGACGGCGGCTTGCCGGACGACGCCGCATTCCACCCTTTTTCGAAGCCGTGTCGATGAACTCGGCGCGCAGGATGCGACACAGTGCGGCCAACTGCGCTGATGCACCGGCCCGGTTCTGGTCGGCGTTAATTACTGTTGGACGGACACCAGCAAGAACAAATCGTGTCGCCAGTTTAACTGTCGTCATCGTCTTGCCGGCGCCTGGCGGTCCCGCAATGACCAACGGTCGGTCGAAATCAAGCTTCCCAAACGACAGGCTGCCAGCAACGGCGGCGTCGGGCGGCTGGTCTGCCCAGGCAGACGCGATGTGCGCCGGAATGCCATGGAAAGACAACGCCTGGCGCCAGGGGTTGGCCGGATCAGGCGGCAGCTCAGGGTCCAGTGCGACCGTAATCTCGAACTCGCGTCCTCGACGGCGGCTATCGAGGATCAGCGCATCGGGACCGAGGATGCGATGAGCCTCCGCGAATGCCTCGCGCATTGATGCCGCTCTGATCACTTTGACTTTCATTCAAATCGCTCCAACGGTTCTGATGCGGGCACGCGGGAAAATTTCCGTCTGCGCGAGCACTGGAGTGGATGGCCGGATCCGCTCAAGAATAGCCCGCACATGGGCGCGCAAATGCGCGCTAGTCAGCAGTACGGGAGCTTCTCCGTCGACACTTGCGGATTCAAAGACCTGATTGATACGACGAGTAAGTTCCGAAAGGCGATTTGACGGCAGAGACAGTTGTCGTGCCTCGGCTGGGCCCACGAGGGCCTCGTTGAGTTCCGTTTCCCATTCAGGGCCGATGATGACCAATGGAACATACCCCCGCGAGCCGGTATGAGCGTCGGTCAATTGTCGGGCGAGGCGAGTCCTCACGTGGGCCGCAATGGCAGGAACGGCCCGCAACTGCATCGAACACGCCTCGTGGATTCCTTCGAGGATCGTCGGCAAATCGCGGATCGACACCCGCTCGGCGAGCAGCGCTTGCAGGACGCGCTGAACGCCTCCAACCGTAAAATGGGTTGGGATCAGGTCGGTCACCAGACGTTGCTGTTCGCGCGGAAGATCATCGAGTAGCTTCTGGGTCTCGGCAAAAGACAGAAGTTCGGCCATGTTTTCCTTGACCACCTCGGTCAGGTGGGTTGTGAGAACACTTGCGGGATCGACCACCGTGCAGCCACGCGCCAACGCCTGTTCGCGATCCGCCTGGTCGATCCAGACTGCCGGCATACCGAATGCAGGCTCTGTCGTCGGATCTCCCGGCACGTCAGGCAAGGCTCCGGATGGGCTCATGGCCAAAAGGCGGGTTGGCTGCAACTCGCCAGACGCAGCCTCGATCTCCTTGATGCGCAGGGAGTACGTCGTTGCAGCCAGTTGCATATTGTCCTGAATGCGTACGGGCGGAAGGATGAAGCCCATTTCAGCTGCGATCGCACGGCGAAGCGCCTTGATCTGCTCTGTGAGCCGCGGCGTATCTCCACCCGCAAGCACCAGCAATGCATAGCCTAGTTCAAGTCGGATCTGGTCGATCTTGAGCGCCTCGGTGATCGGCGGCTCCGCCGACTCAACCGGGGCAGGCGCCGCCTCCTCTTGCTCCGGCCGAGGTGGGTTTCTCCAGCGATAGTAGGAACCCCATCCAGCCAGGCCGGAAAGCGTCACGAACGGAATGAATGGCAAGCCAGGCAGGATGGCAAGCACAAACGCACCTGCCGATGCAATCGCCAGGGGCTTATGCGAACGGCTTAGTTGCGCAACCAGAGCCGCATCTGCAGTGCCCTCTGCACTCCCTTTGGTTACCACGATGCCTGCAGCCACAGACACCAGAAGTGCCGGTATCTGGGATACGAGCCCCTCGCCGATCGACAAAGTGGTAAAGGCCGACGCGGCGTCATGCACTGACATTCCGCGCTGGACAACGCCGATCGCAAAGCCGCCCACAATGTTGATTGATGTTATGATAAGAGCTGCAATCGCGTCGCCACGGACGAATTTCGCGGCACCATCCATCGCACCATAGAACCCGCTCTCCTGCTCGAGCTCGGCACGCTTACGGCGCGCGACGACTTCACTGATCGCACCTGAGTTCAACTCGGCATCGATCGCCATCTGCTTGCCGGGAATACCATCAAGGGTAAAACGCGCCGCAACTTCGGCGACTCGTGTGGAGCCTTTTGTAATAACGATAAAGTTCACCACGATCAGGATCGCAAACACAATCAGCCCGATCAGCAGATCGCCACCCATCAGAAACCCGCCAAATGCCGCAATGACGTGGCCCGCCGCATCCGGCCCTTCGCTACCATGAGATAGAATCTCACGCGTTGCGGCAATGTCGAGTGAGAGACGCAACAGCGTGGTGAGCAACAGCACCGTCGGAAAACTCGTGAAATCGATCGGGCGCCGTATGAACAGCGAAACCATCAACACCAGAATGCTGGCAGTGAATGAGAGCGAAAGCCCTGTATCCAGAAGAAATGGTGGCAACGGCACGATCAGAATCGTGATGATGCACACCACGCCGATCGCCAGACCGATATCGGTACCGATCCGGAATTCTTGCAGTCGCCCGCGAAGGGCCGCGAGGTCTGTTGCAGCCATCAGGCGGCCACACCGTTGTGTGGCGCCGGCACTTCTGCACCACGAGCGGCATATTCACGCAACTTGTTACGCAGTGCCCGTATGGAAATTCCGAGGATCGTGGCGGCATGTGTCCTGTTGCCAAGACAGTGATTCAGCGTCTCCAGAATCAGTGCCTGCTCGACGTCTTCGACACGTTGGCCAACCAGCGAGCCAATCGTGTCGCCGGCAGTAGCATGTGCGTGGGGCGAGAGCAGGTATGACGGTTCCTCTGCTTCCGTGGGTATGCCGATATGCTCAACGTCGATCATCGGCCCTGACGACAACAACACAGCCCTATGCATGGTATTTTCGAGTTCTCGAACATTTCCACGCCAGGAATAGGCAAGCAGACGCTCAACAGCTCGGCTTGTAAGATGCTTGGTGCCAACTTCATTCAGCCTGGCATAATGAGCCACGAAATGGTGCGCGAGGGGCGCAATATCCCCAGGACGCTGACGCAACGGCGGAATTCGCAACGTCATGACATTCAGACGAAAGAACAGATCTTCCCGAAATCTGCCATCCGCAATGGCCGACCGCAGATCAACGTTCGTGGCAGCAAGGATGCGCACATCAACTGGCACGGGCCGATCACCGCCAATTCGATCCACAGTGCGCTCCTGAAGCGTGCGCAGCAGCTTTGCCTGCAAGCGCGCGTCCATCTCTCCGATTTCATCAAGCAATAGAGTGCCTCGGTCGGCAGCCTCAAACTTCCCGGTACGGCGCGCGATTGCACCGGAAAATGCCCCCTTCTCGTGTCCGAATAACTCGGACTCGAGCAGTGTGTCTGGTATTGCTGCGCAGTTGAGAGCGACGAATGGCCCTTTGCGGCGCCTTGAGCGCTCGTGAATATACCGTGCAAGAACCTCCTTCCCTGTGCCGCTTTCTCCTGTGATCAGGATTGACGCAGTGGATGGCGCTACTTGGTCAGCTTGTGACAGTACTGCCCGCATAGCGGGGTCACGCGCGATGAACTCGCCCTTCTGCTCTGTAGAAACAGCCGACAGAATGGCTGCGATGAGGTCGGAATCCGGAGGCAAAGGGAGATATTCACGTGCGCCAGCACGAATTGCGTCAACGGCGGCCTTCTCATCATTTTCGGCTCCCGCGGCAACGACAGCCGTTGTGAAGCGCTCCGCGGCCAGTCGCCTCATCAGGGTACCGAAATCGTGCGTGACGTCGCAAATGATGAGGTCGGTCCTCGCATCGGCACGTAGACATTCCAGGGCCGCATCAACGGTCTCAGCCTGTGCGAGCGTTGCACCCCGAGCCGCAGCAATACGAGCTGCGACACCAAGTTCTCCCGACAGTGAACCGATGATGAGAACCCGCATATTCGGTCAACCGTTGCGGTCAGACTTGACGATTTCGGTCATGGTAATGCCGAGCTTCGTTTCGTCGAGCATCACCACTTCGCCACGTGCAATCAGGCGATTGTTGACAAAGATATCAATCGGGTCTCCGGCTTTGCGATCGAGTTCGACGACGGCGCCTCGACCAAGCTTAAGCAACTGGCTGACCTGCATGGTCGAGCGACCCAGCACGGCACTGACGAGCACGGGCACATCGTAGACAGCCTCAAGATCCCGGCTAGGGCGCTGGGTCTCAGGCCCATCTCCCGCCGTGCGGCGGGAAACCGGCGCAAGCGGCAGGTCCGACAACACCTGGCCATTGCCATTCGGCTCTCCGGTTGGCGTCGTGATTTCAGATGACAAGGTCGTCTTCCTTTCCGGTTCCAATCTCGATTTCGCCCTGAGCGGCGAGTTCCTTTGCTGTGGTCACGATCGCTAGCTGCGCGGCATCAACATCGCGCAAACGCACCGGGCCCAGCGCCTCGATATCCTCGCGGAGCATCTTTGCGGCACGCTCCGTCATGTTGCTCATGAAGAGGTCGCGGATCTTATCCGATGCTCCCTTGAGCGCGAGCGGCATCACATCGCTGTCGACCGAACGCAGAACTGTCTGGATGTCTCGCGGCGCAAGGCGGATGAGATCCTCGAAAGTGAACATCAGTGACCGAATCCGACTCGCCGCCTCCTGGTTGCGGCTCTCCAGCGCGGCAAACATCCGACTCTCGACGGCTCGATCGAAAGAGTTGAAGATCTCCGCCAGTTTCTCATGCGGATCTCGCTGCACGCTCGACGCCAGGTTCACCATGAAATCGACCTTGAGCGTGCGTTCCACGTCATCTATGGCCTCTCGTTGCAGACTCTCAATCGTCAGCATGCGCTCGATCACATCGATCGAGAGAGGCTCGGGCAGTAGTGCGATGACACGGGCGGCGTGCTCGGCAGTGACGCGAGAGAGCACCATGGCTGCGGTCTGAGGATGTTCATGGCAGAGATAGTCTGCGAGCACGGACTCGTTGACCTTGCCAAGTTTATCCCAGATGTTTTTTCCCGCTGGCCCTTGGATGTCTTCGAGGATCTGTTCGACTCGGCCTGGAGGAATCATCTTTCGGAGCAATTTCTCCGCGACCTCTGCAGAGCCGGACACGCCAGAGGCCTTTCCCATCCGCCCCGCGAATTCAAAGCAAAGCGCCTCAACCGTTTCTGACGGAACAGCGCGCAACGCCACCATGGCGCGTGAAATCTCACGCAACTCGTCATCGTTGAGCATCGCCATCAGTTTGCCGCCAGCCTCTTCACCAAGAGCAAGGAGCAAGGCAGCCGCGCGCGAGGCCCCGTTGAGATTGCGATCTGACGTATCGCTCATCGGGCGCCTTCTTGGCCTAGCCAGTCGCGCAGGATCGCGACGCTGGCTTCAGGATGACGGTCGATCAGATCAGCGATCACTTTGACAGGATTGGTCTCCTCCGTCGTTGCCGGGCCGGCGATGGCACCGTTCTGTTCGGCCAGGAGCGCAGGTTCTGCGGTCGTATTTTCGGGTGGCGTAATGATACGACGAACCATCGGCCGGAAGACCACAAGCAGCGCGGCAATCCCGATGGCTGCGGTGAGGAGGAGGCGTAGCAACGGCATCAGCAGCCCACTCGACAGGAAGCGTCCGATCAGAGACCGCTTGGCGCTAACCGGTAGTTCATTGGGTGCGAACTGGAGTGACTGAACGTCGACGACGTCGCCGCGGGATTTGTCATACCCGATGGCCGTTTCAACCAGCTTACGAATTTGCGCGACCTGCGCCGGGGAGCGCGGCGTCCAGATGACCTTGCCTTTCGGGTTTGTCGTCTTCACGTCGTCCAGCATCACCGCGACGCTGATACGCGTGATCTGTGGCGTCGCATGAACAATGTGCTTGACGTCCTGGCTGATCTCGTAATTGGTCGTCTGAGTGGACTTGCTCTGAGTATCGAGCCGTTTCGGCCCTGCTTTGCTGGACGTCGCACCTGGGAGATTGTTTGATACGGATACGGTCTTGTTCGTCCCGCTGCTGCGTGAACTTTTGGACCTTGTCTGCTGCTGACTACGTACAACCTGTCCGTTCGGGTTATAGGTTGTCGAGGTTTGTTCGCTCCGGTCGAAGTCCATGGAAACGGCCGTAACAACCCTGACCTGGTTCGGACCGACCACGGCAGCAAGCATGGAGCGCACCGCTTCCGACAGTTGCCGCTCCGTTGATTGCTTCAACGCCGCATCACGTGAACTGAGAAGAGAATTGTCGGTCCGACCGGCCTGAGCAAGGAGATCGCCGCGATTGTCGACAATCGAGATGTTGTTCGGCTTGAGCCCCGGCACTGCGGATGCGACCAAGTTGAGGATGGCCTCAACGCTTTCGTGGTCGAGAGGGCCGACGCCAGCGAGCGACAACATGACGCTCGCCTGGGCCGGGGCAGTACTCAAACTGAATTCGTCGCGTCGCGGCAGCACAACCTGAACGCGCGACGCTTCGACCCCGTGGATAAGATTAATCGTCCGCTCAAGCTCGGAATCGAGTGCGCGCGTCTCATCGATCCGGTTGAGAAAACTGGATCCTAATAGGGGATTCTTGTGATCGAATATCGCGAAGCCGTTGGACGAGCCGGCTGGAAGATTGTGCTGGGCCAGCAACAGCCGCGCCTCGTCGAGTTGGGCAGGGGTGACGAGAACGCTATGACCGCCGTTGCCGATCGCATAACGAATATGTGCCGCTTTCAGCGTCTCGGTAATGTGGCTGGCGTCCTTGAGACCAAGGCCGGAATAGAGCGTGGCGGACGGGGATGGACCGCCCGTCAACACCAGTGCCGCCATCAGCCCGAGCACGGCAACAGCCACGGCGCCCATGGCGCCAAGCTTCACCGGGCCGAGCGCCCGCAGGTTCGCGATCAACTGCTTCATCAGCCGAGGGACCCCAATTTTGAGTCCCAACGCAGCCGTGTGGAGAACTGCATGAATCCATCCTGCGATTGCGACCTTTTGTCGCAGGACAAGAATCGCCTATATGGGTAACCGTTCGGTTAACGCCCGGCAGAATTTGCCGAGTCGCGTTTTTGAGAAAAAAAGTGCCTAAGCAGCTCTGCCGCCGCCGTCTGATCCACCCCGCCGACCACCTCGGGCCGGTAGTGGCACGTCGGATGAGAGAAAACCCTAGGCCCGTGCTCGACTCCGCCCGATTTCGGATCGTAGGCGCCGAACACCAGACGGTCGATGCGGAACAAGGAAATTGCTGCCGCACAGAGAGGACAGGGTTCAAGGGTTACAAACAGCCGGCAGCCCTGCAGAAATTTCCCACCCCTCCGCTGCGCCGCCGCGCGCAACGCGAGAATTTCGGCATGCGCGGTCGGATCGCCGCGAGCCTCAACCTCGTTGCCGGCCGCGGCAAGCACGGACCCGCCAGCATCGACGACAACGGCGCCAACCGGCACCTCGCCACGGCGCGCGGCGGCTTCGGCTTCCGCAAGGGCTTGCTGCATCGGGGTCACGCTTGCTCTCTTGCCTTGACGGCCGGATGAGGTCTAGCTCGCGCCATGAAAAACCGGCCCCTGATCGGACTGACACTGGATGCGGAGCAGCCCGGCGGCTACTCGAAGTTCCCCTGGTATGCCCTCCGCTGCAATTATATGGATGCAATCGCCGACTGTGGCGGCGTGCCTGTCGCGCTACCGCACCGGGCGGAACTGGCTACCGACCTGCTTGATGCCGTCGACGCCCTGGTTGTCACCGGCGGCGCGTTCGATGTTGACCCCAAGCTTTACGGCGAGGTCGGACGGAACGAAACCGTCATGTTGAAGGAGGGGAGGACGGCGGCCGAGACGGCGCTGATCGGCGGCGCGCTTGCGCGCGGCATGCCGATTCTCGGCATTTGCGGCGGTGAGCAGTTGCTGGCGGTCGCGCTTGGCGGTACCCTCATCCAGCATATCCCGGACACGGTGCCCGATGCGCTGCCCCATGAGCAGCCGAACCCGCGCAATGAACCGGGACACGAGATCACCCTCACGCCCGGCACCCGCCTTGCCGCAATCGTCGGCGCCGCCACGATGCGGGTCAATTCGGCACACCACCAGGCCGTACGCGCCCCGGGACCTCGCCTCGTGGTGAATGCGGTGGCGCCTGACGGTGTGATTGAGGGCATCGAATCACCAGCGCACCGGTTCTGCCTTGGCGTGCAGTGGCACCCGGAATTCCTGATCGACCCGGGAGACCGGCGCCTGCTCGAAGCCTTCGTCGAGGCTGCGCGATGACCAACCCGGAAAGCGGCGAACGCGGAGAGCGGATTGCGAAATACCTGGCCCGGGCTGGCGTGGCGAGCCGGCGGGACGCCGAGCGCATGATCGAGTCCGGACGGGTCGCTCTCAACGGGACGAAGGTTCTGCACCCGGCGACCTTCGTCGCCGCTGGCGACATCATCCTTATCGACGGTAGTCCGGTCGGTGAGCCATCGCGTACCCGGCTCTGGCGCTACCACAAGCGGGCTGGACTGCTGACCACGCATCGCGACCCCGAGGGCCGGCCCACGATCTTCGAGCGGATGCCGCCCGAATTGCCCCGTGTTGTCAGCGTTGGCCGGCTCGATCTCAACAGCGAGGGGCTGCTGCTGCTCACCAATGACGGCGCCCTCGCCCGGCAACTGGAACTGCCGACAACCGGCTGGCTGCGCCGCTACCGTGTACGGGTGCACGGTACGGTCGACCCCGCCCGCCTGGCGGCGCTGAAGGGCGGCATCGTGGTGGACGGTGTTCGATATGGTCCGATCTCGGCTGAAATCGATTCCACGAAGGGATCGAATTCCTGGCTGGCAGTCGGGCTTAACGAGGGCAAGAACCGCGAGATCCGAAAGGTCATGGCCGCGCTCGGGCTTGAGACAACCCGACTCATTCGTATCGCCTATGGCCCGTTCCAGCTCGGCAACCTGCCGCGAGGGGCGGTCGCGGAAGTCAATCCCAAGGTACTCCGCGAACAATTGCCGAAAGTTGGCCGATGACCGGGCCACGAATTATCGCCGGTGCCTGGCGAGGGCGGATCCTCGCCGTGCCGGATGGCCCCCTCACGCGGCCGACCGCCGGACGAGTACGGCAAGCGTTGTTCGACATCCTCCTCCACACATCCTGGGCGGAGGGCGCTGTTGGCGGTCGCATGGTGCTGGACGCATTCGCTGGCTCCGGCGCACTGGGGTTGGAAGCGCTGTCGCGCGGCGCGGCGGGAGCGACCTTCATCGAACAGGACCGCGCGGCACTGGCGGCTCTTCGCCGGAACGTGGCCGCCTGCCGGGCGGAGGATCGCAGCCGCATCGTCGCGGTCGATGCACTCGCCCCTTCCCGCGGCACGCCGCACGATCTGGTCCTGCTGGATCCGCCCTACGGCAAGGGACTCGTGGGCCGGGCGGTGTCGGCATTCGCCACCGCCGGATGGCTGGCGCCGGGAGCACTGATCGCTGCGGAATTCGGCAAGGCAGACCCAACGCCAGACGGTGTGTCTCCGCTCGCCGAGCGGGCACATGGCGCGGCGCGACTCGTCATCTGGCGCCATACGGCCTGACCACGGTCAGGCCATGATCACCGCGACGTGCCCCTTCTCGCCGGCATAGCCGAGATAGCGGTATCTGCGCCCCCCCTCGGCACAGAATTCCTGGAACGCCTTGTATTCGTGCTGCCGCCAGCCCGGGTAGTTGAAATACTCGTCGAACACGATGATCGTGCCGGGCCGGATTCGATCTCCCAGCATGTCGAACACCGTCCTCGTCGAGGAATAGATGTCGCAGTCGATGTGCAGCAGCGCGACCGGCTCCGCGGTTTCAGCGAGGAATGCGGGCAGGGTTGCATCAAACCAGCCGACATGAAGACGCACATTTCCAGGCACTTTTGGCAGGGCACCATGCCGGTCGAACGCGCCGCGGGCCGAGGCGGTGCCCGACCAGTCCTCCGGCAAACCCTGGAAGGAGTCGAATCCATGCACCGTGCGAGCGGTCGCTCGCGCCAGGCAGTTGAGCGAAAGCCCCTTCTCCACCCCGAATTCAAGAACGAGCCCCTGTTCCGGCGCGCGCGACAGAGCGAAACGCAGCAAATCGAACCGGTCGCGCAGCATCATCGCTGCCTGCATATGCTCGATGACGTAGTCCACCGCCTCCCGCTTGGCGGCGAGGCGGATATCGAACGCCAGATCATTGAGATACCACGAATGCAGGATTTTCCTGTAGGCCCGTGCCAGCAACCCGCCGCGCAGCCCGCGCTGAAGAATCGCCAT
This sequence comes from Acidiphilium multivorum AIU301, assembly GCF_000202835.1. Taxonomy (NCBI): domain Bacteria; kingdom Pseudomonadati; phylum Pseudomonadota; class Alphaproteobacteria; order Acetobacterales; family Acidocellaceae; genus Acidiphilium; species Acidiphilium multivorum. The sequence goes on from NC_015186.1 coordinate 1,713,671, forward strand.
GGTCAGAGCGGCTTCGGCACGCCGGCACTGGCCAAGGCGGCATCCTGACGAGCATCGAGCGAGGCGGCATCGAATTCCGCGACCGTCTCCTGGAAAAGCTGGTGCCAGTTGAGTTCCGCGCGCAACCGGAGAAACACGCTGCCAAGCCCGATGGCGGAGCGGTCCATCAGCACGAACTCGCGCGGCGGACGAACACCGCCGGTGCGCTTCAGCCCTTCATGAACCTTCTCCGCAACACTGCGACCGAAGGTTACGTCGTTGGTCTCCTGTATGGGCCGCACCCGGTCCTGCATCAGCGGCTCGTACAGGAACCGGGCCCATTCGTTCAGCACGTCGAGCTTTTCCTTGGTGATATCGGTAAAACCCCATGAGGAATAGGCGTGATGGGCGAGCGCATCGTCATTGTCACGGATCGCGCGGAAAAGGTCGATCACACCGGCGACGAAGCGCGAGCCGAACACGCGAATGGCGCCGAAATCGAGCAGATTGATGCCACCAGCCTTGTTCACCTGATAATTGCCGAGATGCGGATCGCCATGGATGACGCCGTATCGGTAGAACGGCACATACCAGGCCCGGAACAGGGCGCGGGCCACCCGATTGCGACTTTCCTGATCGGGGTCGGTATCCAGAAAGGCCTGCATCCCGATGCCGTCCAGCCAGGTCATGGTCAGCAGGCGACGGGAGGAATATTCGGGGATCGGCTCGGGGATGACGATATCGGGCTGCCCCTCGAGCATGATCGCATAGAGCCGGGCCTGCGCTGCCTCGCGCGTATAATCGAGTTCCTCGCGCAGCCTCGTTGCGAGCTCGACATAGATGTCGTCCTGGTGGATCGCGTTATCCATCCGCTTGTAGACGGCCATCGCGAGCTTGAGTTGCCGGAGGTCGGATTCCACGGTGCTCGGCATGTCGGGATATTGCAGCTTGCAGGCGACGATGCGGCCATCCGGCAGTTCGGCCTTGTGGACCTGGCCCAGACTGGCGGCAGCCGCGGCCTCACGCCCGAAGGTGCGGAATTTCCCTTCCCAGTCAGGGCCGAGTTCGGCAGCCATCCGGCGGCGGACGAAGGCCCAGCCCATCGGTGGCGCGTTCGACTGCAACTGCGCCAGTTCCCGGGCATATTCCTCGGGCAGGGCGTCGGGCACGGTGCTGAGGATCTGGGCGATCTTCATCATCGGCCCCTTGAGGCCACCGAGAATGGTCTTCAGGTCTTCGGCATGGCGGCCGCGGTCGGTGCGGATACCGAAAACCCGCTCGCCCGCCACCCGCGCCGCAATGCCGGAAACCGCGCCCGAGGTGCGGGCAAAGCGCCTGATTTCGCCGAACAGCGTGCCGCCGGTATCCGCTTCGTTGCCCATGTATCCCCGATTTTCCTCAGTTTTCCAGTTCGTCGATAAAGCCGGCAATCACATCGAGCCCCCTGCGCCAGAACGCCGGATCGGACGCATCGAGGCCAAACGGAGCCAGCAATTCGCGATGCCGCCTCGTGCCGCCGGCGGCCAGCATATCGAGGTAGCGCGCAACGAAATCCGCCCCTGCGCCACGCGCCGCCTGGTCGCGATATACGCCGTAGAGCGCATTCACCAGGCAATCACCGAAGGCATAGGCATAGACGTAGAATGGCGAATGCACGAAATGCGGCACATAGGCCCAGAACATGCGGTAGTCGTCGGAAAATTCGAACGCCGGGCCCAGACTTTCCCGCTGCACGCCAATCCAGATGGCGCTGATCTCGTCAGGCAACAACTCGCCCCGCCGCCGCGCCGCGTGCAGGCGCTGCTCGAACTGGTGAAAGGCGATCTGCCGCACCACCGTGTTCAGCATGTCCTCCACCTTCTGCGCCAGCATCAGCCGGCGACGCTGCGGGTCGCTTTCGGCGTCGAGCAGGGCACGGAAAGTGAGCATCTCGCCGAACACGCTGGCGGTCTCCGCCAGGGTCAGCGGCGTTGCGGCCATCAGATATCCTTGGCGTGCGGCGAGAACCTGATGCACGCCGTGCCCCAGCTCGTGGGCCAGCGTCATCACATCGCGCGCGCGCCCGTGGTAGTTCAGGAGGATGTAGGGATGCACGTCCGGAACAGCGGGATGGGCGAAGGCGCCGCCGGACTTGCCCGGGCGCGGCACGGCATCGATCCAGCCGCCATCGAAGAACCGGGCAGCGATCACGCGCATCTCCGGGCTGAAGGCACCATAGGCGGCGAGTACCCGCTCCCTCGCCTCCGGCCAGCCGATCCGCCGGTCGGACTCGCCGGGCAGCGGCGCGTTCCGGTCCCAGTGCTGCAGACGGTCAAGACCAAGCCAACCGGCCTTCAACGTGTAATACCGGTGGGCAAGCCGGGGATACGCATCGGTCACCGCAGAGACTAGCGCCTCGACCACGGCGGGCTCCACCCGGTTGGCGAGGTGGCGCGCTGCTTCGGGCGACGCGTAGCGCCGCCAGCCATCTTCGATCGCCTTGTCCTTCGCGATCGTGTTCAGAATCTGGGTGAACAGCCGTGCATTGCGCTGCAGGGTCGTACCGATCGCATGGCCGGCTGCCTCGCGCTGCACGCGATCCGGGTCGGAAAGCCGGTTGAGAGCCGCGGAGAGCGTCAGTTCCTCGCCTGCAACCGGGACCCGTAGCGCAGCGATGGTCTCGTCGAACAGGCGGGACCAGGCGGCATGGCCTGTCACCTCCTTTTCGTGCAGGAGCCGCTCGATCTCATCGGAAAGCTGATGCGGGCGCAGGGCGCGCAGGTCGCCCAGCCACGGCGCAAAGCGCGCCAGCGCAGGATCGGCGAGCGCCGCCTCGAAGGCGGCGTCGTCAATCTGGTTGATCTCCAGCGTGAAGAAAACGACGTCCGCTCCGATTTCCGTCGCCCGTTCGGATATCGACTGGTAGAACTGCCCCGCAGTCGGAACGGTCGCGTCGGCGCTGAAATTCAGCTGGGCGAAGGCGTGCAAACGCCCAAGCCCCTGTTCGATCGCCTCGTATCGGGCAATCGCCTCGGCGAGCCCAGAGCCGTCCAACCCGGCAACCCGTCCGCGAAAAGCGGCGGCAAAGGCGCGCGCATCGGCGCCGAGCCTTGCGATATCGGTCGCGATCGCGGGATCCTCGGTGCCACGGTAGAGATCGGTGAGATTCCAGGACGGCAGGGCGAAGGCGGCGTCACTGTCGCATTCAGACCGTACTGTTACGCCGGCCAGATCGTCGGGCGGGGCCAGTGGCCGAATCAACGTCATCAATCACTCCTTACGTCCCAGAGATAGGCCGGAAAAGCCGCCCGTCAAATGCCGGGCTCTGGCGCGTCCCGCCGCAGGCGATTATCTGCCGATCCAAGATGAATTATCGCCACGCCTACCACGCCGGCAATGCCGTCGATTGCATGAAGCACGCGCTGCTGGTTGTGCTGCTGCGCGCGTTGACACGCAAGGAGAAGCCGCTGTTCGTGCTCGATACCCATGCGGGAATCGGCATCTACGATCTCGCCGGCCCGGAAGCGGGCCGCACCCGCGAATGGGAAGGCGGTATCGGCAAGCTCCGCACGGTCGCACCCACCGCTCTTGCAGATTATCTCGGGCTGATCCCGCCTGGCCTTGCCTATCCTGGATCGCCGGCCATCGCGCGCGCGCTGCTTCGGCCTGGCGACCGCCTTGCGCTCTGCGAACTTCACCCCGAAGATGCGGCGGTGCTGAAGCGCCGGTTCCGCGGCGATCCGATGGTGCAGGTTCATGCCCGCGACGGCTACGAGGCCGTGACCGCGTTGTTGCCGCCGCCCGAGCGCCGCGCCCTTGTGCTGATCGACCCACCGTTCGAACGGCCCGACGAGTTCGCCGCGTTGGCGACATCGCTGGATGCCGGGCGGCGGAAATTCCCCTCGGGGATTTTTGCCGCCTGGTATCCTGTGAAGCACCGGACGCCGGTTCGCGATTTCGCTGCCGATATGACGGCCAGAGGCATTCCCGACATTATCGTCTGCGAGATGCTGCTCCGCCCGGCACTCGACCCGGCGCGGCTGAACGGATGCGGCCTGCTGGTGATCAATCCGCCTTATGGTTTCGAAGCCGCGGCGGCCCCGGTGCTGGAAGCACTTCGTGCGGTGCTGGGCGAGGCGGATGCCAGCGTTGCAATCACGCGGCTGGCCCGGGAGAATGGGGTATGACGGCACATCCCGAATTCGCCGTGATCGGCGCCGGGGCCTGGGGCACCGCGCTCGCCTCTCTTTATGCGGCGCAGGGGCGGCGGGTCGCGCTTATCGCCCGCGATTCTACAAAAGCCGCGGCACTGGCAACCACGCGCTCGACGCCGCGTCTGCCCGGGCTTCGCCTGCCTGACTCCCTCGCCGTGACGGCGCGTCCGCCCGAAGCGCCGGTCACGCTGCTCGCCGTACCGTTCCAGCATCTGCGCGAGACCCTCGGTCGCCTGCCGCAAGGCAATGGTACGCTTGTGCTCTGTGCCAAGGGAGTGGAACGCGAAAGCGGCGCATTGGGACCGGAAATCGCGGCGGAAATGGAGCCGCGGCGGCCATGCGCGGTGCTCACCGGTCCCAATTTCGCCCACGAGATCGCCATCGGCCTGCCGGCCGCCGCCGTTCTGGCCATGACCGATGACGGGGCACGGCGCGACCTCGTGCAACACCTCGCAACACCGCGCCTGCGCGTTTACGGCAGCGCGGATCCAATCGGTGCCGCACTGGGCGGGGCGGCGAAAAACGTGATCGCCATTGCCGCCGGTGCGGTGATCGGCGCCGGCCTCGGCGAGAACGCGCGCGCGGCGCTGATCACCCGCGGCCTTGCCGAAATCGCGCGCCTGACCGAAGCGCTGGGCGGGGCGGCGGAGACGATCTCCGGCCTTGCCGGGCTCGGCGATCTCATCCTGACCGCGACCGGCAGCGCGAGCCGGAACTATCGCGCCGGCCTTGCCTTTGGCCAGGGCAAGAGACCCGACACGGAAGCTGGCGTGATCGAGGGTATCGCCACAGCGCCGGCGCTTCTTGCCCGCGCCCGGGCAACTGGTTGTGAAATGCCGGTCACAGAGGCGGTAACCGATCTGCTCGCCGGCCGCATCACGCTCGAGGCCAGCATGAACCGGCTGCTACGCCGGGCCCTGCGCGACGAGCGCTAATCGAGACTCAGACGCCGAATTCGGCGGCCAGTGCCTCGACCGAATCGACGACCACATCCCACGGTCCGGAAGGATTGGCGCGGTCTCCGGTCGCGGCGCCGAATTCGAGCGGACGGCTGATGAAGGCAGTGCGCAGGCCGAAACTCGCAGCGGCGGCAAGATCGTCGTTATGCGCCGCAGCGAGCATGACCTCGTGCGGGGCAAGACCGAGATAGTCGCAGGCGCCGAGATAGACCTCGGCATCCGGCTTGTAGTGCCGAAAAATATCCGAACCGAACGTGACGTCCCACGGGAAGCCATTGCGCCGTGCGAGCGAAACCTGCAACGCAAGATGCCCGTTCGAGAGCGGGCCGATGATGACCGCCTGCCGAAGCCGCGCGAGGCCTGAAACCACGTCCGGCCAAGGTGCCAGGCGGTGCCACAGCTTCACCAGGTGATCGCAATCGGCATCGCTGAGCGGCCCGAACCCGTGCCGGCGAGCCAGTTCGACGACCGCATCGCGATGCAGGTCATCCAGAAGAGTCCAGGGTATCAGGCCGCGCCGCACCCGGTCCATCGAGGGCCGATAGGTCCGGCGCCAGGCATCGGCAACCTCGGCCCAGTCGGCGGAACGGCTGCGGGACGAGCCAAACGCCGTCAGACCGGCGATCACGCTGCCACGCCAGTCCACCAGCGTGCCGAACACGTCAAACAGAACGGCGCGGGGCTGCGTCATACCGGTCAGGCGGTCACGAGCAGGATGACCACAAGCGCCACCGCGACCGCCTGAAGGCCGACACGCCAGCGCATCAACCGGTTCTGCCGTCGCGGATCGGCGCCCTGCGTCATGCCAACGGCGCCGGCCAGAAGAACGGCCACCACCGCAACCATGTCGACGCCGAGGAGGATCAGAAGAATATCACGCATACCTTGCCATATAATGACTGACTCCGGCCGTCGATAGGGGGTGGCGGTTGACATGAAACGCGATGCCCCTTTCAGAGGAGAGATGTTCCGCGCCCTGTCGCTCGCCCTGCCGATCCTGGCATTGCTCTTGGGAACCATCCCGGCCGCGAGCGCGGCTGCGCCCGCCTCCAAGGCCACCGCAGCCGCGGCATCGCCCGCCGTAAAGGCCGCTCCGCCCCTCACCGCCACACAGATCGACACTGCGATCGCGACGCTGCGCGACGCGAAGCAGCGCGCCACCCTTATCGCCACGCTCGAAGCCATGAAAGGAGGGGCGACAGCGGCCACGACGCAACAAGGCGCGCCAGGTATTGGCCTCGGCATCGCGCAGACGATCGAGGAATGGGCGGAACAGACGCTTCAGGGGATCGGGCGAGCCCTCAGCGACGCGACCGACATTTCCCTGATCTGGCATTGGATTGAGTTCGTCGCGACGGATGCGTGGCTGCGGCACACGGTATTGCAGGCGACCTGGCGGCTGGCCGTCGTACTGGCGGCGGCTCTCTGCGCCGAATGGGTGGTCCGCAGGGCATTGCGTCGACCTCGTACGAGCCTGTTGCGAAACGCGGCGCGACGGCGAGCCGCAGATGGACCGGGGCAAGAGGCCGACGGGGCCGAGGGAATTGCGGCGGCCGAGGCAGGAGAGACCGAGCGCTCACGCCGCCGCCAGCCGCTGCGACGCTGGTTGCGCCGCGTCCCGTGGGCCCTGGGCCATTTCGCCCTCGAACTCGTGCCGGTCATTGCCTTCGCACTGGCAGGTGTCGCTTTGGTATCGGGCGGCATCGCGGATGACAGGGTCTCACGTCTTGTGATCGGCGCCGCGCTGGAAGCCTATGTCGTTTCGCGGTTTGCGATGGAATGCGCCCGTCTCCTGCTCAACCCAAGGGCGCCGGAAATTCGGCTGGCAGGCCTTGGCGATGACCGGGCACGCTGGCTCACCGCCTGGCTGCGAGCCATTGTTGGCACAGTAGCCTTCGGATACGCGGCAATTGCGACGGGCGGCCTGTTCGGCCTCTATCCGGCAGCCAGCCGCGTGCTGGTCAAGATCGTTTCGCTGGCGGTGCATCTGATGCTTGCGGTCATGATCCTGCAGGCGCGGAGGCCGGTGGCGGCCTTCATCCGGGGGGAGACGCCGTCGGCCGGCTTCACGGGCGCGCTCAGGATCGGACTCGCGCATACCTGGCACATTCTCGCTCTCTTTTACGTGATCGCCCTATGGGTCGCATGGGCGATCGGGGTACCGCACGCCTTCTTCATCATGCTGCGGATCGTCGTGGTCCTCGGCCTCGTCGCCATTATCGGACGCGGAGTCGCGGCCAGCCTGGCGTCGGGGCTCGATTCGCTGTTCGACGAGCGAGGCACGCTACGTTCTCGGCATCCCGACCTCCACGCGCGGATGCGGACCTATCTCCCGGTCCTGAAACTCTCGACAGGCTGCGTGATCGCCGCGCTCGGCCTTCTGGTCACGCTGCAGCTTTGGGGAGTCAGCGTGTTTGCCTGGTTCGCCGGAACCACGCTCGGGCGCCAGATCGCCTCGGCAGTCGTGACCATTGCGGCAGCCATCCTCATCGCCCTCATCGTCTGGGAGGCAGCAAACGCCGCGTTGGAAGCTCACGCCGAGCGTCTGATACGTCAGGGGCGTCCCGGCCGCGCCGCCCGCTATCGCACCCTTCTCCCGATGCTCCGATCGGTCCTCATGGGAGCCATTCTGGTTGTGGTCGCGCTGGTGGTGCTCGGCGCCGTGGGCGTCAACATCACGCTTCTGCTCGGCGGGCTGTCGATCTTCGGGCTCGCCGTCGGCTTCGGCTCGCAAAAGCTGGTGCAGGACATCATCACCGGACTTTTCCTGCTCCTGGAAGATGCCGTGCAGGTCGGAGACTGGGTGACCCTCGCCGGAATTTCCGGCAGCGTCGAGAAACTCTCGATCCGCACCATCCGGCTGCGCGCCGGTGACGGTTCGCTGAACGTGATCCCGTTCAGCGCGGTGAGCACGGTATCAAATTTCTCACGGGAGTTTTCATTTGCGCCGATCACGGTCGGCGTTGCCTACAAGGAGGATATCGACCGCGTCTTCGCCGTGATCCGGGATGAGTTCACGAAAATGCGCGCGGACCCGGAATGGGCGCCGAATATTCTCGGCGATATCGAACTTTGGGGCCTCGACCAGTTCGGTGCCTCCTCGCTCGATATCGTGGGCCGCATGCGCACCCCGGCCGGACAGCAGCATGCGGTACGCCGCGAATTCAACCGCCGCCTCAAAATCCGGTTCGACACCGAGGGCATCGAGATACCCTTCCCCTATCAGCGGCTGACCATCGATCCGGAAGAATTCCGCGCCGCGTTTGGCTCCGGCACTTCAGGTGAGGCACGCCCGCCGCACGAGACCACGCCGGAGAATGGCTGAGTTTCACACGGCGCACGGTTTCCCCGGACGGAGAAAGTGTTATTTCTGACGCATGGACCCCATCGCTGCCCGCAACGAGCTTGGCCTTAAACTCGCCGGAGACGGATTTGCCTTCCTTTCCGGTGAAGCGTTCGACTGCATGCTACCCGCCGAAGCGGTCGCCTCCGCGGCGTGGGACGGCTTCGCGGCGAGCTGGGACAATATGCCGCTTGATGAATACATGGCCGATGGAGGGCGTTATCGGCGTCGGCGCTTCGGCGTGTTCAGCGCGATATCCAACCAGACGATACGTCGCGCGCCGCATCAGGCTCACTATCAGACGCGTGATTACAACGCTCTGAACGGTGGCGTGGAGCGCTGGTTCGAACCGATCGGTGACGATGTCGCGGCAGGCCTCACCTTCCAGGCCCTGCTCGGCTTTACGCGCTCGCTTTTCGAGGAACGGATCGGCAGCGTTGCCTGGCATATCGAGGCCCATCAGTTCCGGATCGAAGCGCCGTCGGATGGCGCCGGCCTGCCAACGCCGGAAGGCATGCATCGTGATGGAGTCGATTTTGTCTTCGTGCTGATGGTGCGGCGAGAGAACATCAAGCAAGGCACGACGACGATCCACGATCTTGCCGGAAACGATCTCGGCAGCTTCACGCTGACCCGCCCTCGCGATTCGGCACTTGTGGATGACCGGCGCGTGTTTCATGGCGTGACGCCGGTAGTCCCGATCGACCCCGCGCGCCCCGCCTTCCGGGATGTTCTGGTCCTGACCTACCGTCGCGTCTGATTCCCCCCTTACCCGAGCCAGGGCGGCACCGGCAGCCCCTTGCCGCGCAGGAATTCCGGGTTGAACAGCTTCGACTGGTAACGCGACGCGCCATCGCAAAGGATCGTCACGATCGTGTGGCCCGGCCCCATTTCGCGTGCGACGCGAATGGCCGCTGCGACATTGATTCCCGCGGAACCACCGACCGAGAGGCCCTCGTGGATCATCAGGTCGTAGACCTGCCCGAGCATTTCGGTATCGGGAATGCGCACCGCATCATCAATTGGCGCGCCTTCCAGATTGGCCGTAACCCGTCCCTGGCCGATTCCCTCGGAAATCGATGATCCGGAGGACGTTATCTCACCGGTCTTGATCCACGAATGCAAGGCGCTGCCTTCGGGGTCGGCAAGCACGATGCGGGTGGCCGGATTGCGCTCCTTCAACGCCAAGGCGACGCCGGCGAGCGTGCCGCCGGTTCCGCAAGCGCAGGTGAAGGCATCGATCCTGCCGCCCGTCTGCGCGCATATCTCCGGCCCGGTCGTGCGGCGATGCCCCTCCCGGTTGGCAAGGTTGTCGAACTGGTTCGCCCAGTAGCCGCCGCATTCCTCGGCAATACGACGGGAAACGTGAACGTAGTTGCCGGGATCGCGATAGGGTTTTGCCGGCACGAGGCGCAGATCGGCGCCGATCATGCGGAGAAAATCCTTCTTTTCCTGGCTCTGCGTCTCGGGCATCACAATAATGCTGCGATAGCCGCGCGCATTGGCCACCAGCGTGAGGCCAATCCCGGTGTTGCCCGCCGTTCCCTCGACGATGGTGCCTGACCGGCCCGGCGTGAGCAGGCCCCGCGCCTCGGCATCCTCGATAATCGCGAGCGCCGCACGATCCTTCACAGAGCCGCCCGGATTCATGAATTCGGCCTTGCCAAGGATTTCACAGCCAGTCGCCTCGGATGCACGACGCAGGCGGATCAAGGGTGTATGGCCGATCGCACCGATGAATCCGCCGGCGATCGAGGTCGCTGATTGCACTGTCACGCTGTTCTTTCTCCCGTGTAACCGTCTTGCATCAGAACCTGGCGTCGGACAACAATGCTTCGATGCCAGGAAGGCGATGAACCGGAGGATGATATGGTTGACGATGTGGCTCCGAAACAGGTGTGGGAGGCGCTGATGAGCAACCCCGAGGCCATGCTCTGCGATGTGCGGACCAGCGCCGAGTGGACCTTTGTCGGGCTACCCGACCTCTCCCAGGCCGGAAAGCAGGTCATCCCGATCGAGTTGCAGGTCTTCCCCAGCATGCAGCACAATCCGCATTTTCTCGACGAGATGAAGCGCGCGGGCCTAAACGCGGATCACCACGTCTATTTCATCTGCCGTAGCGGCGGCCGCAGCATGGCTGCGGCACGGATCGCGCAGGAGCATGGCTTTCCCCATGTCTACAACGTGAGGGACGGATTCGAAGGCCCGCACGACCAGCGCGGCCATCGCGGCCATGTGGCTGGCTGGAAGCATGATGGTCTGCCCTGGGTGCAGAAATAGGCGTTGGTCCACCGGCGCGCGGAAGCAGCCCTGCGCACGCGTGTCTGGAAAACCTCACCTCCCTGCCCTCATTGAGGGTGGATGAACGATCCGACACCGACAACCGCGACCTCGTTCCATATAAAGCGCGGCTCCGCGGAATTCCGCCGCACGACACTTGCAATGTTCGCTGCCGGCTTCGCGACTTTTGCGCTGATGTATTGCGTGCAGCCGCTGCTGCCGGTGTTTGCGAGCGATTTCCGCGTGCGCCCGGTGTCGGCAAGCCTCGCTCTGTCGCTCACCACTTTCACCCTCGCCGGTTCCCTGCTCGTGGCCAGCGCGGTCTCGGAAGCATGGGGCCGCAAGAACATGATGGCGGGCTCGGTCATCGGCGCCGCCTTCCTGACCATTGCTTCGGCGGCGATTCCGCATTGGGGCGCCTTTCTCGCGGTCCGCGCATTGATCGGCCTTGTGCTTTCGGGCCTGCCCGCGGTGGCCATGGCCTATCTCGCGGAGGAAATTGATCCCAAATCGATGAGTCTCGCCATGGGCCTCTATGTCGGCGGCAGCGGCTTCGGCGGCATGAGCGGTCGACTGATTACGGGAGTGCTGGCCGATCTTGCCGGGTGGCGGATCGCGATTGCGGGCATTGGCGCGATCGGCCTCGCCTCCGGAATCATCTTCACCTCCAGCCTGCCGGCATCGCGCAACTTCACCCGCCGGACACTTTCAATCAGGCATCTCGCGCGAAGCTATGCCGCTCACCTCGCCGATCCGGCATTGCGACTGCTCTATGCCGAGGGCTTCCTGATCATGGGCGGCTTCGTGACCATCTATAACTACATCACGTTCCGCCTGCTCGCCCCGCCATTCAGCCTGTCGCAGGCTGCGGTCGGCATGATTTTCGCGGTCTATCTCGTGGGCGTCGGCAGTTCGGCCTGGAGCGGCCACCTCACCGGCAGGATCGGAAGGGCGCGGATGCTGCCGATCGCGATCGCTTTGGAACTTGCCGGCGCCCTTCTGACCCTTTCGGGGACTCTATGGCTTGTCATCGCAGGTATCGCGCTGGTCACGCTCGGCTTCTTCGCGAGCCACACGACGGCAAGCGCCTGGGTCGGGGCCGCCGCGCGCGGCGCGCGGGCACAGGCTGCGGCACTTTACCTGTTTCTCTATTATCTCGGGTCGAGCCTTGTGGGCTCGCTCGGCGGATTCGCCTGGAGTTCGTGGGGCTGGAGCGGCGTGGTGACGATGATCGCGCTACTGTTGCTGGCCGGGCTTGCATTGGCAGTGCGACTGGCCATCTTGCCATCCCGGCGCGCGGAGGTCATGTAGCGAAGATGAATCATGAAGCGGTCAAACTGGCGGAGTGCGGCTGATGGACGGCGGCGCCGAACAGCGGCAGATTACGATCCATAAGCCGGAAGACTTCGTGCCGATGCGAGCTGCGGGCGCACTGGCGGCCGAGGTGCTCGACATGGTCGGCGCGCATGTCCGCCCAGGCATCTCGACCGGAGAGATCGACCGGATCTGCCACGACTATATCGTCGCCCGCGGCGCAATTCCGGCGCCGCTCAACTATCGTGGGTTCCCGAAATCGACCTGCATCTCGATCAACCACGTTGTCTGCCATGGCATTCCAGGCGATCGCGTGCTGATGGATGGCGACATTCTGAACATTGACATCACGGTAATTCTCGATGGCTGGCACGGCGATTCCAGCCGGATGTACATAGCGGGCACAGCGTCGACGAAAGCTCGCCGACTGATCGATGTTACCTATCAGTCGCTGCTGGAAGGAATTCACGCCGCCAGGCCGGGTGCGCATTTCGGTGATATCGGCCACGCCATCCAAACCTATGTCGAGGCGCAGCGTTTCTCCGTCGTGCGGGATTTCTGCGGCCATGGCATCGGCCGCCGCTTCCACGAAGCGCCCAACGTGCTGCATTTCGGCCGCAAGGGAGATGGGCCCGAACTACGCCCTGGCATGTTCTTCACCATCGAACCGATGGTGAACGCGGGAAGGCCGGAGGTGAAGGTGCTCGACGACGGCTGGACAGCGGTGACGCGGGATCGCAGCCTGTCGGCCCAATTCGAGCACATGGTCGGAATTACGGAGTCCGGTTGCGAGGTTTTTACCCTGGCAGCCGGCGAAGTGATCTGATCGGCGCACTTTGCAAGCGCAGCCAGCTATGACAAGCTCCGGCTGTGACGAGCGGCCGGAACGCACTCCAAGATAGTAATATTCAGGCGGATCTTCTTCTGGAAGGTCAATCGCCGGACGATGAGCCGCACGGTTCCGATGTCCATGGCGCAACCGGGCATCGCGCGCGCTTGCGTGCACGCCTGCTCAAGGCTGGGCCTGAAGCGCTTGCCGACCATGAAATCCTCGAGATGGTGTTGTTTCTTGCCGTTCCCCGGCGCGACACCAAGCCGATCGCACGCGCGCTCGTCCGGCGCTTCGGCTCCTATGCGGGCGCCATTGCGGCGCCAATCGGCGAGTTGCGGGGCGTCGAAGGGCTGGGCGAGGCCGGCGCCGCCGCTTTGAAGATCGTTCAGGCGGCTGCACTCCGGCTCGCGAAGGCGGAAATCGCTTATCGTCCCGTGCTGAGCCACTGGGACAGGCTCATAGAATACCTCACGGCGGTGCTGGCCCGTGAACGGGTCGAGCAGGCGCGGGCGCTGTTTCTCGACCAGCGCAATCGGCTGATCGCCGACGAGGTCCAGTCCGTGGGAACCGTGAACCACACCCCGCTATATCCGCGCGAGTTGATCAGGCGCGCTCTCGAACACCATGCAACCGCGATCATCCTGGTCCATAACCATCCCAGCGGTGACCCGACCCCGTCGCCGGAAGACGTGGCGATGACGCGCGAGATCAAGCAGGCTGCATCAACACTTTCGATCGTCCTGCACGATCACGTGATCGTCGGTAATGGCAAGTGGGTCAGCCTCAAGCGGCTGGGTCTGCTATGATCCCCAGCCACTGAGAACGGCGATGGGAAGGTTGATACGCAGGCGCCCCGCAGATCCGGCAATCGTGGCGAGCGCCATTGGAAACAGAGCCCGCGGGGGAATCCGGCGCGACCTGGCCGAAAGCGCGTTGGTCTCTCCCGCATCGCGAAGATCGCGCAGCAGGGCGAACGGCTCCGCGTATTCGAGGTCAACCTCCTCCCGTTCGGCGATCGGCAGCGCAAATCCCGCGCGCTGCATCAGGCCGGCGCAGTCCGCAAGCGTGGGGAATGGCGAGACACGCGGCGCCGCTCCTCCGGTCAGGACCTCTTCCGCTTCGATGAGGGCGGAACGCAGTTCCGACAAGGTTCCGAGAAGCGGCAGGCTACCGATGAAGAGCCCTTCTGGCGTCAGCGCCTGGCGCAACTGGATGAGGGCCCCGGGCAAGTCGTTCACCCAGTGCAGCGACATATGGGCGACGATGAGATCGAACCGCGCGGGACCGAACGGCAGAAATTCGGGGTCTCCTGCAACGCTGGCCGTTCCGTGCGCGAGAGCGGGCGATATATCGCAGGTGACGACCTCGATACCGCGGGCGTTCAACAGCGGTGCAACCGCACCCCGCCCGCCGATGTCGAGCGCGAGACGGAATCGCCGTCCGGTATCGTCAAGCCGGTCGAGCACGCGAAACGCGAGCTCGTCGAGCACTGGCCGAACCTTGGCCAGCCGTGGTGCTGCCCGGGTCCGATGGGCGGCGACTGCCCTGCGATCGAAGATCTCCATCTGGCTCATCGGCGTGCTTGTGCCGCGTCTGCCGGCTGGCGAAAAGCCCCTGTCATGCTGAAGTCGCTGGCCCGTGCTGCGCTTGATCTCCTGCTCCCGCCCCAGTGCCTGGCCTGCAGCGAGGAGGTGCCGGCCGACGGGCTGCTCTGCGTCTCGTGTTTCGTCGAGACCAGTTTCATCACTGACCCGGTTTGCGGCCAATGCGGCCTTCCGCTTGCCGAGCCTGCCCCGCTCTGCACGAGTTGTGACTGGGCGCCCCCCACATTCCGCAGCGCCCGCGCCGCACTGCAATACAATGCCGCCGCCAAGCGGCTGATCCTGCCTTTCAAGTATGCCGATCGGCCGGAACTCGCTATCGGCCTCGCACGGCTGCTGCTCCGCCCTGGCAAGGAGTTACTGGCGCGCGCGGATCTCCTGGTGCCCGTGCCGCTACACCGCTCGCGCCTTGCTCATCGCGGGTATAACCAGGCCGGGCTGCTCGCCCGTGCGCTGGGGCGCATTTCCGGCAAGAACGTCATGATCGATGCCCTCGTCCGCCTGAGGGCAACCCGGCCTCTTTCAGAACTGGACCAGACAGGGCGAGAATTGGCCCTTAAAGGGGCAATCGGCATCC
The DNA here is from genome assembly GCF_000202835.1 of Acidiphilium multivorum AIU301. Classification (NCBI taxonomy): domain Bacteria; kingdom Pseudomonadati; phylum Pseudomonadota; class Alphaproteobacteria; order Acetobacterales; family Acidocellaceae; genus Acidiphilium; species Acidiphilium multivorum. The sequence goes on from NC_015186.1 coordinate 1,728,749, forward strand.
GCGAGGGCCGCGAAGCGCATATTGCAGGGCGCACAATCCTGCTCGTCGACGATGTCCTGACAACCGGCGCCACGGCATCCGCCTGCGCTGATGCGCTCTACGCCGCAGGGGCCGCTGCTGTTGATGTTTTGGCCATTGCACGTGTCGCGGAGGCCGAAGACATTTAACAATTACGCAACAGTCTTGCGATAAATTTCGGCTCGCGTATGTGAAGGGCTGGAGAGATCATATGCCGACAGTCGAAATTTACACCCAGGCTTTCTGCCCGTACTGCAGCCGCGCCGTTCGCCTCATGCGCGAGAAGGGCGTGCCGTTCACAGAAATTGATGCGCCCCGAGGCTCCGCAGCCCGCCGCGAGGCCATTGAAAGATCTGGTGGCAGCACGACCGTACCGCAGATCTTCATCGACGGCCAATCGATCGGCGGCTGCGACGAGTTGCTCGAACTCGAACGGACCGGCCGGCTTGATCCACTCCTTGCAGCATGATCCATTATCAACTCCGCTGCGCCTGCACTCATGAATTCGATGGCTGGTTTGCCAATAGTGCAAGCTTCGAACGCCAGGTGAAGCGCCGCCTTCTCAATTGCCCGCGCTGCGGTGGCACGGACGTGGCACGCGCTTTGATGGCTCCTCGAATCGGCAAGGGCAATCCGGAAGAGCCGCGCCAACAACCTCCGGCCAGGAAGCCGAGAACCGCCGCGGTCGCCGGACGCATGCCCGACGAATTGCGGGCATTGCTGGCGGGGCTGCGGCGCGAGGTCGAGACGCATTGCGACTATGTCGGCCAAGAATTCGCGGCCGAAGCGCGGCGCATCCATAACGGCGATGCCCCCTCGCGCGGCATTTACGGCGAAGCCACCGAGGCCGAATCGGAAGCGCTTGCCGAAGAAGGAATCGAGTTCGCTCAAATTCCCTGGGTGCCACCGGCCGACGGCTGACACGGAGGATCGCGGGATGCACCACACCTCACCTGCCCTGTTCGAACTGGACGGCGTCCGCCCGGAAATCGATCCGGATGCGTGGGTCGCACCCGGCGCGGTATTGATTGGCGCCGTTCAGGTCGCGGCGGGAGCCAATGTCTGGTTCAATTGCACGTTACGTGCTGATAATAACGTGATCCAGATCGGTCCACGAACCAACGTCCAGGACGGCACGGTTATCCACGTGAACGCCGGCGAACGGTTCGCGGCACGCATTGGCGCCGATGTCACCATCGGTCACGCCGCAATTATTCATGCATGCACGCTGGAGAATCGCGCGTTCGTCGCCATGGGTGCCGTCGTGCTCGACGGAGCGGTCATCGAGGAAGGGGGAATGCTGGCTGCGCATTCCCTGCTGACGCCAGGCAAGCGCATCGGCCGCAACGAACTCTGGATGGGATCACCTGCCCGGCTGGTCAGGGTGATGACGAATGAGGAACGTGCCCAATATGATCTGACGGCACCGCATTACGTCGAACTTGCGGCGCGCTTCCGCAACGGGCTCAAGCCGGTCTGATCTTATCGGCACGGCATTGGAGACATGCCATGCACCAGGCGATCCGCTCCAGTCTATTCATCGGTCTGGTCAGTCTTGGCCTTTCCGGCTGCGCACTCGAAACGCCTCCTCCATCCACCGGCTATCTCCCGGCAAATGCCTTCGACGGTCGGGTCATTGGCGAAGATCCGGCGATCGCGGCAACCAACGAAGCGCGCTGGTCATTCACCCACCCCAAAGCCATGCAGGGACGACCGGCCGAAATGGCGCTTGCCGTCGCCTCGCTCGACGCCATGGCCGGACAATTTGCCACCGGCGGCCGCTGGGTCTCAATGAATAGTCTTGCCAAGCTCCAGATGCTGCGGGCGCGTCGCGCGGTGCGGGCGATACTCGGCATCAGGCCGGGCACACTATCGCAGACCGTCATCAATTCAATGGTGACGATCAGCCTCGCCTTGCGTCATGGCAATCGGCCAGCAGCCCTTGCCGCCGCGAAAGGCGCGGAATTTACCCTCCCTCCGCCGCGCACCCTTTCAATCCTTGCACATTTCCCGCCTGTCCCGATTGCTGCAGAGGCAACCACTTTCGCAAGCCGGTATCTCTTCCCGGGCGGCGGCGGTCCTTTTTTTCTCCGCTGAGCGTTTGGTCACGGATGGTGCCGGCAGCGGCACGGGCAAAACGGAAACCGGTCCGGTCGCTATTGGCTACCGCCTCCACTTGCTGGCTTGAACCGGTAGGGGCTGGCACTGGTCGTCGAAACATCAAGCGCGAGGCGATGGGCCAGCGGCGGGAAGGCGCGGGAGCGGCAATCGGGCCGGTCGCAAAGCCTGCAGGACAGGCCAATCCCTACCGCCGCGCGGTCCAGATCGAGCCCGTCAGCATAAACGACCTCGCCGGCACGGCCGATGTCGCACCCCATCGCCACAACGCGCGTGGCCGGCGGTTCGCCCCAATGCGCGGGCGAGGCAATGATCGTGCGCGCGAAACATAGATATGTTGCGCCCTCCGGCAGTTGCGCCACCTGCACCCGGACTGTCCCGGGAGTCGCAAACGCCGAGTGCACGATCCAGCGCGGGCAGTTGCCGCCAAAACGTGCGAACGGAAACCCTGCGGCGGAAAATCGCTTCGAGACATTCCCCGCAGGGTCAACGCGCAGAAAAAAGAACGGCACGCCGCGCGCCCCCTGGCGCTGGAGCGTGGAGAGGCGGTGGCAGGCCTGCTCGAATGAGACACCGAAGCGCATCGCCAAATGTTCAACATCGTGCCGCAATTCCTGGGCTGCAGCCAAGAACGGCACATAGGGCATCAGGACGGCGCCGGCGAAATAATTAATCAGTCCGATCCGCAGCAACTCCCCCGCATCGCGTGTGGTGAGGGTCGCCCGTCGGACCACCTGTTCGATCAGATCACGGGCCTCGAACAGGCCAAGCTGGAAGGCCATCTGAAATCCGCGGCTCTCCCGCGGGAGGGTCTCGGACAGGACAAGATGCCGCCGCGCGGGATCGAACACGCGCAGTGCCCCCGGCAGGGGCGCCACGGAAACGACAAGCCCATGCTTGTGGCGCAGCCGCTCCGCCAAGGCGTGATTCATCCCCAGCGTCGCTGCCGGCAGTTCCGCCCCGAGCGCCTCTGCGGCCTCCTCAAGCTCGGGAAAGTGGTTGGCATGCTCATGAAAGACATCCCGCACTTCCTCGTTCGGCAACAGGATCTTGCGGCCGGACGGGAGCGTGATCCCGCCGGTCTCCTCCCTGACCGCCTGGAACGCGCGATACAGACCAAGCATCGCCTGGGCTGCCGCGGGGGCGGATGCGGCGATCATCTGCGCTTCGGAATCGGGCACCGACTCCGTCCCGATCAGCGGGTCGGCGAACGCTTCCCGCAACGCCTGTTCCACCTGCCGCTCGTCGGAGCCGGAAAGCGCAGCAAGATCCACCTTAAGCGTCTCGGTCAGCTTGATCAGCAGCGCAGCCGTCACGCCCCGCTGATCATGCTCGATCAGATTGAGATACGAGGTCGAGATGCCCAGCCGGCTCGCCAGTTTCTGCTGCGTCAGGCCGTGTTCCTGACGCAGGCGGCGAACGATACGACCGATTAACGGCTTGGACATGCGAGCAGCCTCGTCGAGCAGGTGGATTTTTCAGATTTTACATATTGTAAAATTTTACGGTCAATTCAGCGACGCATTTCATCATTTAATGCCATTTTTGGCAATGACATTCGCGGTTGCAGCGTAAATAATTCACTCATCAGCGCGACTTGAGCGTCTGTGAATTCGCCGCCACGGCAAAGGAGAGTGTCATGTCAAATTTCCCCAACCCGGCCCATTCCCCGGAAGGCATTCCGGGTGGGCTCTCCGTCGCCCCCGGCCGATTTGCCGGAATCAAGCGCGATTATACGCCGGCCGATGTCGAGAAGCTCGCGGGATCGTTCAGGGTACGCCACACGCTCGCCGAGATGGGCGCCAACCGCCTCTGGCATCTGCTGAAGACCGAACCCTATGTGAACACGCTCGGCGCGCTCACCGGCAATCAGGCCATGCAGCAGGTAAAGGCAGGGCTGAAGGCAATCTATCTCTCCGGCTGGCAGGTCGCCGCCGACGCGAACCTGTCGGGAGAAATGTATCCCGACCAGTCGCTCTATCCGGTGAACTCGGTGCCGATGGTGGTCCGCCGCATCAACAGCGCGCTACGTCGCGCCGACCAGATCGCCCGCATGGAAGGCGATTCGTCGCAATACTGGATGGCGCCGATCATTGCGGATGCAGAGGCCGGGTTCGGCGGTGCATTGAACGCCTATGAATTGATGAAGGCCATGATCGAGGCCGGGGCGGCTGGCGTTCACTTCGAGGACCAGCTCGCCTCCGAGAAGAAGTGCGGCCATCTGGGCGGCAAGGTGCTGGTGCCCATCGCCCAGCATATCCGCACCTTGAACGCGGCCCGTCTGGCCGCCGACGTCGAGGGCGTCCCCACCGTGCTGCTCTGCCGCACCGACAGCCACGCGGCCCAGCTTCTGACCGCTGATATCGACGAGCGCGACCGCCCGTTCCTGACCGGCGAACGCACGCCGGAGGGCTTCTACCGGATCAAGCCGGGAATCGGCGTGGAATACGCGATCGCCCGCTCACTCGCCTACGCGCCATATGCCGACCTGCTCTGGTGGGAAACCTCCGAACCCAATCTCGAGGAGGCCCGGCAGTTCGCCGAAGCCATCCATAAGCAGTTCCCCGGCAAGATGCTGGCCTACAACTGCTCGCCGAGCTTCAACTGGCGCAAGAAGCTTTCGCCGGAAAAGATCGAGAGCTTCCAGCGCGAGATCGGCGCCATGGGCTACAAGTTCCAGTTCGTCACCCTGGCCGGCTTCCATTCACTGAACTACTCGATGTTCCAGCTCGCCAAGGGCTACGCCGCCCGCGGCATGAGCGCCTATTCGGAGCTACAGCAGGCGGAGTTTGCCGCCGAGAAGGACGGCTACACGGCGACGCGCCATCAGCGGGAGGTCGGCACCTCCTACTTCGACGCCGTTGCCGTCGCGATCTCCGCAGGCCAGGCCTCGACCACGGCAATGGCCGGCAGCACCGAAACCGAACAGTTCCGTGACGAAACGCCGGCTATCGACCATGGCCACGATCACGACGACGGGCTGGTGCACCATCACAGCTGGGCCGTCAGCGCACCGGATCGCTGATCCCTTCGAGTTCCCCCGCGGTGCCGGCATCGGGCCGGCACCCGTCCTGTCAACTCGCCCCGGACTTCATGTCCGGGGCAGCTTTTTATTTCGGCGACCGCTCATCGAGAACAGCAAGCCCGGCCTCCAGCGCCTTGCGCATCACGGTCGGCAGAGGCGTATCGGGCGGCGCGGCGACGATCCCGCCGGGTAGCGCCGCGACGCGGCCCACCTTCACGGTGAGGCGCAACTCGAAATGGGTGAAAACGTGAACGATCGTGCCGGCATCAAGCCAATGCGCAGCGCATGGCGGCACCGGGGGCGGAGCTGTCGCCTCCCAATCCGTGCCCGGCACCTCCAGCATCCCTCCGAGCAATCCGCGTGGTGGCCGCCGGCGCAGGCCAATCATGCCGGATCGATCCTGCATCACGAACACGGTGCCGCGCCGCACGGGCCGCGCCGCGCGCTTCGCCTTGCGCGGCAGGTCGGCGGACAGCCCCCGGGCATGTGCCGCGCATCCGTCGCGCCACGGGCAGACCATACACGACGGACTGCGCGGCGTGCAGACGGTGGCTCCGAGATCGAACAATGCCTGCGCAAAGTCACCTGGTCTGGATTGCGCTGCCGCCTGCGCGCCAAGGCGGGCAGCGGCGACCGCAATCGCGTCCTTCGCCGCGGGCAACGCCTCCTCGATCGCGAACATCCTGGCGGTAACCCGCTCGACATTGCCGTCCACCGGAACCACCGGAATATCGAAGGCGATCGCGCCGATCGCCGCAGCCGTATAAGGGCCGATGCCGGGCAGCGCACGTAGCCCGTCGAGCGTGACGGGAAACCCACCCGCCTCGGCGACGGCCCTCGCGCAGCGGATCAGGTTGCGTGCCCGCGCGTAATAGCCAAGCCCCGCCCACAGGCCCAGAATCTCATCATCAGCTGCGACCGCGAGGTCGCTGATCGTGGGGAAACGCTCGATGAAGCGATGGAAATAAGGTATGACAGTCGCCACGACTGTCTGCTGCAGCATGATTTCGCTCAGCCAGACATGATAGGGATCGGGCAGGGAACCCGGGCCGGCGCGCCAAGGCAGGATGCGCCGGTGGACATGATACCAGCGGAGCAGATTTTCGGCGGATGGCAGGGACGGACTCACGAAAAACGCCGGCGAGACCCAGGATGCCGGCACCGGAAGCGCCGCGGCACAACGCGCCGCGCGGCATCGCAGCCCTGCTTGCCCCCGTGCTGCGGCCGGCCCTTCGGCGGCGAGGCTCGGTGCTCGGCACGCTGATCGCCGACTGGGGCGATATTGCCGGACCGGAAATTTCGTCTTGCAGCCACCCCGTCAAATTCGCCGCAGGTACGCTGACGATCGGCTGCGCGGGGCCAGACGCGCTGGCGCTTCAGCATCTCGCCCCGACCCTGATCGGGAAGATCAATCTTGCCCTCGGCGGCGCGCCCGTCCAACGGCTGCGCTTCACCGACATGATCATCCCCGCGACAACTCGACCGCTTCGACCACGACACAAGGCCAGCGCGCCACCGGCCGGACTGCCCGATGGACCGCTGGGAGACGCCCTGGCGCGGCTGCATCACGGCGTCACGAGGCAACGGTTCAACCGGCCGGAGTAAGGTCGCCTGCATCTTGCTCAGTGCGCGTCCGACCAGTTCGCGCCGATCCCGGTCTCCACCAGCAGCGGCACCGAAAGCGATGCCGCCCCCTGCATCACCGCGCATGCGAGCTTCGCCGTCGCCTCTGCCTGATCCTTTGGCGCCTCGAAGACCAGTTCGTCATGCACCTGCAACAGCATCACGGCATCCAGTCCCGCATCTCGGATCGCCGCGGGAAGGCGCACCATCGCACGCTTGATGATGTCGGCCGCCCCTCCCTGCAACGGCGCATTGATCGCCTGGCGTTCCGCGTAACCTCGCCGCGCCGGATTTTTCTCTGTGATTCCAGGAACATAGCAGCGCCTACCGAAGGGCGTGAGAACATAGCCATGCGTGCGCGCGAATTCCGCCGTCTCGTTCATGTAGCGCCGGATTTCCGGATAGCGCGCGAAATAGGCATCAATGAAGCGCTTGGCCTCGCTATTCTCGATCCCGAGCTGGCGGGCTAGACCAAAGGCGGAAATGCCGTAGATGATGCCGAAATTGATGGCCTTCGCGCGGCGCCGGACCATCGGATCCATCCCCTCCATCGGCAGGCCGAACACCTCGGCGGCCGTGCGGGCATGGATGTCCTCGCCTTTGGCAAAACTCTCCTTCAGCGCCGGAATATCGGCAACATGCGCCAGCAGCCGCAGTTCGATCTGCGAATAGTCGGCGGAAATCAGCGCCTTGCCGGGCGCGGCGATGAAGGCTCGGCGTATCCGCGCGCCCTCGCTGGTCCGTATCGGGATGTTCTGCAGGTTCGGCTCGTTTGACGAAAGCCGTCCCGTCGTCGTGATCGCCTGGGAGAAACTGGTATGGACCCGCTGATCCGCGATATCGATCTCGCCGACCAGGGCGTCGGCGTATGTGGATTTCAGCTTCTGCAACTGCCGCCATTCCAGCACGCGGACCGGCAGATCATGACCGGATGCGGCCAGTTCCTCGAGGACGGTTGCGTCGGTTCCCCAGGCGCCCGTCTTGGTCCTTTTGCCGCCGGGCAGCCCCATCTCGTCGAACAGGATTTCCCCGAGCTGCTTCGGGCTGCCGGGATTGAAGGCGCGGCCGGCGAGTTTCTCGATCTCCCGCTGGATATCGTCCATCCGCCGGGCAAACTCGGCGGACATCGACTCGAGATCGGCGCGATCGACCATGATGCCGGCACGTTCCATGCCGAGCAGCACGGATAGCAAGCGGCGCTCCATCGTTTCATAGAGCGCGAGCGCCGCCTCCGTACGCAGCCGTGGCCGCAACAGCAGCCAGAGGCGCAGCGTGACATCGGCATCCTCAGCGGCATAGGCGGTAGCACGATCGATCGGCACGGCCGCGAAGGAAACCCGGCTACGGCCGGTTCCTGTCACCTCATCGTAGGAAATGGGCCGATGATCGAGATGCAACGCCGATAACTCGTCCATCCCATGCCCATGCCGGCCGGCGCCGAGCGTGTAGGACATCAGCATCGTGTCATCCACCGGCGTCGCATCCGCGAGGCCGGCACGCTCGAGAACGTGCAGATCGAATTTCGCGTTGTGGAAAATTTTCAGGATCGACGGATCGGCCAGAACCGGCGCCAGCCGCTCGAGCGCGAGCGGGCGTGGCAGTTGCGGGCCATCCTCGTGCCCGAGCGGAATGTAGGCCGCCCGGCCGGGCGCGGTCGCGACCGAGATGCCGACCAGTTTCGCATGCCGAGGATTGAGACCGGTCGTCTCGGTGTCGATCGCAAAACGGCCGGCATGCCTGATCTCGGCAATCCAGCGGTCGAGTTCAGCCTCACTGTCGATCGTGACATAGGGGCCGAACGGCGCATCAGCCGCGGGTGCGGCCGGCGCCGGCGCATCGGCCGCACCGGCGGCTTCGGCAAGACGCTCGCCGTTCCGCTTCGCCACGCCATCAAGCCCGAGTCGGGCCTTGATGCTTTTGAAGCCCTGAGCATCCAGGAAGTCGTTCAGCATGCCGTCGTGCAGCGGTGCGATCGCCAGCTCGTCGATCGGAACCGGCAAGGGAACGTCCCGTCGCAATTCGACCAGCCGGCGGGAAATCCGCGCCTCTTCGGCATACGCCACCAGTGATTCGCGTCGTTTCGACGGCTTCATCGTTCCCGAAGCGGCTGCCGCGAGAATGGATTCGAGATCGCCGAACTCGGCGATCAACTGAGCCGCTCCCTTGGGGCCGATTCCCGGTACACCGGGAACGTTGTCAACCGAGTCCCCCATCAGCGCCTGGGCATCGACCATCTGCTCCGGGGTGACGCCATACTTCGCGACGACCTCGTCAGGCCCGATCGGCGTGGACTTGATCGGGTCCAGCATCGACACATGGGCATCAAGCAACTGCATCAGATCCTTGTCGGATGAGATGATCACGGCCTCGCCCCCGGCCTTCTTCATCTCCTCGGCGTAGCTGGCGATCAGGTCATCCGCCTCGACCCCGTCCAACTCGATAGCCGGCACGGCAAAGGCGCGGGTCGCCTCGCGCACAAGGGCGAATTGCGGCACCAGTTCCTCGGGAGGTTCAGGGCGGTGCGCCTTGTACCGCGGATCGATCTCGTTCCGGAACGTCGTGCGTCCGGCATCGAAAATCACCGCGAGATGCGTGCCTGTATGCTCCTTGAGCAACCGGGCCAGCATGTTGCAGAACCCGAAGACCGCGTTGACGGGCGTGCCATCGTCCCGCGTCATCGGCGGCAAGGCATGGAAGGCCCGGAAAATGAACCCGGAGCCATCGACAAGAACCAGCCGCCTGGTCAATGCCCCTCGCCCGGCGTTACATTTCCAGTCAGGACATAGTGGCGGGAGCAATAAGGACAGGTGACTTCGCGATCCTCAATCTTCAGATAGACGCGCGGATGCCCCAACGGGCCGCCTCCCCCGTCACAAGCGACGGTTCGCTCCCGAACCTGAATCATCTCGAAATCTATCGCGCCCGCTGAGTCGGACATGAACACCTCACGCGCTGTGTGAACGATCGCCACAATACCGCCAAAGACCCCCGATGCCTATCGCCAGCGAAGAGGACGGCCTCCACTTGCGCCGCCAACGGCCGAAGGGCATTGAGCCCAGATCCAATCCGCGCTATGCGGACGTTGCCGGACCCGTAGCTCAGCTGGATAGAGCGTTGCCCTCCGAAGGCAAAGGTCGCGCGTTCGAATCGCGCCGGGTCCGCCAGATAGCCCTCAGAAATCGAACCGCTTTTCGCAGAAGGGCATCGAAGATGCGCACGTTGTTGCAGAGGCGGCAGTCCGGCGCACGCTGGCCAGAATAATCAAATAATCAATCGTGGTGAGCAATCTCGCCGCATGCGACAGCCGGCAGCGCACATGGAGGGCGCGGGCGATACGCAATGAGGCGTTCACGCTGCCGGAGATTTCTTCAGCACATGTGAAGCACAGTTATACCCGAGGTGACATTCGGAAACCGGAAATCACCACTTAAGTGCTTGATTTTATGGTGCTGTCAGAGGGAATTGAACCCTCGACCTCCTCATTACCAATGAGGTGCTCTACCCCTGAGCTATGACAGCGCCGCGTTGCCGGGCGGTATATCCAAAGGAGCCGCCCGGCGCAAGCGCGGCACTTGACGGCATCCCTGCAATTCCGCTTTGTCCTGCCATGACCGGCAGCACAAAAGATACTCGCAGCGACGCCGAGGCGGCCGCGGCAGCTCGAAGGCAGCGCGAGGCTGAAGCTCTGCGCGCCAATCTCTGGCGCCGCAAGCAGCAACTTCGTGAACGCGCCGCTCAGCCCGCAGTCAGGCCCGAAGCCGCTGACGGAGACAGCCCATGCCGGTAATGCCGGACCACTGGATTCGCGAGCAGGCTGTCTCGAACGGGATGATCGATCCCTTCGTCGAAACCCAGAAGCGCGACGGGGTGATCTCCTACGGATTGTCGTCCTATGGCTATGACGCCCGGGTTGCCGACGACTTCAAGATCTTCACCAATGTCGATTCCGCTGTTGTCGATCCGAAAAATTTTTCATCCGACAGCTTTGTCGACCGCAAGGGGCCCGTCTGCATCATCCCCCCCAACTCCTTCGCGCTCGCGCACACGGTCGAATATTTCCGCATCCCGCGCGATGTGCTGGTCATCTGTCTCGGGAAATCGACCTATGCGCGCTGCGGCATCATCGTGAACGTCACACCGCTCGAACCCGAATGGGAGGGACAGGTGACCATCGAGATCTCGAACACCACCCCCCTGCCCGCCAAGATCTACGCCAACGAGGGGATCTGCCAGTTCCTCTTCCTGCAGGGCTCTGCGCCGCCCGAAACCAGCTATGCCGACAAGGCCGGCAAATACATGCGCCAGCGCGGCGTTTCGCTTCCCAGACTGTGAGGCTTCATGGATAGAATCCGCATCCGCGGCGGTCGGCCGCTGGAAGGCGTCATCGACATTTCGGGCGCCAAGAATTCGGCGCTCAAGGTGATGGTCGCCGGCCTGCTCACCGACGAGCGGCTGGAACTCGAGAACGTTCCGGCCCTCGCCGACGTCGCGACCATGGCGCAACTGCTCGCGCAACATGGCATCGCCGTCGAGGAAACCGGAGCAAAGCAGCTATCGGTCGGCGGCGCCATCACGAATACCGAGGCGCCCTACGACATCGTGCGCAAGATGCGCGCCTCGATCCTGGTTCTCGGCCCGCTGCTGGCGCGCACCGGCGAGGCCCGCGTGTCGCTGCCCGGCGGCTGCGCGATCGGCACCCGCCCGGTCGACCTGCACCTCAAGGGGCTGGAGGCGATGGGTGCCGAGATCGCCCTCGATGGCGGCTACATCAACGCCCGCGCGCCCAAAGGGCTGCATGGCGCGACCATCACCTTTCCCTTCGTGTCGGTCGGCGCCACCGAGCAGCTGCTGCTCACCGCCACCCTCGCCGAGGGCGAGACCGTGCTGGTCAACGCCGCCCGCGAGCCGGAGATCGGCGATCTCGCCGACTGCCTGAACAAGATGGGCGCGGATATCAGCGGAATCGGCTCGGACCGGCTTACCATTCGCGGGGTGAAGGCTCTGCACGGCGCGCGGCACACCATCCTGCCGGACCGGATCGAGGCGGGCACCTATGCCTGTGCCGCGGCCATCACCGGCGGCGGCGTTCTGCTCCGCGGCGCACGGATGTTCGACCTCGGCGCGCTGGCCTCCACGCTCGGCGAGGCGGGCGTGGATGTGACGGAAGTGGCCGAGGGCGTCACCGTCAGCCGGCGCAACGGGCTGCATGGCACAGATGCGATGACCGAGCCCTTCCCCGGCTTCGTGACCGACATGCAGGCGCAGTTCATGACGCTGATGGCCGTGGCCGAGGGCGCCTCGATGATCACCGAGACGATCTTCGAGAACCGCTTCATGCATGTGCCCGAGCTCAACCGCATGGGCGCGCGCATCAACGTCCACGGTTCATCGGCGATCGTGCGCGGCGTGCCGGGGCTGTCCGGCGCGCCGGTGATGGCGACCGACCTACGCGCCTCGTTCTCGCTGGTGCTCGCCGGTCTCGCCGCGAAGGGCGAGACGATCGTCAACCGCGTCTATCACCTCGACCGGGGTTACGAGGCCGTCGAGCGCAAGCTCGCCGCGTGCGGCGCCGATATCGAGCGGCTCAGGGACTGAGCCGCCCGCTCGGCGTCGATCATGTAGTCACGCGTGAGCGGAGCCGCGTCCTGCCGGCGGGCCAGCTGGATCTGGAAGACCATGTGGTCCTGCACCTCGAAGGCAAGCTGCGAACCTGCAAGGTAGAACTCGAACATCCGGCAGAACCGCTCGTCGTACAGCGAGGCGATGGCATCGCGGTTGGCGGCGAAGCGCTTGCGCCAGTGGGCGAGCGTCTTCGCATAATGCAGCCGCAGGATCTCAATGTCGGTGCTGCGCAGGCCGGACCGTTCGAGCGGCGCGAACACCTCGGACAGCGAGGGCGAATACCCGCCGGGGAAAATGTATTTCGCCAGCCACGGGCTGGTGACGTCAGGACCGTCGAAGCGGCCGATCGCGTGCAGCAGGGCAACCCCGTCCGGCTTCAGGCACCGCTGCACCGTGGCAAAGAAACTCGGATAATTCGGCACGCCGACATGCTCGAACATGCCGACCGACACGATGCGGTCGAATTCGCGGGTCATCGCCCGGTAGTCCATCAGTTCGAAACTGACGCGATCGGCGAGCCCCTCCGCCTCGGCGCGGCGGCGTGCCTCCGCGAGTTGTTCCTCGGAAAGGGTGATCCCGGTCACCCGCGCGCCATAGTCGCGCGCCAGGGTCAGCGCCATGCCGCCCCAGCCGCAGCCGATGTCGAGAACTTCCAGGTCCGGCCGGTCGAGGAGCAGCTTGGAGGCGATATGCCGCTTCTTCGCCGCCTGTGCCTCGTCGATCGTCTCGTCGCCGCGCGGAAAATAGCCGCAGGAATATTGCCGGTCACGATCGAGGAACAGCGCGTAGAGCCGGCCGTTCAAATCATAGTGATGCGCGACGTTGCGCTTCGAGCGGCGGGCATTGTTGAGCTGCGCCAGCGGGCGGAACACGCGCCCGAACGCGTTGCGCAGCCGCAGCGCCGGAATGCGTCCCTCGCTTTCCTGCACGCTCGAGAGCAGGACATGCAGAACGTCATAGATAGAGCCGTCGACGGGATCGAGCGCGCCCTCCATGTAGCCTTCGCCGAGCGCCATGGCCGGATCGGTGACGAGCCGGCGGATGATGGCGGGATCGCGGATCGCGAGGGTTGCCGCCCGCCCCGGGCGGCCTGCGTAATGGGAGATCGCGCCATCCGGCCAGATCACGCTCAGATCGCCGTGGGCGACCAGGCGTTTCAACAGGTTGTCCAGTAATATCCGCATGACCAATCTCCGCCGGCTGAAGAACCCGGCAAGGATTTGGTAACTGACGCCCCGTCGGAAAAGAGGGAAACGACAGAATGGCTACCAGAGCTGCATAAACGGAAAAACGGCGCCGGTCCGCGGACCGACGCCGTTCATCAGCACTGGAAGCCCGGGATGCCGGTCAGGCGGTCTGTTCCGGCCCCTCGGCGACTTCCTCGCCGGTCTCCAGTTCGTACTCGCTTTCCTCGCGCATGATGGCCTCGCCACGCGCCTGCTTCTCCGCCTCTTCCGGCGAGCGCGCGACGTTGACGACGACATCGATCAGCACTTCGGGATGCAGCGCCACGCGAACCGTCGCAAGGCCCAGCGTCTTGATCGGGTGGACCAGCAGGACCTGGCTGCGCGTGATGCCGAGGCTCGCTTCGCCACAGGCATCGGCGATGTCGCGCGACGTCACCGAGCCGTAGAGCGAGCCGGCGTCGCTGGCCTGGCGGATCAGCGTCACGGTCAGGCCGGCGACGCGCTCGGCGACGCGCTCGGCCTCCTCGCGGCGCTTGAGATTCTGCGCCTCGAGATGGGCACGCTCACGCTCGAAGCGCTCGCGGTTCTGCTTGGTGGCGCGCACGGCCTTGGCCTGGGGCAGCAGGAAGTTGCGGGCATAGCCCGGCTTCACCTTCACCACTTCGCCCATCTGCCCGAGATGCTCGACGCGCTGGAGCAGGATCAGTTCGACTTGTGCCATGATGCTAGCTCCTCAATCGACCACGTAGGGGAGCAGGGCGAGGAAGCGGGCGCGCTTGATGGCGCGCGCGAGTTCGCGCTGCTTCTTGGCCGAAACGGCGGTGATGCGGCTCGGCACGATCTTGCCGCGCTCCGAGAGGAAGCGCGACAGCAGCCGGACGTCCTTGTAATCGATCTTCGGCGCGTTCGGGCCGGAGAACGGGCAGGCCTTGCGGCGGCGGTAGAACGGACGGCGCGCGCCGACCGCGGTGCGACGGGCGGCCGGGGTATTGACCGGCGCGGTCTCGATGCTGTCGGACATGGCTCAGTTCTCCTCGTTCTGATCTTCGTCGCGGTCCGAACGATACTCGTCGCGCGCCCGGTATTCCTCGCGATCATCGGCGCCGCGCCGGCGGCCCGAATCGAAGCGGCCGGCGGGCTTCGGCCCGCGGAACCCGCGGTCGCGATCACGGTCCTCGCCGCGGCGCGCGAGCGGCGCGGACGGCGCCTCGTCGATGTCCTCGACGCGCACGGTCATGAAGCGCAACACGTCCTCGTTCAGGCCGAGCTGGCGCTCCATCTCGCTGATCGTCACCGGTTCGGCATCGAGCCCGAGCAGGACGTAATGTCCCTTGCGGTTCTTCTTGATGCGGTAGGCGAGATTGCGCAGACCCCAGTATTCGCGCTTCTTCACCGCGCCGCTTTCGCTCTCGACCTGGGCGGTCACCGCGTCGGCGATGGTGTCGACCTGCTGCTGCGTGATTTCACTGCGCGCGATCAGCACGCATTCGTATAGCGGCATATGTCCCCCTGTGGTTGGTTTCAGCCCCGGCGCCGGTGAGCGCCTATTTCCCCCATGGAAACGGGCATAGCCGGGCGAAATGCCATCCGCCCGGCAGGGAAGAGCGGCCAATCGCACAATCCCCGACGGATGGCAAGCGGCACGATCAGAGCGGGCGGGGATGACCGATGTCGTAGAGCGTCAGGTCGCGATCGAGCACGCCGATCTCCCGCAGCGCCGCGCGCCAGGCCCGCATATGCGCCGATGCGGCATGAGCGTCGAGCGCCTGCCGATCGGTCCACCGCTCGCTGACGCGAATCAGCCCGGGATCAAGCACGTCTTCGGCGAAGGCGTATTCGAGGCAGCCCGCCTCGTCCCGCGTGGCCGTGATCATGGCCGCCATCGGCGCCCGCGCCGCCGCCATCCGGTCGGCCGGCAGCCTGATCGTTCCCATGATGCACAGCATTTCGAGTCCTTTCCTTCAGTCCGTATCGGTGGCGAACGCCATGAGTTCGGCGCCGTCCTCGATCAGGTCGCCCACCGCGCAATGGAGGGCGGCGATCACCCCGTCCCGCGGGGCGGTGATGCGGAACTGCACCTTCATCGCCTCGATCACCGCGAGCAGATCGCCCTCGCGCACCGCGCTGCCCGCGGCGACGGCGAGTTCCACGACCTTGCCCGGCATCACGCTGGTGACCCGCGCCGCCGCGCCGTCCGCCTCGCCCGCCGCGCGGTGCGGATCGGCGACGGCCAGCACGTGGCGCGCGCCATCGGCAAAAACGACGATCCGTCCCCCCTGGCCGCTCGTGCCCAGCCGCGCGACGATACCGTCGATCTCGACCGACACTTCATCCTCGCCGGCCGCATCGACGCAAACGAAGACCTCCCGCCCCGCGTGGTCGAGGCGGAAATGCCGCTCGTCGCGCGGATGCAGGCGCAGATGGTGCGTGGCCTCGCCATCCTCGATCACGACATCCTGGAAACGCTCGCCATTCAGCCGCCAGGCCGCGCGCGTCGCCCAGGGCGACCACGGATCGGAAGGATCGCCGCTTTGCGGCAGCGTGGCCAGCCAGCGATGCGCCGCCGCCGCCAGCACCGCGACCGGCGGCGCGCCCCGCGCCGGCAGCAGCGCCGCCTCGTGCCGGGCGATGAACCCGGTATCGAGCGCGGCCGCGCAAAAATCCGGGTGCGTCACGATCCGCCGCAGCAGGTCGAGATTGGTCTGCACCCCGTCGATCTCGCAGGCCGCCAGCGCTTGCGCCATGTGCCGCAGCGCGCCGTCCCGGTCCTCGTCCCAGGTGACGAGCTTGGCGATCATCGGATCGTAATGCACCGACACCTCGTCGCCGGCGCGCACGCCGGATTCGATCCGCAAATGGCGGCTCTCCGCCGGCAGGCGCAGCCGCGCCAGCGCGCCGGTCGAGGGCGCGAAATCCCGGGCCGGGTCCTCGGCATAGAGCCGCACCTCCACCGCGTGGCCCCGCCGGCCGATCCCCTCCTGCTTCAGGGGCAGCGCCTCGCCCGCGGCCACGCGGAACTGCCATTCGACGAGGTCGATCCCGGTGATCATCTCGGTCACCGGATGCTCGACCTGCAGCCGCGTGTTCATTTCCATGAAGTGGAACGCGCCATCCTCGGCGATGAACTCGACCGTTCCGGCGCCGACATAGCCGATCGCCCGCGCGGCGTCGCAGGCCGTCTTGCCCATTGCCGCGCGCATCGCCTCGTCGATCAGCGGCGCCGGCGCCTCCTCGACGATCTTCTGGTGCCGCCGCTGGATCGAGCAGTCGCGCTCGTGCAGCGAAACCACGTTGCCGTGGGTGTCGGCGAAGACCTGGATCTCGATATGCCGCGGCTTCGTCAGGTATTTCTCGACCAGCACGCGGTCATCGCCGAAGGCGGCGCGCGCCTCGCCCTTCGCCCGGTCGAGCTCGGCCGCGAAATCGGCCGCCGCGCGCACCACGCGCATGCCCTTGCCGCCGCCACCGGCGGACGCCTTGATCAGCACCGGATAGCCGATCTCCGCCGCCGCCCGCGCCAGCGCCGCCGGGTCCTGGTCCGCGCCGTGATAGCCGGGCACCAGCGGCACGCCGGCCTGTTCCATCAGCGCCTTCGCCGCCGATTTCGAGCCCATCGCCCGGATCGCTTCCGCCGGCGGCCCGACGAACACGAGCCCCGCCGCGGCGCAGGCCTCCGCAAAATCGGCGTTCTCGCTGAGAAACCCGTAACCCGGATGGATCGCCTCGGCACCGGTGCGCCGCGCCGCCTCGATGATCCGGTCGATCGCGAGATAGCTCTCCGCCGCCGCCGGCGGCCCGATCCGCACCGCTGCATCCGCCATCGCGACATGCGCCGCCCCCGCATCGGCATCCGAGAACACCGCGATGCTGCGCAGCCCCATCCGCCGCGCCGTGCGGATCACCCGGCAGGCGATCTCTCCGCGATTGGCGATCAGGACCGATCCGAACATCGCGCTCACCCCGCCCGCCAGGACGGCGCGCGTTTCTCCAGAAACGCGGCCAGGCCTTCCTGCGCCTCGGCGCTCGCGCGGCGATCGGCGATGCGCCGCGCCGTCATGTTCACCAGCGCATCATCGATATCCCGGCCCGCGACATCGCCGACCAGCGCCTTCGCATCCGCCTGCGCCTCGGGCCCGCCCTGGGCGAGGGTCGCGATCATCGCATCCCGCGCCGCCGCCAGCCCGTCGCGCGGCGCCACGATATGCGCGAGTCCGATCCGCATCGCCTCCGGCGCGGGGATCACCTCGGCGGAGCAAAAATACCGCCGCGCCTGGTGCGGCCCGATCGCGGCGACGACATAGGGGCTGATCACCGCCGGGATCAGGCCGAGGCGGACCTCGGAGAAGCAGAATTTCGCATCCTCCGCGGCGATCACGATGTCGCAGCACGCCGCAAGCCCGGCGCCGCCGCCGAAAGCCGCCCCCTGCACCAGCCCGATCACCGGCTTCGGCAGGTCGTTCAGCGTCCGCATCAGCCGGCCCAGCCCCAGCGCGTCCGCGTAGTTCTGCTCGGCCGTGTAAGCCGCGCTGCGACGCATCCAGTTGAGATCGGCGCCCGCGGAAAAACTCTTCCCCCGCCCCTCCAGCACCACGCGGCGGACGCGCGGATCCTCGCCCGCCCGCAGGCAGGCGGCGGTGAGCGCCGCGATCATCCCCTCGTCGAACGCGTTGTGCAGCGCGGGGCGGTTCATCGAGATCGTCGCGGTGCCGTCTTCGGCCAGGGAAAATTCAACCGGTTCGCTCATCGCCTCACATCCTGAACAGGCCGAACCGCGTCGGCTCGATCGGCGCGTTCAGGCTCGCCGAGAGCCCGAGCGCCAGCACCATCCGCGTATCCGCCGGGTCGATCACCCCATCGTCCCACAGCCGGGCGCTGGCGTAATAAGGATGCCCCTGATGCTCGTACTGCGCCTCGATCGGCGCCCGGAACGCCTGCTCCTCCGCCGCCGACCACCCGCCGCCCCGCGCCTCGATATTGTCGCGCCGGAGTGTCGCCAGCACCGAGGCCGCCTGCGTCCCGCCCATCACCGAGATCCGCGCGTTCGGCCACATCCACAGGAAGCGCGGATCGTAGGCCCGGCCGCACATGCCGTAATTCCCGGCCCCGAACGAGCCGCCAATGATCACGGTGAATTTCGGCACGTTCGCGGTGGCCACCGCCGTCACCAGCTTTGCGCCGTCCCTGGCGATGCCGCCGGATTCGTATTTCCGCCCGACCATGAAGCCGGTGATGTTCTGCAGGAACACCAGCGGAATCCCCCGCTGCGCGCAGAGTTCGATGAAATGCGCGCCCTTGAGCGCCGATTCGGAGAACAGCACGCCGTTATTCGCGACGATGCCGACCGGATAGCCCCAGATGCGGGCGAAGGCGGTCACCAGCGTCGTGCCGTAGCGCGCCTTGAACTCGTCGAATTCGCCGGCATCGACGATGAGCCGGATCACCTCGCGCACGTCATAGGGCGTGCGCGGATCGGCCGGCACGGCGCCATAGATCGCATCCGGCGCCCCCACCGGCGGCCGTGGCGGGAGCAAGTCCATCTGCGCCGGCTTGCGGGTGTTCAGCCCGCCGACGATCCGCCGGGCAATGCCGAGGGCATGCGCGTCCGACTCGGCGAAATGATCGGCCACACCGGAGACCCTCGTATGCACGTCGGCCCCGCCCAGCGCCTCGGCGGTGACCACCTCGCCGGTCGCCGCCTTCACCAGCGGCGGGCCGCCGAGAAAGATCGTCCCCTGCTCGCGGACGATGATGCTCTCATCGGCCATGGCCGGCACATAGGCGCCGCCGGCGGTGCAGGAGCCCATCACCACCGCGATCTGCGCGATCCCCGCCGCCGACATCTGCGCCTGATTGTAGAAGATGCGGCCGAAATGCTCGCGGTCGGGGAAGACCTCGTCCTGGTTCGGCAGGTTGGCGCCGCCGGAATCGACGAGATAGAGGCAGGGCAGCCGGTTCTGCGCCGCGATCGCCTGGGCGCGCAGGTGCTTCTTGACCGTGATCGGGAAATAGGTGCCGCCCTTCACCGTGGCGTCGTTGGCGACGATCACGCATTCCCGCCCCGACACCCGGCCGATCCCGGTGATAATACCGCCGGCCGGCACCGGCTCGTGATACATGCCGTACCCGGCAAGCTGGGAGAATTCGAGGAAGGGCGATGCCGGGTCGATCAGCGTGCGGATCCGGTCGCGCGGCAGCAGCTTCCCCCGCGCGACATGCCGCTCCCGCGCCGCTTCACCGCCGCCGGCGCGGATGTCATCCACCCTGGCGCGCAGATCCTCGACCAGGCTGCGCATCGCCTCCTGATTCGCCCGAAACGCGGCGCTGCGCGGATCGAGCGACGAGCGGAACGCCGTCATGCGTCAGTCTGCCTGAACATTGCGCCTCCATCCCGTTGATTATGCTCCTGTCTATCGCGCAACTGCCTGCCCCCGGCAAGGCGGGGCGGCGAAACTCCCGCGCCAGCGCCAGCAGAACCGGCGGTCCGTCGATCAGATAGCGCCGTGCCAGGCGCGCCGGCTCGCGCATCAGGCGCCATGTCCATTCCAGCCCCGCCGCCCGCAACGGCGCCGGCGCGCGGCGCAGCACCCCGGACAGAAACAGCGGCGCCGCGCCGACGCACAGCCCGATGCCCAGGGCGCGTCCGCGCCGCCGCACCGCCTGCGCCAGCACCTCCTGCCGCGGCGATCCCACGGCGAGGATCGTGCAATCCGCCCGCGCGCGCTCGATGAAGTCCACCACCGCGCCGAGGGCCGCCTCGTCATGCTCGAACCCGCGGGCCGGTTCGGCATGGGTGAAATCGACGCCCGGATAGCATGCGGCGAAGGCGTCCATCGCCGCGGCATCGAGGCCGACGACCGCCACCCTCGCGCCGCGCATCTCCAGCGCCGGCATCACCGCCGCCAGCAGGTCCGCCCCGGTCACCACCGGCGGCGGCACAACGCCGCAGATCCGCGCGAGACCCGCCGCAACCCGCGAATCCAGCAGACACAGCGCGGCATCGTCATAAGCCGTTCGCAAGTCTCCGCCCCGCCGCAACCGACCGAGATGATCGACATTCGGCGTCACGACATAGCCGAACGGCCGGCGCCGGTCCCAGCGCAGCACGAAGCCGAGCGCCGCCTCCGGCCCGAGGCGATCGAAACGGATGCCGAACGGCGCGAAGCGCTGCCCCCTCATGGCGTCCAGACCAGTGATAGCATCAGCCGCGCCTCGTGCGGCGCCGAGCCGGGCAGGTCGTGCCGCAAGGCGAAACTGGCCGACGGCCTGAACGAGACGGCGCGGGACAGCCGCCACAGTGCGCCGGCCGTCACGTCGGCCTCGGTCGCCGCATGGCCGGAAACCCGCCCCTGCCGCGCGGCGACATCGACGGTGAACAGCAGGTCGCGCGCATAGGATTCGGCAAGGCCGAGCCGCTCGGTCGTCAGGATGCTGCCCGGCACGCCGAACCCGCCATCCGCTCCCGCTCGGCGCGACAGATCGAGATCGACGGCGATCAGCGGATCCGGCGTCCATTGCAGCGCCAGGTCGCCAACCACGGCAATGCCGGACGCCGGTCCCCCTTCCGCATAGCGGATCCGCTCGGCGCCGCCGACCACGCGCAGGCGCCACAGCGCCCGCGCGCCGGTCACCCCGCCGGCCAGCACGGCAAGGCTCGAACTGTCGGCAAAGCCGCTGCCAGGCAGCGCCCCTGCATACCGGGTCGTGCCGGCCCGCAGCAGGAGAAGTTCCCGCAGTGGCGCGCCATCCGCCGTTTCCAGCGCGACTTGCCCGCGCGTGATGGCGCGGCTGCCGAAGCCGGCCGGCCCCACGCCGCCGGCGGCCACACGGTCGCGTCCGAACCAGACCCGCGCCGTGGCGTCGAAGGCGCCGAAGCCGAACCTCAGGCCGATCCGGCCGGCATCCGTCGTCACGTCGAGCGGCGCCGCCCCGCCATTGGCGGCGAGTCCCAGCGCCGTCTGCGCTGTGCTGACATGGGCGGCACCGAGCGTGATCCGGTCCGGCCCGAACGGCAGGGCGAGGCCGAGCGCCGCCGTCACCCGGTTGGCATTGGCGGCGGGATCGCGGGCATAGCGGTCCAGCTCGGCATTCGCGAATCCGGCAAGGCCCAGTTCGGGGTCGGCCAGCCGCACTTCCGGCCGCACCATGCCCATCGCCGTGATCCCCTGGCCGGCGCCGGGCGCAGTATCGAGCCCTGCATCGACCGCGAGACGGGGAAACACCTCAAGTCCGGCGCTCGCGAGCGGCGCAAGGGGGACCGGAAAATCGCCCGAATGCAGGCGGGAGCGCGCAGAAACCCCCGGCGCGACGCCGAAACCCGGGATCGCCATCGGCAGGAAACTGCCCAGCGAATCCCCCCGCGCGGCCCCCCCGGCCGCGACAAGCGCGGGCAGTGCAAAAAGAATGCACCGCAGGAGGGCCGGAAAATCTATCAAATCAATTGCAATCAGCGGTCATTTGCGCTCAGGTATACACAACCTTTAATTGTGTGTCGTGCAAAAAACAGGGGCACTCATGCAAGACGCCGCCATAGACCCGATACGCCTCAGCGTTGCGATCTGCACCCATAACCGCGGCCGCGAGACCGAACGCTGCCTCGCGGCGCTTTCACCCGCGCCCGAGGGGGTCGAGACGCTCGTCATCGACTCCGGTTCGGCACCGCGCGAGGCAGAGCTGATCCGCGCCGCCGCCGCCCGCCACGGTGCCACGCATGTCCGGTTGCCCGCACCCGGACTGAGCGAGGCGCGCAACGCCGCCCTCGCGGCCGCGCGGGGCAGGTGGATCGCCTATCTCGATGACGACGCCACCCCTGCCCGGGACTGGTGCGCCGTGCTGCTGCGCACCGTCGCGGCGGACCCGGAACTGGCCGCGACCGGCGGCCCGATCCTGCCGCAATGGCAGGCTCAGTTGCCATGCTGGTGGCCGCCCTCGCTGCGCGCCGTGCTGACCATCATCGACCAGGTGCGGCCGAGCGAGCCGGGGGTCGCCGACATCGATCCCTATGGCGCCAACATCGCCTTCCGGCGCGATGTTCTCGCCCGTTTCGGCGGGTTTCCCACCTGTCTCGGCCGGCGCGCCGGGCTGATGATCTCGAACGAGGAAACCTACATCATCCGCCGTCTCCGCCGGGGCGGGCTGAAGGTGCGCTTCACGCCGGACCTCGTGGTGCATCACGAGATCGACCGCTCGCGCCTCAACCCCGCCTGGCTGGTCCGCCGGCAATACTGGTCCGGCGTATCCGAGGCGGTGATGCTGGGCGCCCTCGGCGAGCCACGCCTCGCGCGGGCCGCGCGCCTCGCGCTGCACGCGCTGCTACTCGCCCCGTTCGGCCTCTGGCCGCCGGCGAGCACCGGCCAGATCGGGCTGCGCTGCAAGGCCGCCTACGCCCGCGGTTTCCTGCGCGGCGCGCTGGGCGAGGGGCATATCGTGCATCCAGCCCTGCCGTGAATCGCCGGGCGGATATCGACCGCGCCAAGGGTCTCGCCATCTCGCTGGTTGTCTTCGGCCATATCGTCGCCCGGCAAGACCCGGCGCATGTGCTCTGGTATCCGGCGCTGCGCCGGGCGGTCTATGGCTTCCACATGCCGTTCTTCTTCTACCTCAGCGGGCTCGTCACCTGGCTGGCCGGCCATGCCGGAACGCCGCCGGCGGGATGGCCGGGGCTGATCCGCGCGCGGGCGCGGCGCCTGCTGATCCCCTTCGCCGTCATGGCATTCACGATCACCGCCGGAAAACTCGCCGCCGCCCGTTTCATCCATGTTGACAACCCCCCGCAAGGCCTGCTCGGCGGACTGGCGGACACGATCTGGCATCCGCTCGCCAGCCCGGCCTACTCGCTGTGGTACCTCGCGGTGCTCTTCCTGCTCAGTGTGGCAACGCCGCTGCTTCTCGCCGCCTGCCGCGGCCGCCTCTGGCCGGTGATCTGCATCTTCGCCGCGTTCCAGTTCATCCCCCTGCCCTGGCATCTCTACCTGGCCGAGACAGGCCGCTACGCGCTGTTCTTCGGCGCCGGCCTCGCGGCAGGAGCCCTCGGCGACCGCTGGACCGGCTGGATCGACCGCTGGCGCTGGCCGCTGATCGCTGCCTTCGTGACCGGCTTCGCCTTCGTCGCGCTCGACGGCAACGTGCTGCCGTTCAATCTGCGCCTGGTGACGCTCGGCCTCACGGCGATGCCCGCACTTCACGCCCTGGTAAGATTTCCGTGCCTATCCTCCGCCCGGACACTGGCAACGCTCGGACGGTATTCCCTGATGATCTACCTGTTCAACACGATCTTCATCGGCCTCGCCAAAGGCCTGCTGCTGCTCGCCACGGGCTGGAACGGCACGCATTTCCTCCCCTTCGCCGCGGTGCTGATGAGCGCCGGCCTGCTCGGCCCGGTGGTGCTGAAGCGGGCGGTGTTGCGCTCCGTTCCCGTGCTCGACCGGATGACCGAGTGATGCGGCCATGCCGGCACCAGAACGCTCGGCCCCGCTCGGCCGGTTCCTCGATGCGCTGCCGCACGACCTCGCGGCGAGTTTTTCCGACGCGCAGCTTCGGGCGATCGAGCTGCATTTCGGCATGCGCCACCGCCTGACCCACATGATCGACTGGCGCCGCCGCCTCGGCTTCGGGCGCCTCCGACTTTATGTCGTGTTGCTGGTCGGGCGCGACCGGCATCCGGCCTGAATCTGGCGCAGCACCAGCCATCCGGCCAGAACCGTCAGCCACACCATTCGACTCTGGTACCGCGCATGCGGGCCCGATAGCGCGCCCGTGACCGCGGCATTACCCGCGAGCGCCAGGACGACGATCCAGCAGAACAGCCCGAGTGACGCTGCTTCGGGCCTGAGACGCCGCGCCGCCGCCGCGTAGAGCGCGAAGCCACAGGTCAGCCCCATCCCGCCGACCGCGAGCGCCTGCACGAATGCCGCAAGCAGGGGCGGCACCGCCATCCGCCCGCGCGCCTGCCGGCTGGCGAGATAGGCCGCGTACGCCGTCTGCGGCAGATCGCGGCGGATCGTCTGCCACGCCGTCGCATACCAGGGACGCAGGCCACTGCCCGGCGAAAAGATCACGAGTTGCAGGCCGAAATCCCGTATCGCCGCGCCCAGGACGGCGGCCGGATGCTCGACGATGGTCCGGCGCACGATCGCATCGGTCTGGTCGATCAGCCGGCGCGGCCCTCCAGCGCGGTAGAGCGGGCTATCCGCCCGCCAGAGGAACCCATCGGCCGTGCGCGGCAGATCGCCACGATAGGCGCAAAGTGCCCAACCCGCCTTCGGACAGTCATGCGCGAGTGTCGTCCGCGCGGGACCGTTCTCGATCAGGCGGGCGAGCAGAAATGTCCCGCCATAGGGCGAGGGCGAAATGCGGCCGCGCGCAATCGCGTTCACGGCGGTCAGCCCGGCGAGGCCGAGCAGGAACGGCAGCAGCAGAGGCCGCCAGCGGACCCGCTGCCGCAACGCGCGCAGCGGCAGCACGCAAAGGCAGAGTCCCGCATAGATCGGCATGTTGCTCAGATGCACGAGAATCGCCAGACCGATCACCATGGCCGGGACGATGAGGCCTGCCGCCCCTTGCGGCGCAAGAATCAGGATCGCGAAGGCCAGCACCATCAACGGCGTGAAGATGTCCGGCATCACCTGCGCCGCGGTCCAGCTCAGCGAAGACCCGGCAGCCAGAATCACCAGCAGCAGCGCGCTGTCGAGCGTCCCCGCATCGGGGCTCAGCAGCCGATGCGTCGCCCGGATCAGCGCCGCCGCAAGCAGCCCCTGCCCGGCGATCACGGGCCAGAGCGACCGCCCAAGCCCGGCGGCGAGAACGAGCAGGCTATAGAACGGCGGCCTGTCCCAGCCGAGATGCCGCTCCATCATCTGCGAGATGTAGGTCCCGGTATCCGAAAAGATGAGGGGGTATCCGTTCACGAGGGCGGGCCACAGGATCAGTGCCGCCGCGACACCAATCATGATGGCGTCGGCGCCAGGCACCGGGCGGCGCCTTGCGCGCACGGCGACCTCAGAGACGGAAATAGCCGCCATAGCGCGGATGATAGAGTTCCGAATCGGGAAAGCCCGACCGGGCGTGGCGCGGACCGTCGACCCGCGTGAGCGCGGCGCCGGCGAGCCGCAACCCGCCCTGGTCCAGCAGCGCGAGCGCCGCGGCCACGGTGCGCCGCGGGGTCTGGCCCCAGCGGATGCACAGCAGCGTGGCGGCCGCGGCGCGCGCGAGCAGCTGCGCCTCCGCCAGGGCGAAGACCGGCGGCAGATCGAGAACCACGAGATCGTAGCGCCCGTGCAGTTCCGCCATCAACCGGCCCAGCCGGTCGGACATGAAGAGAGCCAGCGCCTCGGTCGCCACGGCCCCGGCGGGCATCACGTCTGGCAGGCTGCCCCCCTCCTCCAGCGCCGGTCGATGAATCGCGGCCTCCAGGGTCGCTCGCCCGGCGAGGTGGTCGGTCAGTCCGGGCAGACCGCCGAGCCCGAAGATCATGTCGAAACTCGGCTGCCGGATGTCGCAGTCGATCACGAGAACCCGCGCCCCGCTCGCCGCAACCGACAGGGCGAGGCTGACCGCCAGCGTCGTCTTGCCCTCGCCCGGCCGCGCCGCCGTGACGGCCAGGCTGCGCGGGGCGCCGGGAGCAAGCCAGAGGCCGGTTCGCAGCGCGCGGATCTGCTCGGCGAAGGCGGAAAACGGGTAACGGCGCGCATAGTCGGGCACGGACAGGCCACGACGCTCACGCCGCCCGACCTCGGGCAGCAATGCCATGCAGGGCAATTCCAGCGCCTCGCGGACCTGCCCGCCGGAACGGAAACTTCCGTTCAGCGAATCCGCCAGCAGAGCGGCCAGCACGCCAAGGCAGAGCCCGAGCAGGACCGCGCCGGAGAGGATCGCCGCGCTGCGCGGGCCGCTCGGCTGCAGCGGGCGGGTGGCCGCGGCGATGATCCGCGCATCGGGCCGGGTCAGCGCGCTATGGCTCTCGAGCGTGCCGATCTGCTCGGTCTGCGCGCGCAGCAGGTCGCTTTCGGCCGTGCGCTCTTCCTCGAGGCGGGCCAGCGGCGCCGCCCGGACCGACTGCGCCGCCGCCCGGTCGCGCACGGCCGCGAGTTCCGCTTTCAGACTTTTCACCCGCGCCGCCGCGGCGGCGGCGCGCATCCTGTCCGCCGTGATCAACCGCCCCGTCTCCGCCGCGATCTGGCCGCGCAATGCGGCGAGGGCGCGCTTCGTCGCGCGGATATCGGGATAGTTTGGCCCTTCGGTGCTGCCGAGCGCGCGCAGTTTCGCGGCCAGTTCCGCCTCTCTCGCGCGCATCGGCGCGATCTCCGGCGCAACGGCGGCCGCGGCTTCGGCCTCGCTGCCGCCATTCAACGCCGCAAGACGCGCCCGCGCGGCCGCAAGATCGGCCCGCGCGGCCGCAAGGCTGCCGGTCAGTTGCCCCGCCTCCTCGTTCGTCAGCGGCGCCGCGCCCGCGCCGCGCACCGTGCCGCTGCGCGCCCGTTCGCGCGCGATCGCGACATCCAGAGCCTCGAGCCGATGCGCCGTCGCCTTTGCCCGCTGGCCGAGCCAGGCCTGAGCACGATCCAGCACCGCGAGACTTTCGCGGCGTTCCCTGGCGAGATAGGCGGCCATGGCGGCGTTCGCCGCCCGTGCGGCCAGCGCCGGATCGTGGGCGGTGAAGGATACGTTGATCAACTGGGAACCGGCCGGGACGTCGATGTGAAACCGGGCGGTGACGGCGTCGCGCAACGCGTCCGGCGCAACCGG
This sequence comes from Acidiphilium multivorum AIU301, assembly GCF_000202835.1. Lineage (NCBI taxonomy): Bacteria > Pseudomonadati > Pseudomonadota > Alphaproteobacteria > Acetobacterales > Acidocellaceae > Acidiphilium > Acidiphilium multivorum. The sequence continues at coordinate 1,756,082 of NC_015186.1, forward strand.
AAGCGGCGGGCCGGCGCTGCCGAGCCAGCGCCGCAACAGGGAGGGACGCTGCCGCGCGGGGTCGAATTCCGGGCTCGCGCCCAGATCGAGCCCGTCGATGACGCGCGCCACCACGGCCGGGCTTTTCAGAATGGCGGCCTGGCTGGCCATCAGCGCATCGGTGACCTGCCGCGTCTCGACCACGCCGCGTAGCAACTTCGGGTTGAAATCGACTGGATTGTAGAGAAGCGTTCCGGTCGCCGTGTATACCGGCCGCATGCGCGAAAGCGCGCCGAGCGACAGCAATGGCAGGCCAAGCGCGACCAGCACGGCAAGGCGCCAATGGCGGCGAACGGCGCGCAATGCATCGATCGGATCGGCTGTCCCCCCGATCTGCCTGACCCGGTCTCGCGCATTTGCCGCGGTGTCCATTTCAGAACCGATTCCTGTTCACCGGAAACCCGCCCGGTTTGCAAAGCCAACCCTTGCCTGTGCATTCTGTCTGCGACACGAAATTAAGTCAATTTTAAGTTGTATATTTTGCCTATTTTCTGGCGAGGGTTGCATGTGATGCCGAAATTCCGCCGCGAAACACGTCGCCATCTGCTCGCCACGGCCGTGTCCGCCCTCGCCGCACCGGCTTTGTTGTCCGGCTGCGCGGCCTGGAGCGGCCTGCCGCCCCTGCCGCCCGCCCCGCCCGGAGGCTATCGGCTCGGCACAGGCGACCGTCTGCGCGTCGTCGTGTTCGGCCAGAAGCAGCTCACGGCAACCTACCTCGTCGACGCCTCCGGCATGATCGACCTGCCGCTGCTCGGCCCGGTGCGCGCCGCCGGCCGGACCACGGCGGCGCTGCGCCGCGCCATCGCGCGCGCGCTGGTGGCGAAGGGCATCCTGCGCCATCCGGCCGTGGCGGTGGAGGTGAAGGCCTATCGCCCGTTCTCGATCCTCGGCGAGGTGAACAAGCCCGACCAGTATGCGTTCGAACCGGGCATGACGGTGCTGGCCGCCGTCTCCCTTGCCGGCGGGTTCACCTATCGGGCGGCGGAATCGGAAGTGGGCGTGATCCGGGTGACCGGCGGCACCCCCCGCGAATATCGCGCGCCGGTCTCCGCCCTGATCGAGCCGGGCGACGTGATCCGGGTGTTCGAGCGGCATTTCTGAACAAATGGATACCGGGAGGTTGACGAAAGATTGACTTGCGCGCGCGCTGCATCTACCCCGCGCCTCCGTCAGCGCATGTAAACACGGGACCGCCCGGACGGGCGGAACGCCGCCGGCCACGTCGCCGACACGACAGGAGAAACGGAGCATGGCGGTAAACGCCTTCATCTTTCCAGGACAGGGCAGCCAGGTCGTGGGCATGGGGCGCGACCTCGCGGCCGCCTTCGCGCCGGCGCGCGAGGTGTTCGAGGAAGTGGACGAGGTTCTCAAGCAGAAACTCTCCCGCCTGATGTTCGAGGGACCGGCCGAGGAACTGACCCTCACCGAGAATGCCCAGCCGGCGCTGATGGCGATGTCGATCGCGGTGCTGCGCTGCCTCGAGAAGGAAGCCGGGATCCGCATTGCCGACCGCGCGGCTGTGGTCGCCGGCCATTCGCTCGGCGAATATTCGGCGCTCGCCGCCGCCGGCACCTTCGCCCTGGCCGATGCCGCCCGCCTGCTCAGGATCCGCGGCAACGCGATGCAGAAGGCCGTGCCGCCCGGCCTGGGGGCGATGGCCGCGCTGCTCGGCGTCGAGCTCGACGCCGCCGAATCGATCTGCACCGAGGCCGCCGAAGGTCCGGACGGACACGAGGTCGTCTCCGTCGCCAATGACAACGGCGGCGGCCAGGTCGTGATTTCCGGCACCGCCACCGCCGTTGACCGGGCGATCGAGATCGCCCGTGGCCGCGGCGTCAAGCGCGCCCTGAAACTGCCGGTCTCCGCCCCGTTCCATTGCGCGCTGATGGCCCCCGCGGCCGAGGCGATGCGCGAGGCGCTCGCGGGTGTTGCGGTCAATGCCCCGGTCGTGCCGCTGATCGCCAACGTGACCGCGGCCAAGGTGACCGACCCGGCGGACATCGTGGCCAAGCTCGTCGAGCAGGTGACGGCACCCGTGCGCTGGCGCGAATCGGTGGCCACCATGACCGCGCTCGGCGTTACCCGCTTCATCGAACTCGGCGCGGGAAAGGTGCTTTCCGGCCTCGCGAGGCGCATCGCGCCGGACGCCGAAGCATTGTCCTGCGGCACACCTGCCGAACTCGAGGAGTTGGCGAAGCATGTCGGCTGAACTCTTTTCGCTCGAAGGCCGCACGGCGCTGGTCACCGGCGCCTCCGGCGGCATCGGCGCCGCGATTGCGCGCACGCTGCACGGCCTCGGCGCGGCCGTCGCCCTCTCCGGCACCCGCGAGGCAAACCTCACGGCGCTCGCCGCCGAACTCGGCGAACGCGCCCATGTCTGCCCGGCCGACCTGTCCGACCCGAAGGCCGCCGATGCGCTGATCGCCGCGGCCGAATCGGCTCTCGGCCACATCGACATCCTGGTGAACAATGCCGGCCTGACCCGCGACGGCCTTCTGCTGCGCATGTCGGACGAGGCCTGGGCCAGCGTGATGGACGTCGACCTTGCCGCGCCGTTCCGCCTCTCCCGTGCCGTCATGAAGGGGATGATGCGCCGCCGCAGCGGGCGGATCATCAATATCGGCAGCATCGTCGGCAGCACCGGCAACCCGGGCCAGGTGAACTACGCCGCCGCCAAGGCCGGCCTGATCGGCATGACCAAAGCGATGGCGCAGGAAGTCGCCTCGCGCAACATCACGGTCAATCTCGTCGCCCCCGGCTTCGTCGAGACGGCGATGACCGATGCCCTGAACGAGGCGCAGCGTGCCTCGCTTGCGGACAAGATCCCGCTCGGCCGCCTCGGCAAGCCGGAGGATATCGCAGCCTCCGTCGCCTATCTCGCCTCCGACGCGGCCGCCTGGGTCACCGGCGCGGTGCTGCACGTGAATGGCGGCATGGCCATGATCTGAGCCGCGGTTGGCGCGACCGGGCGAACCATGCTAAGCGCGCCGGACTTTCGCAGCGATCATGACGCCAGCCTCGTGCGGCATGATCAACGCATGCTATCCATTCGACCGGTGGCGGGATGGTCGACGCCGCCGGTTCAAACCGCCCAACGATCGATAATCGCTACAGGAGCACGAATTCGATGAGTGAAGTCGCCGAAAAAGTTAAGAAGATCGTCGTCGAGCATCTCGGCGTGGACGAAGCCAAGGTGACCCCGGAAGCCTCCTTCATCGACGATCTGGGCGCGGACAGCCTCGACACCGTCGAACTGGTGATGGCCTTCGAGGAAGCCTTCGGCGTGGAAATCCCCGAGGACGCCGCCGAAAAGATCGGCACCGTGAAGGACGCCATCGACTATATCGAGAAAAAGAAAGCCGAATAAGTCGGGTAGCGGACGGGACATGAACATGCGTCGGGTCGTGGTGACAGGCATGGGGATCGCGAGCCCGCTCGGGGTCGGGGTCGAGCATGTCTGGCGGCGTCTGGTCGCCGGCGAATCGGGCATCGGTCCGATAACCGGGTTCGACCCGGCGGAGCTGCCCTGCAAGGTCGCGGGCGAACTGCCCGCGGGATCGCGGGCGGATGGCGGATTCGACCTCAATGAGTGGGTTCCGCCCAAGGAACAGAAGAAGATGGACCGCTTCATCCATCTCGGCATGGCCGCGGCCGTCGAGGCAATGGAGGATTCGGGCTGGACACCTGAGACCGAAGAAGAGCGTTGCGCCGCCGGCGTGATGATCGGCTCCGGCATCGGCGGCCTGCAGACCATCTACGAAGCGTCCGTCATGGTGCATGAGGGCCGGGCCCGCCGGCTTTCGCCCTTCTTCATTCCGTCCGCCCTGGTGAATCTCGTGTCGGGGCACGTCTCGATCCGGTTCGGGCTCAAGGGACCGAACCATTCCGCGGTCACCGCCTGCGCCACGGGCGTTCACGCTGTCGGCGATGCCGCGCGGCTCATCGCCTTTGGCGATGCCGACATTATGCTCGCCGGCGGCGCCGAAGGGGCCGTCTGCGAAATCGGCATCGCCGGGTTCTGCGCCTCACGCGCCCTGTCCACCGCGTTCAACGACAATCCGAAGGCCGCCTCCCGCCCGTGGGACAAGGACCGCGACGGGTTCGTCATGGGCGAAGGCGCTGGCGTGCTGTTCCTCGAGGAATACGAGCACGCCAAGAGGCGCGGCGCGAAAATCTACGCCGAGATCGCGGGCTACGGCATGTCCGGCGACGCGCACCACATCACCGCCCCCGCACCGCATCACGACGGCGCCTTCCGTGCGATGAAAGCGGCGCTGAAATCCGGCGGCCTCACGCCGGCGGATGTCGACTACATCAACGCGCACGGCACCTCGACCCCGATGGGCGACGACCTCGAACTCGAAGCCGTGGAAAACCTGTTCGGCGACGCAGCGAAGACCGTGGCGATGTCCTCGACCAAATCGGCGACCGGCCACCTGCTCGGCGCCGCCGGCGCGGTGGAGGCGATCTTCTCGATCCTCGCCCTGCGCGACGGCATCGCCCCGCCAACCCTCAATCTTGACGAGCCGAGCCGCGCCAGCGTGATCGACCGCGTCGCCCATACCGCCCAGCAGCGCAAGATCGATATCGTGTTGTCCAACAGCTTCGGCTTCGGCGGCACCAACGCCTCGATCCTGTTCCGCAAGCCAGGCTGAGCCTGGCCCCGGCGGGCATGCGGGGAAGCGGGCGCCTCATCCTCCTGCTGCTCACCGTTCTGGTGCTGCTGCAGCTGGGCCGCATGGCCGTCAACCAGGCCTATGATGGCCCGGGCCCGCTCCCGGCCTCCGCCGACATCTACATCCCGCCCGGCAGCACAAGGCAGGTCGCCGGGCTGCTGGCGCGGAAGAAGGTTATCCGCACACCCCTGATCTTCGAGGTGGCGGCGTTCCTCACCAGCCGGCAAGGGCCGATCCGCTCCGGCGAATTCCGTTTCATCGATCATGGCAGCCTGCGTTCGGTGCTGCGCACGCTGCGCTTCGCGCCGGAAGTGGAACACAAGGCAACCATCCCCGAAGGTCTGACTTCGGTGCAGATCGCCGACATCATCAACGCCCTGCCGGACGCCACCGGCCACGTGGCACCGCCGCCCGAGGGCAGCGTGCTGCCGCAGACCTATGATTATACCTACGGCACAAGGCGAGCCGCCATCATTGCCCGCATGCAGACGGCGATGCGAACCGCGCTGGCGAAAGCCTGGGCATCGCGCGCCCAGGGCCTGCCGCTGCAATCCCCGCGGCAGGCGCTCATTCTCGCCTCGATCGTGCAACTGGAGACGCCGCTCCCCGCGGAACTGCCAAAAATCGCCGGGGTCTACGAGAACCGGCTGGGCAAGGGCATGATGCTCCAGGCCGACCCGACAGTGATCTTCGCCGTCACCCATGGCCGGTCGACCGCCCTCACCCACCGCGTCGACGACCACGATTTATCGACCGCGAGTCCCTACAATACCTATCGCCACCACGGCCTGCCGCCGGGGCCGATCTGCGCGCCGGGTCTCGCAGCGATCCGCGCCGTGCTTCACCCCGCCGAGACCGACGCGCTGTTCTTCGTCGCGACAGGCAAGGGAGGCCATGTATTTGCCCGGACCTTCGCCAAACAGCGCGCCAACATCGCGCGCTATCTCGCTCGAACATCGAAAAAAGCCAGCGCCCCGCCGACCACCCGCTGACGGAGATGATGCTCCAGCGTCCTGTCCCTGAAATTCATGGGTGAATTTCAGGGACAAGCAGGCCACTAAATCATTGATTTTCCTAGCGTCTACTTTGAATCTGAAATCCGATGGATTTCAGATTCGGGACACTAGGAAATTTCGGATTGCCAAATCCGCACCACTGGCCGGCCTGTCGCCGCCGAAGTGAGCCGTGCCTGTTCAAGTCCGGCGCGGGCATTGGCAAGCACGGTGGCTGGATCGTCGCCCGAACGCGCCCAGCGCGACGCGATGCCGATGGCCGCATGACGGCCGGTGCCGGCCAGCATCGCATCAAGCCTTGCCACGATCCGGTCGCCTCGCTCGGCCGCAATCAGGTGATCGACGCCGTCACACCAGGCGGCAAGCCGGGTCGGCCCGATCCGGCCGATCAGGTCGCTCGGCCGCAGCATGTCACGCAGCGTTTCGGCCGATTCGCGAATGACCGCCGACGACGCCTCGGAGCCGGTCGCGCCGCCCGACTTTACCCAGCCAATGGCGAACATGGTGCCAACCCGCTCCTCGATATCGAGCCGGTCAAACCGCCGATCGGCCTGCGCAAGAAAGCTCGGCAACGGCCACAAGCCCGTTTCGGGGTCGAGCGCATTACGCTTGCCACCACCGGCGACATCGAGCAGGCGCACGACGAGCGTGCGCAGATGCGGGCCGATCGCGGTCAGAAGTTCCGTTTCCGCTGCGGTGAACCGCCTGTCTCCCGGGCTGCGCCATGCCAGGAGCGCGGCGCTGACCGATCGTCCGGCCGTCACGTTGCCGAGATCGACCGGAATGGTGATCGATTCGCCCCCCGGCATGTCGGCAAGGCCAATGCCGTAGGGGTAATCGGCCAGAACGGTCTCGGCTCCCGTCAGCGGCGGGACCGGACGAGCGACAACACAGACGCCCGAATCGGCGAATTCCGCCGCCAGCAGGGCGCAGGCGGCCGAGCCGGCGGTCGTCGCATCCGGCAATCCGGCCAGGCTTTCGATCATGCGCACCAGGCGGTCGAAGCGCTCCGCATTTCCGCCGCCTGCCGAACCAGCATTCGCATACGAGTCCGTCGAAAAATCTGCCCGATTCGTCATGGATGCGTTTTCGCAGGATCAGGTAAACAACGGATTACCACCGGATTGACAGGCGCGACCCTGCTCAGCATGGTCGCGCCCACACAAGATACGGAACGCCTGCCGATGGACCACACGCAACTCGCCGCCGCCGTCACCGCCGCCTGGGAACGCCGCGACCAGCTCAGTCCGGCCTATCAGGGATCCGACCGGGAGGCCGTCAGCGATGCGCTCGCCCGTCTCGATCGGGGCGAACTGAGGGTTGCCGAGCCCGGCCCGGGCGGCTGGGTCGTCCATCAATGGCTCAAGCAGGCGATCCTCATGTCCTTCCGCCTGCTGCCCAACCGCACCATGCCGGGCGCCGGCGGCGCGCCCGTGTTCGACAAGGTCCCGATGAAGTTCGGCGACTGGGACGATGCGCGCTTCGCCGCCGCCGGCATCCGCGCGGTGCCCGGCGCCGTCGTCCGCCATTCGGCGCATGTCGGCCGCAATACCGTGCTGATGCCCTGTTTCATCAATGCCGGCGCCCGGGTCGGCGAGGACACGATGATCGATACCTGGTCCACGGTGGGCTCCTGCGCGCAGGTTGGCCGCAACTGCCACATCAGCGGCGGCGTGGGAATCGGCGGCGTGCTCGAGCCGCTGCAGGCCAACCCCGTGATCATCGAGGACGACTGCTTCATCGGCGCCCGTTCCGAAGTTGCCGAAGGCGTGATCGTGGAGCGCGGCGCCGTGCTCTCCATGGGCGTGTTCCTCGGCGCCTCCACCCGAATCGTCGACCGGACGACCGGCGAAGTGATCTATGGCCGCGTGCCGGCCTATTCCGTCGTCGTGCCAGGCACCATGCCCGGCAAGCCGCTGCCGGACGGAACTCCGGGCCCGTCCCTCGCCTGCGCCGTGATCGTCAAGCGGGTCGACGCCCAGACACGGTCGAAGACCGCGATCAACGAGTTGCTGCGGGCGTGACCGAGGCCGATCCCGTTCCCCTCGCGCGGGACCTGCTGCGCAGCCGCTCGGTCACCCCCGAGGACGATGGCGCCCAGACCGTTCTCGCGAGGGCGCTGGACGCCCTGGGATTCTCGATCGAATGGCTGCGCTTCGGCGAGGTGAGCAACCTCGTCGCACGCCGCGGCTCAGGCAGCCCGCATTTCGGCTTTGCCGGCCATACCGACGTCGTGCCGCCGGGCGAGGGGTGGCGCCACGACCCCTTCGCGGCCGTCATCGAGGACGGCCTGCTGTTCGGACGCGGCGCGGTCGACATGAAGGGCGCCATCGCCGCCTTCGTCGCCGCCCTCGCCGCCCGCCCGGCAAATCATGCAGGCACGATCTCGCTCCTCATCACCGGCGATGAGGAAGGCGATGCCGTGGACGGCACCCGGCGCATTCTCGACCATCTCGCCGCCTCCGGTGCCCTGCCGGAATTCTGCCTGGTCGGCGAGCCGACCTGCCGCGCCCGGCTCGGCGACACGATCAAGATCGGCCGGCGCGGCTCGATTTCGGCGCATGTGACGGTTCGCGGCGTGCAAGGCCATGTCGCCTACCCCCATCTGGCCGACAATCCGCTCCATCGCCTGATTCCGGCACTCGAAGCCCTGCGCGCCACGACGCTTGACGAGGGAACCGCGTGGTTCGAGCCCTCATCGCTGCAGATCACCAGCGTCGATACCGGAAACAAGGCCGGCAACGTGATCCCGGCGAGCGCCTCGGCCCGGCTGAACATCCGTTTCAACGACCGCCACACCGGCCCCGATCTCGCCGCCTGGATCCGCGATACCGTGGCCCGCCACGCCCCCGGCGCCGCCTGCGACATCGGCATCAGCGGCGAGGCCTTCCTGACCGAACCCGGCCCCGTGACCACGCTGTTCAGCGAGGCGGTGGCGGCGGTGACCGGCATCACGCCGAAGCTCGACACCGGCGGCGGCACGTCGGATGCCCGCTTCATCGCCGCGCACTGCCCCGTCGCCGAATTCGGCCTGGTCGGCACCTCGATGCACCGGGTGGACGAGGCCGTGCCGGTGAGCGAGCTGCGCGCGCTGGCCGAAATCTACGGCCGGATCCTGGACCGCGTGTTCCGATGAACGGCAACGACGGTTTCGCCACCTCGGTCCTCGGCACGCTGCGCGGTCTGGTCGGCCTGGCGCTCGGGCGGGTCGAGGCGTTCCGGGAATTCCGCAACACCCCGGCCGCGTTTTCCGCATCGATCGCGCCCCTCATCGCGTTTCCGCTGGTCGGCGCCGCCCTGCTCGGCCTGCGCGGATACTGGGTCTATGCCGCGTCGCTGATGCTCTCCCGCCTCTGCGGCGTCCTGCTCCAGCCGGTGATCGTCGAGTTCGCCGCGCGGCGGCTCGGCCGGCAGGAACGCTGGCTGACCACCAGCACGGCGCTCAACTGGTCGATCTGGATCATCTTCGTGCTCATCCCGGCCGCCATGGTGGTCAATGACGGGTTGGTGTCGATGGGCGTCGGCCTGCCGGCCGCGCTCGCGATGTCCGCCGGCATGATCGGGGCCTACATGCTATGGCTGCAGGCCTTCATCCTGCGCACCGGCCTCAAGACCAACTGGTGGAAGGCGATCGCCCTGCTGCTCGTCGTGAACCTGGGCGTCGCGATCCTGTATGCGGTGCCTTACCTGTTCCATCCGGAACTGCTCCGGCTCACGGTGAGCCCGCCTTCAGGCTGAGCGCGCGCGCATAGACCTGCTTGCGCGGCAGGTCGAGTTCCCGCGCCACGAAGGCCGCGGCATCCCTGATCGTCATCCGCGCGAGGGCCTCGCCGAGCGCCTCGTCCAGCTCCTCCTCCGAAGCGCTCGTCTGCGGCGCCGGCCCGATCACCAGCGTGATCTCGCCGCGCGCCTCATGGGCCGCGTAATGCGCCGCGAGCGCCGCGAGCCCGCCGCGCCGCACCTCCTCGAATCGCTTCGTCAGCTCCCGCCCCACGGCGGCGGGGCGGTCGCCAAGCACGGCCAGACAGTCCTCAAGGCAGGCGGCCAGCCGGTGAGGCGCCTCGTAGAAGACCAGCGTCGCCGACAGTCCGGCATGCTCGGCGGCGACCACCCGCTGCAGCGCGCTGCGCCGAGCGGCCGCGCGCGGCGGCAGGAAGCCATTGAACAGGAAGGGATGCGGCGGCAGGCCGGACAGCGCCAGCGCCATGAGCGCGGCATTCGGCCCCGGCACGGCGCTGACCGCGAGCCCCGCCTCGATGGCGGCGCGCACCAGACGGTATCCGGGATCGGCGATCAGCGGCGCGCCGGCATCGCTGACCAGCGCCAGCCGCCGCCCGTCCTGCATCATCGCGATCAGCGACGCGGTCCGCGATTCCTCGTTATGATCATGGAACGACTGCAGTTTCGTGACGATGCCGTGCTGGGCCAGCAGGGGCGCTGTAACCCTTGTATCCTCGCACAATATCATGTCGGCGTCGCGCAGCGCCCCGACCGCGCGCGGCGACAGATCGCCGAGGTTGCCGATTGGCGTGGAAACCAGCACAAGATCGGGTTGCCGGCGGGAGAGCGCGTCGGATGATGAGGAAGGAGTTTCGGATGTCACGCCGGACATTAACGCCTGTGACACTGGTATTGGCAACCTTGGCGGCCCTGGCGCTGGCGGGATGCAGCACCGTGACGTCCCCCCCGGTCTCGAACGTCGGGGGGACGGCCCAGGGCATGACCAGCCCCGATCTGGGCCAGCGGCACGGCCCCGTGGCGCTTCTGGTGCCGCTCAGCGGGCCCTATGCCGGGATCGGCCGGTCGATCGAGCAATCCGTCAAGCTCGCCTTTTCCACCCATGGCGCGCCGCGACTCGACATCGAGAACACCGGCGGCACGCCCTCGGGCGCCGCCGCCGCCGCGCATGCCGCGATCAATGATGGCGCCGGCCTCATCCTCGGCCCGCTCACCAAGGGCGAGACCCAGGCCGTTGCGCCGATCGCCCAGGCCGCGGGCGTCAATGTCCTGGCCTTCACCAACGACAACAGCATCGCGCAACCCGGCGTCTGGCCGATGGGCATCTCGCCGGACCAGCAGGTCAGCCGGGTCGTGTCCTACGCGATCGAGAGCGGGCGCACCCGCACGGCCGCGATCCTGCCGGAAGGCCAGTTCGGCCGGCTCATGGCCGCCGCCCTGCGCCAGACCGCGGCGCGTCTCGGCACGCCGCCACCGCGCATCGGCTATTACTCCGCCTCCTTTGCCAGCCTGAACGCGACGACCCGCAGCATCTCGCAATTCGACAGCCGCGGCGCCGGACTGATGGCCCGGATCCGCGCCGCCCGCGACCAGGACAATGCGGCCGGCCGGCGCCTCGCCGACAAGCTGCGCACCGAGCCGGTGCCGCCGCCCCCCTTCGATGCGCTCCTGCTCGGCGCGACCGGCGAGGATCTGGCCGAACTGCAGACCTTCCTGCCCTATTACGAGGCCGGCCCGCCGCAGGTGCAGCTGCTCGGCCCGGCGCTCTGGGCCAGCAAGGCGAAGGCGATGGCCACGCACGATGCGCTGCGCGGCGCGCTCTATGCCGCGCCCGATCCCGCCGCCGGCCTTCCCTTCGAACAGAAATTCGAGGCGACCTATGGCGGCGGCAAGCCGCCCTCGATCGACAAGGTCGCGTTCGACGCCGCGGCGATCGCGGTGCTGGCCGCGCATGAGGGCGGCTATACCACCGCGGTCCTCACCAACCCGACCGGCTTCGCCGGCACCGACGGCGTGATGCGGCTGCTGCCGGACGGACATGTGGAGCGCGGCCTCGCGGTGTTCCGCGTCGAACCCGGCGGACCGAAGATCGTCTCGCCGGCGCCGCAGACGCTGCCCTCGCCGGCATCGCCGCCGAACGCCTGACGGGGCCCTCATGCGGCGTCCGATCGCCACGATCGCGGCCTGGCTCGGCGGCCCGCCCGCGGCGGTACTCGTCGCGCTGATGCTGGCCGGCGCGATTCCCGCCTGGGAAGGTGCCGGCTGGCTCGCCGGCTGCGCCGTCTGGTCGGTCGCCGCCGGCGTCGTGCTCGCGCGCGACCTGCGGCGCTTCAGCGAGGCGCTCGCCGCCTCGGCTCCCGCCGAACTCCGGCTGATCACGCCCGGGCTCACCAATCTCGCCCAACGCATCATCCACACGATCGCGGCCGAGCGCCAGTCCCGCGAGGCCGTCACCGCCGATGCGAATTACAGCCATTCGCTGCTCAACCGCCTGCCCGACGCGCTGTTCCAGCTCGACGGCCCGCCCGGCGCGCGGCGAATCGTCTGGCGGAATCCCGCGGCGGTCCGCGCCTATGGCGCCGAGGAATCCGCCCTGCTCCGCCATCCGCAGCTCCGCGCCGCGCTGGCGGAGGTCGAGCTGGCCGAGCAGCCGGTGCGCGCGACCATCTCGCTCGCAACACCGGTGCCGCGCGACCTCGACGCGACCGTCATACGCAGCGGCGATACCGGCCGCGCCGCGCCGATCTACATCCTGCTGGCCGACCGCACGCGCGAGCGCGAGCTGAACCGGATGCGGGCCGATTTCGTGGCCAATGCGAGCCACGAGCTGCGCACGCCGCTGACCAGCCTGATCGGCTTCATCGAAACCCTGCGCGGCCCCGCCCTGGGCGATGCCGAGGCCCTGCCGCGCTTCCTCGCCATCATGGCCGAACAGGCGGAGCGGATGCAGCGGATCATCGCCGACCTGCTCAGCCTGTCGCGAATCGAGATGACCGAGCACCAGCCCCCCGCCGAACAGATCGAGATCGGGCCGGTGCTGCGCCAGGTCGCCGGCTTCATGGAGCCGGTTCTCGAAAAGGCGTCCGCCACCCTGACGCTCGACATCGCCGCCGACCTGCCCGCCCTGCCCGGCGATTCCGGCCAGCTCACCCTGGTCTTCGGCAACCTGATCGACAATGCCGTCAAATACAGCGCGCTCAAGCACGGCGCCGCCGGCGGAACCGTGGTGATGACGGCGCACGCGACGCCGGATGCCGATTTCAACCAGCCCGGCGTCCTCGTATCGGTCGTTGACGACGGGCCGGGCATCGCCCGCGAGCATCTGCCGCGCCTGACCGAGCGCTTCTACCGGGCGGACAAGGGCCGCGCCCGCGCGGTGGGCGGCACCGGGCTCGGCCTTGCCATCGTCAAGCATGTCGTGATGCGCCATCGCGGCCGCCTGCTGATCGACAGTGTCGAGGGCGAGGGCACGACCTGCCGCGTCTGGCTGCCGGCAGCCACGCTGGCCGCGGTCCCGGCGCGCCGCTCGGCCTGACCGGCGCCGGCGGTTTCATCCGCCGCCGGGTTGGGCTAGAGCATCTTCCGGTCGGACCGGCTTGTCCGATCGGATAGGGATGCCCGCCTGATCATGTGGATCGAGCGGGGCTTCCGGCACCAGCACCGGCAGAAGGATCGGCCCGAACACCCATGCGCGTCCCGTTTCGCCTCGCCGCCGGCAGCGTCGTCGTCGGCTTCGTCTCGCTTGGCCTCAAGGCGGCCGCCTGGCGCGTGAGCCATTCCGCGGCACTCTATTCCGACGCCCTGGAATCGCTGGTGAACGTCTTCGCCGCCGTCATGGTCATGATCGCGCTCAAGGCCGCCGCCAAGCCCGCCGATTCCGAGCATCCCTACGGCCATGCCAAGGCCGAGCTGCTCAGCGCGGTCGCCGAGGGCGGGATGATCATCTTCGCCGCGGTACTGATCCTCGAGCGCGCCGCGAGCACCATCCTTGCCCCCCGCCTGCCCGTCGCACCGGAACTCGGTCTCGGCCTGAACGCGGCGGGCGGCGTGGTGAACGCGCTCTGGGCGCTCGCGCTCGGCCGTTCCGGCGCGACGCGGAAGTTCCCGGCGCTGGCCGCCGACCAGGCCCACCTGATCGCCGACGCCATCACCACCCTCGGCATCATCGGCGGGCTCTCGCTCGCCATTCTGGCCAACCTGCCGGTGCTCGATCCGCTCATCGCCATCGCCGTCGCCGCGCAGATCGCCTTCATGGGCGGGCGGACCGTGCTGCGCGCCCTCAGCGCCCTGCTCGACCGCGCGCCGCCGCCCGAAATGGTCGAGCGCATCCGCCATCTGGTCGCCATCCACGCCGCCGGCGCGATCGAGGCGCACGACATGCGCATGCGCGAGGCCGGCCAGTCGCGCTTCCTCGAATTCCACCTCGTCGTCCCCGGGGGCATGACGGTCGCCGAATCCCACGCCATATGCGACCGTATCGAGGCTGCCCTGCGGCGGGAGATGGCCGGCGTGATCATCACGATTCACGTCGAGCCGGACAACAAGGCCAAGCACGAGGGGATCATGGTGAAATGAGGCACGCCACATGGTGAAACTGGACACGATCGTGACCCGCGGCGGCGATCGCGGCGAAACCTCGCTGGCCGACGGCTCCCGCGTCGCCAAGAGCCACAGGCGCATCGCGGTGTTCGGCGCGCTGGACGAGGCCAACACGGCGATCGGATTCCTGCGCGTGGCCTGCGCCGGACTGCCGGCGGTCGATCGCGTGCTCGCCGCCATCCAGAACGACCTGTTCGACATCGGCGCCGAACTCGCCGCCCCGCCCGACCCGGCCCGGCCGTCACGCCTGACCGAAACCTATCTCGCCCGGCTCGACTCGGCCGCCGCCGACTGGAACGCGCGGCTCGCCCCGCTCACCAGTTTCATCCTGCCCGGCGGCACCGAAGCCGCGGCGCGCGCGCATCTCGCCCGCACCGCGGCGCGGCGCGCCGAGCGCGAACTGGTCGCCCTCGCCGCCGAGGCGGGTGTTTCGGACATCCCGATCCCCTACCTCAACCGCCTGTCGGACGTGATGTTCATCCTCGCCCGCCTGCTGAACGACGAAGGCCGGGCCGACACGCTCTGGCGACCCGGCGGCGCCTGACCGCCGGGTGCGATGCGCCTCAGAGCAGGTGGAAGCTCGCGACCTTGCCGTTGTTCAGGGTAAGGTCGGTGAGGACCTGGTCGCCGTCATGCAGCGTCACCTCGAAGATGTAACCCACCGTCGGACCGACGCGCTGCGTGGTCAGGTATTTCACCGAGAAGGGCTGCCCGAGCGGGATCTTCGCATTGATCTCGGCCGCCTGAACGGGGAATTTCTTGGGATCGACATGCGCCTTGAACACCGTCGTCGCCGGCGCGACGAAGTCCGCGTAGCTGGAATGCCCGATCGCGGTGAGCATCTGCGTCATGTCGCGCGTCGCCAGCGGAACGTTGGGCGACTGCGCCTGCGCCACGGCGCCGCCCGCAATCCCGGCCGCCACCAGCAGCCCCGCCACGCGAATCGAAAATGTCATGAGGTTTCCTCTCTTTTGGTATCAGCCGCCCTGTTCCGCGCCGGCGTCACCGGTCGCGGCCGAAGCCATCGGCTCCGGCGGGCCGGGCGAATTGCGCCGGCCTTCCTGCGCTGGCATCATGATCTATTAAAGGAGACGGATCAATGACCGACGCTTTCCGTGGCCGCCGCGCCCTCGTCACCGGGGCTTCCAGCGGCATCGGCGCCGATCTTGCCCGCCAGCTCGCCCAGCGCGGCGCCGACCTCGTGCTCACCGCGCGGCGGCAGGACCGGCTCGATTCGCTGGCCGCCGAATGCCGCCTGTTCGGCGTCACCGCCGAAACCGCCGCCGCCGACCTCGCCGACGAGGCCGGCCGCCTCGCCCTGGCCGAGCGTTTCCCCACCATCGACATTCTGGTGAACAATGCCGGGCTCGGCGTCTTCGGCGCCTTCGCCGAAGCCGAATGGGCGCGGACCGAGGCGATGCTAGCGGTCAACATCACCGCCCTGACCCATCTCACCCGGCTGTTCGCCACTCCCATGGCCGCGCGTGGCTGGGGCCGGATCATGATGGTCGCCTCCACCGCCGCCTTCCAGCCGGTGCCGCTCTACGCCGCCTATGCCGCGACCAAATCCTATGTCCTCTCGCTCGGCGAATCGCTGAATGTCGAGTTGTCCGGGCGCGGCGTGCGCACCACGGTGCTCTGCCCCGGCGTCACCGAAACCGAGTTCTTCGACGCCGCCGGCCAGACCCGCTCCGCCTTCACCAGGCGCAGCGCGATGACCAGCGCCGAGG
Organism: Acidiphilium multivorum AIU301; assembly: GCF_000202835.1. Lineage (NCBI taxonomy): Bacteria > Pseudomonadati > Pseudomonadota > Alphaproteobacteria > Acetobacterales > Acidocellaceae > Acidiphilium > Acidiphilium multivorum. Next base: position 1,771,877 of record NC_015186.1, read on the forward strand.
TCGCGCGGATCGGCATCGCGGCGCTGCTCGCCGGGCGCTCCAGCGTCGTCGCCGGGCGGAGCAACGCGGCGATGGCCTTCGGCACCCGCTTCGCGCCCCGCGGCCTCGCCGCCCGCCTCGCCTTCCGGATGATGAAGCCGTGAGCGGCGCCGCCGACCCGATCCATGCCGAACTGATCGCCGTCGTCGTCGCCGTCACCGACGCAACCCCCCGCGTCCTCACCCTGCTCGATGGCAGCGCCCTGCCCGCCGGCCCGCTCGAATCGGCCCATCGCTCGCTGCAGGCCGGGCTGCGCGACCGGGTGGAACGCCAGACCGGGCATCCGCTCGGCCATGTGGAGCAACTCTACACCTTCGCCGACGCCGGCCGCAGCCGCGCCGGGCGCAGCATCTCGATCTCCTACCTCGCCCTGAGCAGCGAGACGCGGGCGCGGCTCGGCGGCCAGGTCTCCTGGCAGGACTGGTACCGCTATTTTCCCTGGGAAGACCGCCGCACCGCGAACGACGCCCTGGCACGGATCGAACCCGGCCTGCGAAGCTGGGCGGGCACGGAGCCGACGCGGCGCGCCCGCATCGCCCGCTGCTTCGGGCTCGACGGCGCGCCCTGGCAGGAGGATCTGGCGCTCGACCGCTACGAACTCCTCTACGAGGCCGGGCTGGTGCGCGAGGCCGCGCGCGACGGCCGGCCGGCGCATGGCGACTTCGCCCCGGGCGCGACGCTCGCCGCCGACCACCGGCGCATCCTCGCCACCGCGATCAGCCGGCTGCGCGCCCGGCTGCGCGCCCGGCCCGCCGTTTTCGAGTTGATGCCGGAGCGGTTTTCCCTGCTCGATCTGCAACGCTGCATTGAAGCCATCGGCGGCCAGCCCCTGCACAAGCAGAATTTCCGGCGCCTCATCGAAAGCCAGAACCTGCTGGAAGAAACCGGAGACTTCGCGAATGGCCCGGGCCGCCCGGCCAAGCTGTTCCGCTTCCGCAGCGCCATCCGCGACGAACGGGCCATGACCGGCAGCCGCCCGCCGCTCTCCAGACCTTGACCCCATTATACTCACATCCACTATAAGAGGCGTCGAACCGGTCGATTTTCGCCCGGAAAACCGCTCATAATATGCTCATATCGAGCATAAGGATGTGGCCATGACCCTCGCCGCCGCCCCCATTCCCGCGCCGCTCGCGGCGCATGTCCCGCCCGCCGAATGGGCGCTGATGCAGGAGGACATCGCGGCGATCCGCGACCTCAAGCAGGCGCGCGACGCGATCATCCTCGCCCACAACTACCAGACGCCCGACATCTATCACGGCGTCGCCGACATCGTGGGCGACAGCCTCGCCCTCGCCCGCGAGGCGATGTCGGCGCGCGCATCGGTGATCGTCGTCGCCGGCGTGCATTTCATGGCCGAGACGGCGAAGCTGCTGAACCCGGACAAGACGGTGCTGATCCCCGATTCCCGCGCCGGCTGCTCGCTCGCCGAAAGCATCACCGCCGCCGATGTCCGCAGCCTGCGCGCCCGCCATCCGGGCCTGCCGGTGATCGCCTATGTCAACACCTCCGCCGCGGTGAAGGCCGAGGTGGATTACTGCTGCACCTCCGCCAACGCCCGCAAGGTGGTCGAGCACGCCGCCCGCGCCGCAGGAACCGACGCGGTGATCATGCTGCCGGACCGCTTCCTCGCCGCCAACACCGCGCGCGAGACCGCCATCCGCATCATCGCCTGGGATGGCGCCTGCGAGGTGCACGAGCGCTTCACCGCCGCCGACATCGCGCAGGTGCGCCGGCAACATGACGGGGTCGCCGTCCTCGCCCATCCGGAATGCCCGGAGGAGGTGGTCGCCGCCGCCGATTTCGCCGGCTCCACCGCCGCCCTCGCCGACTACATCGCGCGCCACCGCCCCGCCCGCGCCGCGCTGATCACCGAATGCTCGATGGCCGACAACATCGCCGCCGCCAGCCCGGGAACCACCTTCGTCAAGCCCTGCAATCTCTGCCCGCACATGAAGCGCATCACCCTGGCCGGCATTCGCCGCGCGCTGGAAACCATGACCGAACCGGTGACGATCGCCCCCGCCCTCGCCGCCCCGGCCCGCGCGGCGGTCGAGCGGATGCTCGCGATACCTTGATGGCGGATGCTCGCGATCCCATGAACGCCCCGATCATCATCGGCGCCGGCCTCGCCGGCCTCGCCGCCGCCCTGGCCGCCGCGCCGCGTCCGGTGCGGCTGCTCACCGCCGGCACGCTCGATGCCGGCGCCGCCAGTCTCTGGGCCCAGGGCGGCATCGCCGCCGCCATCGGCGCCGACGACTCCATCGACCTGCACATCGCCGACACGCTCGCCGCCGGCGACGGGCTGTGCGACGCCGCCGCCGTCTCCCGCATCATCACCGGGGGGCCGCTCGTGATCGAGGCCCTGCGCGCCCACGGCGTGCGCTTCGATGCCGGGCTCGGACTCGAAGCCGCCCATGCGCGCCGGCGGATCAGCCATGTGAAGGATGCCACCGGCCACGCCGTGACCACCGCCCTCGCCGCCGCCGTGCGCGCCGCACCGCATGTCACGATCATCGAACACGCCCGCGCCGTGGCGCTCGATGTCGCGGAGAACCGGGTGCGCGGCCTCTGGGCCGAGACCGCCGGCGGCCTCGTCCATCTCCCCGCCGCCGCCGTGCTGATCGCAACCGGCGGCGTCGGCGCGCTGTGGCGGCACACCAGCACCCCGCCGGGCGCCGACGGCACCGGCCTCGCCCTCGCCGCGCGCGCCGGCGCCGTGCTGCGCGACCTCGAATTCGTCCAGTTCCACCCGACCGGCCTCGATTCCGGCGCCACGCCGATGCCGCTGATCTCCGAGGCCGTGCGCGGCGAGGGCGCCATCCTGACCGACGAGACCGGCCACCGCTTCACCGACGAACTCGCCCCGCGCGACGAAGTCGCCCGCGCCATTGTCCGCCATCTCGCCGAGGGCCATCGCGTCAGGCTCGACGCCACGCGTCTCGGCGCCGGCTTCGCCGCCCGCTTCCCGACGATCGACGCCGCCTGCCGCGCCGCCGGGATCGATCCCGCCCGCCAGCCGATCCCGGTGCGCCCGGTCGCGCATTACCACATGGGCGGCATCGCCGTGGACGCGCGGGGCCGCGCGAGCGTGGACGGGCTCTACGCCGCCGGCGAGGCCGCCTGCACCGGGCTGCACGGCGCGAACCGCCTGGCCAGCAACTCGCTGCTCGAAGCCTTCGTCACCGGCACCGATGCCGGAACCGCGCTCGCCGGCGAACCCGATGCGGCCGCGACGACCGCGCCCGCCGCCCCGCCGCGCCGCGTCCCGCCGCCGGCGCTGGTGCGCGACCTCGTCAGCCGCCATCTCGGCGTGCTGCGCGACGCCGCCGGCCTGTCCCACCTGATCGAGCGCCTCGCCCCGCTGGCGCCCGCGCACGATGCCGCGCTGATCGGCCTGATGATCGGCGTCGCGGCGCTCCACCGCGCCGAAAGCCGCGGCGCCCATGCGCGGACCGACGCGCCCTCCCGCGCCGCGCAGCCGCGCCATTCCGATCTCACCCAGGCGGCCGCCCTCGCCCGCGCCGCCGCCCTCGCGCAAAGGCCCCACGCCGCATGACCCCGTTGCCCCGCATCATGATCGAACCCGCGGTCCGCGCCGCCCTGCTCGAGGATCTCGGCCGCGCCGGCGACATCACCGCCGAGGCGGTGATCCCGGACGACAGCCGCGCCGCCGTCGCCTTCGTCGCCCGCGAGCCGGGGACGATCGCCGGCCTCGGCTGCGCCGCCATCGCCTTCGACCTGCTCGATCCATCGCTGGCGCTCGACATCCTCATCCCGGATGGCAGCGCCGTCGCGCCCGGCGACGTGATCGCGCGGATCGAGGGGAAGGCGCGCGCCATCCTCTCCGCCGAGCGGACGGCGCTCAACTTTCTCGGCCAGCTTTCGGGCGTCGCTACCGCCACAGCCGGCATCGCTGCCGCGATCGCCCATACCGGGGCGCGGATCACCTGCACGCGCAAGACCATTCCCGGCCTACGGGCCTTGCAGAAATACGCCGTGCGCTGCGGCGGCGGCGCCAATCACCGCTTCGGGCTCGACGACGCGGTGCTGATCAAGGACAACCACATCGCCATCGCCGGCGGCGTCGGCCTCGCGGTGCGCCGCGCCCGTGCCGCGGTCGGCCATCTGGTGAAGATCGAATGCGAGGTCGACCGGCTCGACCAGCTCGCCGAGGCGCTGGAGGCCGGGGCGGATGCCGTCCTGCTCGACAACATGGACCCCGCCACGCTGCGCCGCGCCGTCGCGATGGCGAAGGGCCGCGCGATCACCGAGGCCTCCGGCCGGATCACCCCGGAGAGCGCCCCCGCCATCGCCGAAACCGGGGTCGACCTGATCTCGGCGGGGTGGCTCACCCACAGCGCGCGGGTGCTGGATATCGGGCTCGATTTCATGACATAAGCGCGCATGAACCGCGCTCCCTTCACCATCGCCGTCCTGCTCGGTATCGCCGGGCTGATCCCCTTCCTCGCCGGCCTCGCCGTCATCGTCACCGACCCGACGCGCGCCCCGCTCGCGACCACGGTGATGATCGATTACGGCGCCTGCATCCTCGCCTTTCTGGGCGCGGTGCACTGGGGCTTCGCGCTGGAGCCGGGCGGCGTGGTTCCCGAGGCGCGGCTGAACAACCAGCGCCTGCTGTTCGGCGTGCTGCCGGCGCTGGTCGGCTGGCTGGCGCTGCTCGTCCTCTCGCTGGCGCAGGCCCCGCGCCTCGCCATCGCGATCCTGATCGCCGGCTTCTTCGCCACCATCGTGGCAGAGACGGTCGGGCGCGGGCGCGACATCGTGCCGGGGAACTACCTCGCCCTGCGCTGGGCGATCTCGATCGTCGTGCTCGCGGTGCTGATCGTCGCGCTGTTCATCGAGGCGGTGGGCATGCGCCAGGGCTGAGCCTCCCGGATGAACGCAATTTCATCCGGCGGTAAAGCGCCATCGCCGAATTCCGCCGCATTCTCCTGCCAGATTGCGATCATCGATCAGGAGATGCCTACATGAAGCGAACCAGCATCATCGTCGGCGGCGCGATGGCCGCCTGTGTCGCCTTCGCCGCGACCGGCGTCGCCCACGCGGACTGGGATGGCGGCCCGAGCTTTTCGATCGGCATCGCCGGTCCGCCGGCCTATTACGCGCCGCCCCCGCCGGTCTATTACGCGCCGCCGCCGCCGCCCCGCTATTACGCGCCGCCGCCGCCAGCCTATTATGCGCCGCCGCCGCCGGCCTACTACGCGCCATCCTTCCCGGCAGGCCTGTCCTTCGGCTTCAGCCTGCCGCTCGGCGGCGACGACGATCGCTGATCACACCGGGCATCACACCGGCGGTTCGCCCCGGACCGGCGTGATGCCCTCCGCCGCGATCAGCGACTCCGCCTCGCCGATCGCGGCCTCCAGCGCCTCGACATCCGTGCCCTTGACGACGACGGCCACCCCGCTGCCGGACTCGCGGTAGAACGGATAGCTGCCGACATCGACCTGCGGGTACCGCGCCTGGATGGCCGACAGCCCGGCGGCGATGCTGCCTTCCTTCACCCGCAGCCCGTGCACCGCCCGCATCGCGATCGGCGTGCCGCGCGCCAGCACCGTCTCCAGCCCCGCGAACATCGCCTGCATGATCCGCGGCACGCCGGCCATCACATGCACGTTGCCGATGGAGAACCCCGGCGCGATCGAGACCGAGTTGGGAATCGGCACGGCGCCGCGCGGCAGCATCGCCATGCGCTGCCGCGCCTCGTTGAACTGCTCGCGGCCGAGATGCCGCTCCAGCGCGTCCCAGCTTTCCTGGTGCTTTTCCCAGGGCACGCCGAAGGCGGCGGCGATGCACTCGCTGGTGATGTCGTCATGCGTCGGCCCGATGCCGCCGGTGGTGAACACGTTGTCATAGGCGGCGCGCAGCTCATTGACCGCGCGGATGATCCGCTCGGCGACATCCGGCACCACCCGCACCTCTTCCAGCCGGTGGCCGAGCGCGGCCAGGCGGCCGGCGATGAATTTCGTGTTCACGTCCTGCGTCCGGCCGGAGAGGATCTCGTTGCCGATGATCAGGATGGCGGCGGTGGGATTGCTGGGCATGTCGGTCTCCCGGATCACAGAAAATCGCGCAGCAGCGGCAGCAGCGGTCGGTCGGCCGGCGGCATCGGATATTCGTCGAGCCGGTCCGGCGGCACCCAGGCCAGCGCCTGGCCCTCGCGCGGCTCGGGCGTGCCGCTCCAGCGGCGGGCGAGGTAGAGCGGCATCAGCAGATGGAACTGGTCATAGGCGTGCGAGGCGAAGGCGAACGGGGCGACATCCTCCTCGCGGAGCAAAATGCCGAGTTCCTCCTCCATCTCCCGCACCAGCGCCCGTTCGGGGGTTTCGCCGGGTGCGAGCTTGCCGCCCGGAAACTCCCACAGCCCGGCCATCTTCTTGCCGGGCGGGCGGCGGGCGAGCAGGATCCGCCCCTCGATATCGACCAGCGCGCAGGCGGCCACGAGCACCAGCGGCTTCGCGGCGGCGGGCGCGGCCACCGGCTCGGGCGCGGCAAGGTGGCGCAGCGCCAGCGCCTCCCGGGTGATCGCGTAACGCATCACCGGCAGGCTCGCGCCGGGCTGGCCGATGAACTTCGCATGGCCGCGCCCCGTCGGGCTGAACCCGGCGCGTTCGAGCAGCGCGATCGACGCCGCGTTGTCGGCGGCCACCGTCGCCTCGATCGTCGCGATCGGCAGCTCGGCGAACCCCCAGTGCAGCAGCTCGGCGACGGCCGCCCCCGCATGGCCGCGGCGCCAGAACCGGCGGCCGATCCAGTATCCCAGCGCAGCGCTGCCCCGCGCGGCATCGAGGCGCAGCCCGGCGCTGCCGATCATGCTGCCATCCGCATCGAGAATCGCGAATTCGTGGGCGCGCCCGGCGGCACGGTCGGCCACCGCCGCGGCCACCCAGGCCTCGGCGGTCTCCAGCGGGTAGGGAAACGGCGCTTCCGGCAGCCGGCGGCAAATGTCCCAGTCGTTGATGAGCTGGTGGAAGCGGGCGGCATCCTCCTGCTGAAGCGGCCGCAGCACGGCCGTTCCGACGGTTTCCCTGGTGGCGCTATCCGGCACGCAAAACCCCCGCACTGTCTCCTGGCCGCACCGGGATAGCTTGTCCGGCGCGCGGCCGAAAGGGCGATCCACGGTTTGACGGTTGATTTGCCGGCCGCGGGCGCGCAATTCTCCCATCATGGATACCGCGACCCCCTCAGCCGAAGCCATCCTCCGCACCGCCGCCGGCCGGGCGCGCGCCGCCATGCGCAGCCTCGCGGCGATGCCGGCGGCCCGGCGCGATGGCGCGCTGCGCGCCGCCGCCGCCGAGCTGCGCATTCACGCCGTGAACATCCTCGCCGCCAATGCGCGCGACCTCGACAGTTTCGAGGGCCCGTCGGCGATGCGCGACCGGCTGCTGCTGAACGAGGCGCGCATCGAGGCGATCGCCGCCGGAATCGACGCCATCGCCGACCTGCCCGATCCGCTCGCCGGCAGCCTCGCCGAATGGACGCGCCCCAACGGCCTCGTCATCCGCCGCGTGCCGCAGCCGCTCGGCGTGATCGGCATGATCTACGAAAGCCGCCCCAATGTCGGCGCCGATGCCGCGGCGATCTGCATCAAGTCGGGCAACGCGGTGATCCTGCGCGGCGGCTCCGAAAGCTATCATTCGAACACCGCGATCTATCTCGCGATGACCAAGGGCCTGCGCCAGGCCGGATTTCCCGACGGCACCGTGCAGATCGCCCCGAATATCGACCGCGCCTTCGTCGCCGCGATGCTGGGCGCCTCCGGGCAGATCGACCTCATCATCCCGCGCGGCGGCAAGTCGCTGGTCGAGCGCGTGCAGCGCGAGGCAAGGGTGCCCGTGCTCGCCCATGCCGAGGGGCTCAACCACACCTACATCCACGCCGAGGCCGATGCCGAGATGGCCCGAACCGTGCTCGCCAACGCGAAAATGCGCCGGACCGGCATCTGCGGCGCCACCGAAACCCTGCTGATCGACGCGGCGATCGCCCCCGCCCTGCTGCCGCGCCTCATCGAGGATCTCGCCGCCCTTGGCTGCGGCTTCCGTGCCGACGACCGCGCGCGGGCGATCGTGCCGAGCCTGCCGGCCGCCGGCCCGGCGGATTTCGACACCGAATGGCTCGACGCGATGCTCTCGGTCAGCGTCGTCGACGATCTCGATGCAGCGCTCGACCACATCGCCCGGCACGGCTCGTCGCATACCGAGGCGATCGTCACCGAAAACGCCGATGCCGCCGCCCGCTTCCTCGCCGGCACCGACAGCGCGGTGGCGATGTGGAACGCCTCGACCCAGTTCTGCGACGGCGGCGAATTCGGCTTCGGCGCCGAGATCGGCATCGCCACCGGGCGAATCCACGCCCGCGGCCCGATCGGCCCGGCGCAGCTGACGACCTTCCGCTATCACGTCGTCGGCACCGGCCAGGTGCGTCCCTGAGCACAGACCGGCTGCCCCGCTTCGGCGACCGCAGGCCGCTCCGCATCGGCCTGCTCGGCGGCAGCTTCAACCCCGCGCATGAAGGCCATCTCCACGTCGCGAAGGCGGCGCGCCGCGCCCTGCGGCTCGATCAGGTCTGGCTCATGGTCTCGCCCGGCAATCCGCTGAAGCGCCGCGCCGACATGGCGCCCTTCGCCGAACGCCTCGCCTCCGCGGCGCGCCTTGCCGACGGACGCCGCCTGGTCGCGACGGGGATCGAATCCGCGCTCGGCACCCGCCGGACGGCGGACACCCTGGCCCAGCTCCGCCGCCGCTTTCCCCGCGCGCGATTCGTCTGGATCATGGGAGCGGACAACCTTGCCCAGCTCCCCCGCTGGCACCGCTGGCGGGACATCGCCGCCGCCGTGCCGATCGCCGTGCTGCCGCGCCCGGGCGAAACGCGCGCCGCGCTGGCCGGGCGGGCCGCCCATGTGCTACGGCATGCGCGGATTGCCGCGCGCCGGGCGGCAAGCCTCGCCGGCAGCCCGCCGCCGGCGTGGATCTGGCTGCCCGCGCGCGAGAATCCGTTATCAGCCACCGCGCTGCGCGCCCGTGCCCGCAAGGCCCGCGCGCCGCGCGGCATTCAAGGAGACCGGCCATAGCCCGCCCGCCGACCCGCTCGACCCCGCCCGCCGCCACACCGCGCAAGCCGGCCGCGAAGCGCAAGCCGCCGCTTCCCGCCGAAGTCGCGCCCAAGGCCCCCGGAACCCCGCGCAAGAAGGCCGCCATCGCCGGACCCGCGCCGCAAGCCGCCCGCCAGCGCCGCAGCGCGGACAAGGCGGCCGAACGGCTCGCGGAGATGGAACGGGTCATCACCGAGAGCCTCGCCGACGACAAGGCCGAGAACATCGTGACGATCGACCTCGCCAGCCGCGCCAGCTTCGCCGACCGCATGGTGGTCGCCACCGGCCTTGCCGACCGGCAGATCGCCGCGATGGCGACCCACCTGCTCGAAAAGCTCGCCGCGATCGGCGTCAAGCGCGTGCAGGTCGAGGGCGCCGGCGGGTCGGACTGGGTGCTGGTCGATGCCGGCGACATCGTCGTCCATCTCTTCAAGCCGGAAGCGCGCGAGCTCTACGCGCTCGAAAAGATGTGGAGTGCCGATCTGGACGAGCCGGTGTGACGGCTCCGGGCGCCCGGTTGCGCATCATCGCGATCGGGCGCGACTCCAAGGGGCCGGAGGCCGATCTCGTCGCCCGCTACGCCGCGCGGCTCCAGCCCCGGCCGGAGGTCGTCGCCCTGCCCGACGGCACCGGCAGCCCGGCCGAGATCAAGCGGCGCGAGGCGGACGCCATTCTCCGCCGCCTCGCCGCCGAGGATCTGGTCATCGCCCTCGACCTCGGCGGCAAGGCGCCGGACAGCGCGGCCTTCGCCGCCATGCTCGCGTCATGGCGCGAAACCTCCCGGCCGCTGGCCTTCGTCATCGGCGGCGCCGAGGGGCTGGAGCGGCGGATCATCGAGCGCGCCGACGCCGTGCTGTCGCTCGGCAACCTGACCCTGCCCCATCTCCTCGCCCGCGCGGTGCTCGCCGAACAGCTCTACCGGGCGCAATGCATCCTCGCCGGGCACCCCTATCACCGGGCGGGGCGGCCATGAATCCGGCATGATTGACTTGCCTCGTCTCTGACGCTACCTGAGCGCCACCCATGGGGCGGCGTAGCTCAGCGGTAGAGCAGGGGAATCATAATCCCTTGGTCGGTGGTTCAAATCCGCCCGCCGCTACCAGGGCCTTTCCGGACATCGACAATGGCTTGCGCGGCGCGGCGCGGCGACGCATCCCGCTCAGGCGCGGGAGAATCCCTGCAGGCGCCGGCGCAATTCGTATTCCGACACCGGGCGGGCGAAGTAATAGCCCTGCGCCCACTCGCAGCCGAGCCGCGTCACGTAATCGAGCTGGACTCTGGTTTCGACCCCTTCCGCCGTCACCGGCAGGTTGAGCGCCGCCGTCATGCCCATGATCGCCTCGAAGATCGGCTGCCGGTCGCCCGGCGCGCGGATGCGCGAGATGAAGGACTTGTCGACCTTGACGATATCGACCTTGAACGTGTCGAGATAGGACAGCGACGAATAGCCCGTTCCGAAATCGTCGAGCACGAGAATCACGCCCTGCTCGCGGAGATCCTGCAGGACGTGAATGCTCGATGCGTTCTGCGACAGCAGGACCGATTCGGTCACTTCGAGCTTGAGCCGCGAGGCGGGCAGTCCGGCCGCGGCCAGCGCCTCGCCGACGACCAGCCGGATATCGCCCAGCTCGAACTGGCGCGGCGAGACGTTGACGGAAATCTTCACGTCCTCCGGCCAGTGGCGGGCGGCCTTGCAGGCGGTGCCGAGAACCCACGCGCCGAGGGAGGCGATCTGGCCGCTTTCCTCCGCGACCGGAATGAACTCCGCCGGCAGAATCAGGCCGCGCTCGGGATGGTGCCAGCGCAGCAGCGCCTCGACGCCGACGATGCGCTGGCTCGCCAGCTGCACGATGGGCTGGAAGGCGAGCGCGAACTCGCCCCGCGTGAGCGCGCCGGACAGCTCCGCGCGCAGCCGCCGCCCGGCCTCGTCCGCCCGCTGCATGTCCGGATGGAACAGGCGATAGGAGCCGCGCGCCTTCGACTTCGCGACGTAGAGCGCCCGATCCGCCTGGTTGTAGAGCGCATCGGCATCGGTCATCCCCAGGCTCGACACGGCGATGCCGACCGACACGCTGCTCGGCAGCGAGATGCCATCCACATCGAACGGCGCCCGCATGATCGCGAGAATGCGCTCGGCGAGCGCGATGGCGTCGGCCGGCCCGCCCACCCCGGTCTGCATGACCACGAACTCGTCGCCGCCGCAGCGCGCGAGCAGGTCCTGCGAACGCAGGCAGAGCCGCAGCCGGCTGACGAACTGGCGCAGCACCGCATCGCCCGCGGGATGCCCGTGCTGGTCGTTGATCTCCTTGAAATAGTCGAGATCGAGGCACAGCAGCGCCGTCAGGTCGCCGGCGTCCTGCCGCTCCAGCTGCGCGGACAGCCGCGAAAACAGGGTGCCGCGATTCGCCGCGCCGGTCATGAAATCGAAGCTCGCCGCGTAACGAAGCTGCTGCTGCGCGAGGCGCTTTTCCGAAATGTCGCGCAGGAACAGCGAAATGTCGCCGCCATCGGCGAACAGGCTCGCCTCCAGCCAGAGATCGGTCGGCGGCCAGAACAGCTCGAAATGCCCGCCGGCGCCGTCCCGCATCGCCCGCGAAACGGCCATGCGCAGCTCGCGGCAATGGGCTTCGGCGAACAGGCTGGCGACGTTGCATCCCACCGCATCGTCCGGCAGGCCGAGCATGGTCATGGCCCGCGCATTGGCGAACCTCGCGCGCCCCGCGGCATCGAAAACGATCACGGCATCGCCGCTCGCCTCCAGCACGCGCAGGGCCAGCGCCTCGGACGCCTTCCGCGCCTCCTCCGCCGCATGGCGATCGGTGATGTCCTCCAGCGTGCCGTACCAGCGCAGGATCCGCCCGTCCTCGCCACGCCGGGCGGCGGCGCGGGCGCGCATCCAGCCATAGGCGCCGTCGGACAGCCGGAGCCGGTATTCGACGTCGATCGGCGCGCCGGACTCGATGTTCCGCCGCCAGGCGGCGAGCGTCGGGTCCCGGTCGTCCGGATGCAGCGCCGAAACCCAGCCGAACGGCATGGTCTCGTCCCGGCTCATGCCGGTCAGCGCGAACCATTGCGGGCCGACCTCGAGAATCGCGCCGTCGGGGCCGGCCGTCCATGGAATCTGCGGGTGCAGCTCGACCATGTGCCGGTAATGGTCCTCGCTCTCGCGCAGCGCCGCCTCGATCCGGCGATAGGGCGTAATGTCCTGGGTGGTGCCGCGCAGCTGCGACACGGTTCCGTCCGCCCCCACCACCGGCTCGGCATGGGTCAGCACGTCATGCACCGCCCCGTCCGGCAGGATCACCCGGTATTCCAGCGTCGCCGCCGTCCCGCTCCGCGCGGCCTCCCGGAAGGTCGCCATCGCGGCGTCGTAATCGTCCGGGTGGATGGCGCGGCGCATCTGGTCGTAATCGATCTCGGCGGCGCCGCCTTCAAGGCCGAGCAGCCACGTCGTTTCCACCGAGAGCCAGATCCGGCGCCGTGCCAGGTCCCACCGCCAGGCGCCGACGCGGGCGAGGCGATGCGCGCTGGCGAGTTCCTCGGTGCGCTGCGCAAGTTCGAGCGCCAGCGCGGCGAGACGCTCGGAATCGCCGCCCCCGCAAGGCGTGGCGGGCAGGTCGGGGACCAGGTCGAGATCGATGGTGATGCCCACCACCCGCAGCGGCCGGCCCGCGGCGTCGCGCACCACCACCCGGCCGCGCGCGACCTGCCGGATCCAGCCGCCGGCCGCATCCCGCGCACGATAGCCGATCTCGAACTCCGGTGCCGCCTGCCCGTCGTCGCAGCGCAGCGCCGCGCCGACCTGCGCCCGGTCGTCGGGATGGACCCGCGCGCAGACCTGCTCGACCGTCTCCGCCGGCGGGCAATCCACCCCTTCCCGCGCCTGCCCGTGGTAATGCCGGATCAGGCCCGCCACCGGATCGAGATCCCAGAGCACCACGCCGCGCCCCCCCAGGACCAGCGCGCCGAGCGTCGTCACATCGTCGGGCACGGTGCGGCTCATGGCTCCCCTCCGGCGGCGGCGGCGCCGTCCGGCCCGGCCGGGCGCATCACCGGCGAGGCCGAAAGGCGCTGCATCGATGCCTCGTAGCGGCGGTAACTCCCCCGCCCGGCATGCTTGACAGCGTAGAGCGCTCGGTCGGCGCGGTCGAGTAACGTCTCCGGATCGTCGCCGTCGAACGGGCACAGCGCCACCCCGACCGAGGCGGAAACGACGATCGGTTCCGGATCGGTCGCGAACGGGTGGCCGATGGCGGCGACGATGCGGTCGGCCAGGTGCAGCGCCTGCGCCGCGTCGCGAATGCCGAGCTGGATCACGCAGAACTCGTCGCCACCCAGCCGCGCGACCGTATCCCCGGCGCGGATCACGCCGCTCAGCCGCCGGGCGACGATGCGCAGCACGTTGTCGCCCACGAGGTGGCCGAACTGGTCGTTGATCGGCTTGAACCCGTCGAGATCGACCAGCAGCAGGCCGACGACCTCGCCGCTGCTTCGCGCGGCGGCCAGCGCCTGCGCGAGGCGCAGGGTCAGCTGCCCGCGATTGGGCAGTCCGGTCAGCAGGTCATGCGCGGCAAGGTGGTGGGCCCGCGCCTCCGCCTCGCGGAAGCGCGTCACATCGGAAATGACGGCGACGATGAACGGCGCCCTGCCCTCGGCGGTGTCGAGATGGATCAGGCGCTTGCGGGTGATGACGATGCGCTGCCGTCCGCCGGCCCCGGTCACGATCTCCTCGTTCTCGTTCGGCAGGCCGGTGGCGAAGACCTGATCGTCGATCCGCCAGAACACCTCGAGCTGCGCCTGCGGCAGGAGTCCCGCCCCGGTCTGCCCCAGCAACGCCTCCCGCGGCCGGCCCATGAAATCCGCCATCGCCTGATTGACCAGCACGAGCCGATGCTCCCGGTCGATCACGATGACCGGGTTCGGAATCGAATCCAGCAGCGCCTGCAGGACCTCGACCGTGGGGATGATGGTGGATTGAGCGAACAAGAATATCTCGGACCAGACGACCGTCTCGGAAAACCGGAAGATTGCCCGAAATAATTACTACTCGATTAATTAACGGCCCATTTGATGTTCGCATGGCGGTCCCGCCGCGCGCCGGCGCGGCGAGTCGCCGCCGGGTGCGATCAGACCGGCTTGCCGCGCGCGGCGCGCAGCAGGTTGCGATAGGTGCCGTCGAACACCGTGTCGGTCGAGGACGTCCAGCGCGTCTCCTGGCCGAGCGTCTCCCGGCTGGCGTGAATGCGCCGCGACCGCAGTTCCCGCGCCTCCGCCTCCTCCGGCGCCATCGGCTGCAGGTCGAGGTCCGGCTCCGCCGGCACCACGGTCAGCTGGATGAACGGTTCGCCGCGGCGGAACACATGCGTCACCCCCTCCGGCGGCGCCTTGAAGACGACGAAGGAGATCATCGGCCACCACTGGGTCCGCAACAGCGCCGGCACGGCGAGCGGCACGTCGTCCGCGCCGGAGGTGTAATAGCGCGGATGCGGCTCGACCCGCACCGCCATCGGCTCGTCCACCGCCATGTCGAGCAGCAGCTGGTGCGTGTAATACCCCTCGCCGAACGGGCGGAAGGGCGGCCAGTTGATGCCGGTGCAGGGGTCCGGGCCCCAGTCGCTCTCCAGCGTGACCACCCCGTCGCGGCGGCCGACGCGGAGTTCGTTGTCATAGGGATAGAAGAGTTCGATCCCGTATTGCGCGCCCTCGATGAAGGGCATGCAGTGCCAGGGCTGTTCGTGCGCGCCGTCGCGCCGCGGCTGGGGTTCGCCACCCCAGCCCGGCACCTCGAGCTTGGTGCGCCGCGGCGCCAGTCCCGGTTCGAAAAAGCGCAGCCTCACATTCGTCACCCGATCCTCCTTCGCTCCGGCGCGGCGGCCTCAATACCAGCCAGGCCGGGAATACCACCCGTAATAGCCGTAATAGCCATGATGATGATGGTGATGATGGTGGTGGTGATGGTGATGATAATAGAACCGGCGATACGCGTTGTGATGATGGTGGTGGTGGTGATGGTCCACCTGCTCCAGCCGCGCCGCCGGCGCCTGCGTCCCCTCGCGCGCCAGCAGGGCGTCATGCGCGCGCAGGATCACGCCCGGCGCCGCCACCGGCGCCAGCAGTTCGGCGTAGGATGCGGCCTCCGGCAGTGGCGCCGCCTCCGCGCTCGCGGCATGGAGGGGCGATGCGGCGGCGAGGCCGGCCATCGCGCCAAGCAGTCCGATCGTCTTGCGTTCCATCCTCGATCTCCTTTCGATCGCTGACCCGAACTAAATCCGCGGCAATGGCATTTCTGTGACCGGCCCGCCGGCGCGGTCTTTAAATTCCTGTCATGAACCCGCCGCCGCGGGGTTTCCCGCCGCCGCGCCGCTGGCTATCCTTGCCGTAAACGGAAGGAACCCCCATGGCGCTTGATTCGGAAAGCTTCGACATCCTGCTCGCAACCATCGACCGCTTCGTGCGCGAACGCCTGGTGCCCGCCGAGAACGAGGTCGAGGAGCAGGACGACGTGCCGGCGCCGATCGTCGCCGAGATGAAGGAGCTCGGCCTGTTCGGCCTGTCGATCCCTGAGGAGCATGGCGGCATCGGCCTGTCGATGGCGCAGGAATGCGAGGTGGTCCACCGTCTCGGCCAGACCTCCCTCGCCTTCCGCTCGGTGATCGGCTCGAATGTCGGCATCGGCTCGCAGGGCATCCTGATGGACGGCACCGCGGCGCAGAAGGCCGAATACCTGCCGCGCGTGGCCAGCGGCGAGCTGATCATGTCCTTCGCCCTGACCGAGCCCGATGCCGGGTCGGACGCCGCCTCGCTGACCACCCGCGCCGAGCGCGACGGCGAGGACTACATCCTCAACGGCGCCAAGCGCTACATCACCAACGCCCCCCGCGCCGGCGGCTTCACGCTGATGGCGCGCACCGGCGGGCCGGGGGCTTCGGGCATCTCCGCCTTCATCGTCCCGGCCGACACGCCCGGCCTGAAGCTCGGCCGCCCCGACCGCAAGATGGGCCAGCGCGGCACCAAGACCTGCGACGTCATCCTGGAAAACGCCCGCGTGCCGGCGGCGAACATCATCGGCGGCGTGCCCGGCCAGGGCTTCCGCACCGCGATGAAGGTGCTCGACCGCGGGCGCCTGCACATCGCCGCCGTCGCCTGCGGCATGGCCCGCCGCCTGCAGGACGAGGCGATCGCCTATGCCCGCGAGCGCCGCCAGTTCGGCCGGCCGATCGGCGAGTTCCAGCTCGTCCAGGCCATGCTCGCCGATTCCGAGGCCGAGCTGTCCGCCGGCTGGGCGCTGGTGCGCGACATCGCCCGCGCCTATGACGACCGCGCCGCCGGCGCGCCGGTCGCCGACCTGCCGATGCGCGCCTCCTGCGCCAAGATGTTCTGCACCGAGATGGTCGGCCGCGTCGCCGACCGCGCCGTGCAGGTGCATGGCGGCGCCGGCTACATGGCCGAATACAAGGTCGAGCGCTTCTATCGCGATGTCCGCCTGCTCCGCCTCTACGAGGGCACGACGCAGATCCAGCAGATGATCATCGGCCGCGCCCTGATCAGCCCGCGCTGACCCCGCCGCGCCGGGTTTGACGCCGGCGCCCGCCTGCCGCAGAATTTCGGAATTCCGAATGCGGTGGGAGCGCGCATGGAGCCGATCGAAACCGGCGAAACGCTGATCGACAAGGTCTACGAACGCGTGGTGGAGGCCATCGCCGATGGCGCCCTGCTGCCCGGCATGCGCATCCGCCAGGGCGAACTGGCCGCCCGTCTCGGCGTCTCCCGCCAGCCGGTCAGCCACGCGCTCCACCTGCTGCACCGCCAGGGCCTGCTGCGCGAAAGCGGCCGCAAGGGCTTCGAGATCGCGCCGGTCGACCCCGAACGCGTCGCCCAGATCTACGATGTCCGCGCCGCTCTCGACGGCCTCGCCGCCCGCCGCGCCGCCGCCCGCCGGGATGCGGCCGCGCTCGCCGAACTCGACGCCATCGTTGCCGCCGCCGGCGCCGCCGCCGGCGCCTCGGCGCTGCTGCGGCTGGATCTCGCCTTCCACCGCGCGCTCTACCGCGCCTCCGGCAACCCGGTCTTCGCGACGATGACCGGCCCGCATTTCCCCGCCCTCGCCCGCGCCATGGCGGCGGTGCTGGAGACCGAAGACTACCGCGCCCGCGCCTGGCGCGAGCACGCCGAAATCCTCGCCCGCGTGCGCGCGGGCGACGAGGCGGGGGCCGAAGCGGCGGCGCGCGACCATGCAAGCATCGCCGGCGAGACCACCGCCCGCCGCCTCGCCGAACTCGCGCGGGCGGCCTGACGCCATTCGACCAGACAGGAGGACACGACATGAAACTCACCCCGCAGCAGATCGAGGATTTCCACCGCGAGGGCTGGCTGTTCCTGCCCGAGCTGTTCAGCCCCGAGGAGGTGGCGCTGCTCAAGCGGGAATCCGAGGCGATCTACCGCGAGCATCGCCCGGAAGTGTGGCGCGAGAAGACCGGCGCGCCGCGCACCGCCTTCGCCGCGCATACCTATAACGAGGCCTTCGGCACGCTCGGCGCGCATCCCCGCCTGATCGGGCCGGTCGAGCAGCTCTTCGGCGAGCAGGTCTACATGCACCAGTACAAGATCAACGCGAAGGCCGCCTTCACCGGCGAGGTATGGCAGTGGCACCAGGATTACGGCACCTGGAAGCGCGATGACGGGATGCCCGAGCCGCGGGCGATGAACATCTCGGTGTTCCTCGACGAGGTGATGCCGATCAACGGCCCGCTGCTGCTGGTGCCGCGCAGCCACAATGCCGGCGACCTGGAGGCGAGCCACGATGTCGAGACCACCTCCTACCCGCTCTGGACGCTGGACGAGGCGACGGTGAGCAGGCTGGTCGCCGAGGGCGGGATCGTCGCCCCCACCGGCAAGCCTGGCGGCGTGCTGATGTTCCACGGCAATCTCGTGCATGGCTCGGCCGGGAACATCACGCCCTATCCGCGCCGCATCGTCTATCTCACGCTCAACGCGGTCTCCAATTACATCCGCACGCCGACGCGGCCGGAGTTCATCGCGCACCGGGATTTCGCGCCGATCGTGCCGGTGGCGGACGACGCGCTGGCGCGGCTGGCGGCGGCATCCCAGCCCCGCGCGGCGGCGGAATAGGGCGATGAACCTCTCCCACCTCCTCGCCGCCCGGGCCGACGCCGGGCGGCCGGTCCGTGTGCTGCTGATCGGCGCCGGGAAATTCGGCTCGATGTTCCTCTCGCAGGTGCCGCACACCAG
This sequence comes from Acidiphilium multivorum AIU301, assembly GCF_000202835.1. Lineage (NCBI taxonomy): Bacteria > Pseudomonadati > Pseudomonadota > Alphaproteobacteria > Acetobacterales > Acidocellaceae > Acidiphilium > Acidiphilium multivorum. The sequence goes on from NC_015186.1 coordinate 1,790,277, forward strand.
GGGCATCGAGGTCGCCGCCATCGCCGATCTGCGGCCGGACGGCGCCCGCGCCGCCTGCCGCGCCGTCGGCTGGGACGAGGCGCTGATCGCCGCCACGCGCTTCACCGACGATGCCGGCGCCGAATTGCGGCGCGACGACATCGACGTGGTGATCGAGGCGACCGGCAACCCGCCCGCCGGCATCGCCCATGCCCGCGCCGCCTTCGCCGCCGGCAAGCCGGTGGTGATGGTCAATGTCGAGGCCGATGCGCTGGCCGGGCCGCTGCTCGCCGCCGAGGCGGACGCGGCGGGGGTGACCTATTCGCTCGCCTATGGCGACCAGCCCGCCCTCGTCGCCGAGATGGTGGACTGGGCGCGGGCCTGCGGATTTTCCGTGGTCGCCGCCGGCAAGGGGACGAAATATCTGCCGCTCTATCATGGCGTCACGCCGGATACGGTGTGGCAGCATTACGGGCTGACGGCGGAGCAGGCGCGCGAGGGCGGGATGAACCCGCAAATGTTCAACTCCTTCCTCGACGGCACCAAATCCGCGATCGAGATGGCGGCGATCGCCAATGCGACCGGCCTCGCCGTGCCCTCGTCCGGCCTGCATTTCCCGGCCTGCGGGGTGGACGACCTGCCGCATCTGCTCCGCCCGCGGGCGGCGGGCGGGGTGCTGGAGCGCGCCGGCATGGTCGAGGTGGTCTCCTCGCTGGAGCGCGACGGGCGGCCGGTGTTCCGCGACCTGCGCTGGGGCGTCTATGCCGTGTTCGAGGCGCCGAACGACTACGCCGCCGCCTGCTTCGCGCAATATGGGCTGAAGACCGACGCCTCCGGCCGCTACGCCGCGATGTACAAGCCCTATCACCTGATCGGCCTCGAACTGAACGTCTCGGTGCTCTCGGTCGCGTTGCGCGGCGAGCCGACCGGGCGGCCGCGCGGGTTTGCCGGCGATGTCGTCGCCATCGCCAAGCGCGATCTCGCGGCCGGCGAGGTGCTCGATGGCGAGGGCGGCTACACGGTGTGGGGCAAGCTGCTGCCGGCGCAGGCGAGCCTCGCCGCCGGCGCCCTGCCGATCGGGCTCGCCCATCACGCGCGGCTGCGGCGCGGCATCGCCGAGGGCGAGGTGGTGGGGTGGGACGATGTCGATTTCGCCGCCGCCGGATCGGCGCTGCAAACCGCGATCGCCGCGCGCCGGGAGATGGAGCGCCGCTTCGCCGCCCCCCGCGCCGAGGCCGGCGCCGCCTGAGGAAGCGCCGCCGCGCCGCTTGATCTCGATCAACGACGCGGCGGCCCCGGCGGCCCAGAGAGAAGGCATGGAACAGGCCCTTCTCGCGCGCTACGACCGCCCGCTGCCCCGCTACACCAGCTATCCGACCGCGCCGCATTTCTCCGCCGCGACCGGGGCGAAGGACCATGCCCTCTGGCTTGCCGCCATTCCGCCCGGCGCCCGCGCCTCGCTCTACCTGCATGTGCCGTTCTGCCGCACCATGTGCTGGTTCTGCGGCTGCACCACCAGCGCGGTGCACAGCGTCGGCGCGCTGGAACGCTACGCGGCGGCGCTGGAGACCGAGATCGGCCGCGTCGCCGCCGCGATCGGCCATCGCCTGCCGGCTGGGCAGATCCATTGGGGCGGCGGCACGCCGACCGCCCTGCCCGCACCGCTCCTGCGCCGGGTGCATGCGGCGCTCGCCCGCCATTTCGCGCTGGATGACACGACCGAAATCGCCATCGAGATCGACCCGCGCACCCTGCCCGACGACGCCACGGCGCTGCTGCGCGATCTCGCCGTCACCCGCGTCAGCCTCGGGGTGCAGGATTTCGCGCCCGCGGTGCAGGCGGCGATCGGGCGGCACCAGAGCGTGGCCCAGACCAAAGCCGCCGCCGATGCGGCGCGGGCGGCGGGCATCGCCTCGGTGAATTTCGACCTCGTCTACGGCCTGCCGTTCCAGACCATCGACTCGCTGGAGGCGACGATCGGCGAGGTGCTCGCCCTCGGGCCGGACCGCATCGCGCTCTACGGCTATGCCCATGTGCCGTGGACGCGCAAGCGCCAGCAGGTGATCGCCGAGCGCGCCCTGCCGGATGTCGCGGCGCGCTTCGCCCAGCAGCAGCGCGCCGCCGAACTGCTGGTCGCCGCCGGCTACCGGCGGATCGGGCTCGACCATTTCGCAAGGCCGGAGGACGCGATGGCGCGCGCCGCCGGCACCGGGGCGCTGCGGCGCAACTTCCAGGGCTATACCGTCGACCCCTCCGACCTGCTGATCGGCCTCGGCGCCTCGGCGATCTCGTTCCTGCCGCAGGGCTACGCGCAGAACGCCGTCGGCACCCAGCCCTACCTCGCCGCCATCGAAGCCGGCGCGCTCGCCACCGCCAAGGGGCTGGCGCTGGACGACGAGGACCGGCTGCGCGGGGCGATCATCGAGCGGCTGATGTGCGACCTCGAAGTCGATCTCGCCGCCTTCGGCGCCGATCCCGCCCGCTTCGCCGGGGAATGCGCCGCCCTCGCCCCGCTCGAGTCCGACGGATTCCTGCACCGCGAGGGCAGCCGCATCATCGTCACCGAGGCCGGGCGGCCGTTCCTGCGCCATGCCGCCGCCGCCTTCGACGCCTGGCTCGGCCAGGCGGGGCGGCACGCCGCCGCGATCTGAGCGGGGTCAAAATTCCGCCGCGCGGATCGCCTCCCAGACCCGCAGCGGGGTGCAGGGCAGCGGCGGCAGGGCGGCGCCGATCTGGCGCAGCGCGTCCGCCACCGCATTGGCGACCGCCGGCAGCGCGCCGGTCGTCCCCGCCTCGCCCAGCCCCTTGGCGCCGAGCGGATTGTTGGGCGAGGGCGTCGGCAGGTCGAGCGTGACGAAACCGGGCACGTCGGCCGCCCGCGGCATCGTGTAGTCCATGAAACTGCCGGTCAACGGCTGGCCGGCGGCATCGTAGCGCATCCCCTCGCCCAGCACGCCGCCCACGCCCTGGACGATGCCGCCATGGATCTGCCCCTCGGCGACGACGGGATTGACCAGCACGCCGGAATCATCGGCGGCGACATAGCGCGTGAGCCGGACCAGCCCGGTCTCGCGGTCGATCTCCACCTCGGCGATGTGGCAGCCGGAGGGAAAGGTCGCGGCGACGGGTTTGACCCCGGTGACGGCGATCTCGCCGCCAGAAGCCGCCACCGCCTCGGCGAGGGTCATCACCGGGGAGCCGTCGCGCCGGAGGATGGCGCCACTGGCGATGGCGAGGTCCTCCGGTGCTTCATTGGCGCGCAGCCCGGCGAGGGCGAGCAGCCGTTCACGCAGCCTGCCACCGGCATCGGCCACCGCGCTGCCGGCGCTCACCGTCGAACGCGAGCCGATCGAGCCGGCGCCGGTCAGCCTGCAATCGGACGGGCTTGCCACGAGTTCGATATCCGCGGGGTCGAGCCCGGTTTCGCGGGCGAGGATGAAGGCATAGGTCTCCGCCTGGCTCTGCCCGCTGCCGCCGGTGACCGTCTCGATCCGGGCGACGGCGCGGCCCCCGACGGTCGACAGCGTCACCTTCGCCTCGTCCTGCGCCGCCGCCCCGCCACCCGCCACCTCGGTGAACAGCGCGGCGCCGCGCCCGTAAAGCGCCCCGCGCGAGGCCGCCGCTTCCCGTCGCGCCGCGATGTCATCCCACCCCGATTCCGCCCGCGCCGCGGCGATCAGCGCGGCATAGTCGGCACTGTCATAGGTGGCACCCAGCGCGGTGCGCCAGGGAAAGGCGGCGGCGGGGACCGCGTTGCGCGCCCGCAGATCCAGCGGGTCGGCGCCGGCCGCGGCGGCGGCCTCGTCCACCAGGCGCTCGACCAGCAGCGCGATATCCGGCCGCCCGGCGCCACGATACGGGCCGAGCGGCCCGGCATTGGTGAAATATTGCGCGAAGCGGGCATGGGCCGCCGGGATCGCGTAGGCGCCGGTGCCCGATTGCAGCGCGTTATGGACGTTCACGAAGGCGCCGACGGTGGTGACATAGGCGCCGAGATCGGTGTGATACTCGATCTCGATCGCGGTGAAGCGGAGATCGGCATCGAGCGCGAGGCGGCCGGCGAGCCTGGTGCCGCGGCCGTGATTGTCGTTGAGGAAGGCCTCGCCGCGCGTCGGCACGTAGCGCACCGTCCGGCCGGTGGCGCGGGCGGCGAGCAGGAGGGCGGCGTGCTCGGGATAGGCCGGGCTGCGCAGGCCGAACCCGCCGCCGACATCGGGCAGCTCGATCATGATGCGCGACGCCGGGACACCCAGCACGGCCTCGAGATCGAGCCGGATCTCGTTGATGCCCTGGTGCGGGGTGACGAGGTGATAGACGCCCGAAGCCGCGTCATACCGCGCGACGATGCCGCCGGGCTCCATCGTGGAGGGGGCGAGGCGCGGCAGATCGAACCGCACCGCGGCCACATGCGCCGAAGCGGCGAAGGCGGCGGCGACCGATGCCGCGTCGCCCGCCACATGCCGGAAGGCGAGATTGCCCGGCGCCTCGGGATGGATCGGCGGCGCGTCCGGCGCGGCGTCGAGCCCGACCACCGGCGGCAGCATCTCGTACTCCACCGCGATCGCCTCCGCCGCGTCCATCGCCGCGGCGAGCGTTTCGGCGACCACGCAGGCGACCGGCTCGCCGGCATAGCGCACCCGCCCCTGCGCCAGCACCGGGCGGAACGGGGCGACGAGCGGGCGCTCGCCCTCGGCGCCATAGCGCATCAGCGCGCGGAAATTGCCGAAGCCGGCGGCGGCGCAATCCTCGCCGGTCAGCACCGCGACGACGCCCGGCATCGCCCGCGCCGCCGCCGCATCGAGGGAGACGATCGCCGCATGGGCGTGCGGCGATCGCAGGAAGGCCGCCGCCAGCGCGCCCTCCGCCCGCACATCCGCCACATACCGCCCCGCCCCGCTCACCCAGCGCGTCCGGTCGCGCGCCGATTGCGTGGGCCGGCCCGAGATGCCCGATCCGTCCATGTTTTCCTCCCTCCCGCGCGTCCGGCCAGCGTCCTTGAAGCGCCACGGCCGTCGAGAAATAACAGCACGTTAACAGAATACCCCGCCATCGCGGGCCCGCAAACCCCGGCCCCGCCAGGCCGGCAGGCCCGCAGCCGAATGCGTCCTCATGAAGCTTCAGGTTCGCGAGGATCGGGACAAGCGCCGGCCCGGCGTGCCGGATCAGCGCCGCCGATGCTTACAGGATTTCGGGGTGCTCCGGCATGAACGCAAGGTCGGTATCGTCTGGCCTGACGCCTGCGGCCGTGAGCATGGCATGGATCTGGCCGCGATGGTGTGTCTGGTGATTGAAGAGATGCATGACGATCACGGTCTTCGGCCTCGAAATCTCGCGTCCCAGCGCGCCCGAAAACCAGACGAGATCTTCGGCGAACCAGGCGGCATCCAGCTGCCCTGCCCAGTCCAGCACCTCGCGGTCCATCGCGGCGCGTTGCCCGCAGAATTCGTCCCAGCTCCCGTCAAACCTCGTCGAGCCCGGAATCCCTCCCTCGGGCGGCCGCGTGCCCTTGAACCGGCTCATCCACATGCGGTCCGCCCAGAGCAGGTGGTAGAACGTCGCCTCGATCGATCCGAAGAAGGCGCCCCGGTCGAGCGCCCGCCCTTCGGGTGGCAGCTGGGCCGTCGCGCGGAGAAGGTTCCGGTTTTGCCAGGCATTGTATCTGGCCATCGTCAGCGCGTATTCGGCATTGGCCATGGTGGCCCTCCGCATGGAAATCCCGCTTGGCGCAGTCTTCATAGCGCCGATGGATTGCCATGGGAATGACGGGCCGGGACCGGCAGTCCCGCGAACGAACCGCCGGTCCCCGGCGTGATTGCGAAACGGCGGCGGCGCGGGCGGGCCGGGTATCCGGCCTATTTGAACTGCTGCCCCATCTTCGCCCCCTTGGAGAGTTTGGTGAGATAGGCGATCAGGTCGGTCATCTGCGGGCTGGAAGCGCCGGGCGGCTTGCCTTGCAGGCCGCCGCGAATGCAGTGGACGAGCTGCTGCTCGAGCGTCACCACACGATGCGCATGGCCGTTATATTTCGGGAACTGCGCCGCAACCCCCTCGAGGCTCGGGATCTTCGCGCCGCCCGGCAGGTGGCCGGCCGTGGTGCCGCCATTGACATGGCACGACGAGCAGGTGCGCACGCCGCCGAACTGATCATGATTGAAGATGTGCAAGCCCTCCGCCGCGGCCTGGTCCGGCGAAGTGGCCGGGGCAAGCCCCGCGGCGGCGGCCGTGCCGAGGCCAAGGCCGAAGGCGAGAAGGGCAGCCCCGACGAGACGGGGGCGGGGTAACCGGGTCATCACGAAGCCTCCCAGAGATATATGTCAATTCCGGAATACAGCTAACGTCCCGGCGGCGTGGCCTGTCAATCGTCCGGCGGCGGCGCTGCCCCCCGGCGCGATCAAGCTTCCGTGCGCATGACGGGCGAACACCCCGCCCCGCGTGGCGAACGTGCAGACGGCGCAACGGCCCGTCAGAAAATCAGGGGGACCAGATGCCAGCGCACCCTTGTGCAGTATTCCGTGTATCCCGGCAGGTTTTGCGCAAGGAAATTCTCCTCATCGAGGAGGCGCCAGACGAGGCCGAGAACCGTGAGGGCCGAGGGAATGAGCGTCCAATAGGAACCGAGCGCCAGGGGCATGCCGATCAGGTAGACCAGCGCGCTCGCATACATCGGATTCCGCACGACCCCGTAGGGCCCGGTCGAGACAACCCTCTGATCCTCGACGACCCCGACAGTCGCGGCGCCGAACGGGTTCTCCTTGACGACCCGGTACACCATGAGCATGCCCGCGACGATCAGAAGATCGCCCGTCACCACGAGCCAAGGCGGCACGTTCGACCATCCGAAGCGGTCATCCAGTCCCGGAACGATGAATGCGACGACGATTGAGATGAAGCCGAGCAGCGTAATGCCCTTTTGCACGGACCGCTGCTCCGCCGTCGGACCCGCTTTCATCCTGGCCTCCAGCAGCCTCGGGTTGTCGAGCAGGTATCGCACGTAGGGAACGGCGGCGATGTCGTTCACCGCGAGATACACCCACGCTTGCCAATACCTCACGGTACCCGCCGCGAGAAACAGCACGAGCGCAATGAGCCCGGTGCCAGCCAGACACAAGATCAGCATTCGCATTCTGGCGTTTTTCATGGGGTATGAAACCACCTCGGGCGTCGTCCGATCGGACAAGGATGCCATGATGATCAATATGATGGAGCGCTGCATCCGATCCTGAAGGGTCGGATGCAGCGCTCCAGCCTCGCATTCGCTTCCTCACCTCATGCTCGTATTGACGCCGTACAGAAATCAAGAAAATTTTGTCTTATTAACTGAATTTTTATTCAAATATCGGTTGATATTTTAACGATATGAGACGGGAGGTGGCTGTGCAGGCGGCATTACCGGCGAGACGGCGAATTTTCATCAAGCGATCACGGATCTCGATCGCGTTATGCATCCTGATCACGGTATCGATCGTGACCATGGCGGTCCCCGTTCTGACCTGAACGAGCGCCCTGCCCCTCGACTCTTCGCGACCGGATGTCAGGGATCGGCTTCCGGGCGCCGGCTCGCCATTCTCCCCGATCCCCGGCATCACCCCGATCTGATCCGCTGCCCGGCCACGCCAGGCCCGACATGGCGCGCCGCCGCGTCACCGCACCGCCGAAGAAGCGACACCCCTGGACGGTTCGCGACACCGTGGCCATCGGTCACGGGAATTTCATCACGCCGCCGCGCGAATCCGTTAGGAAGCCACGATGAACACCACCCACCCCCAGGCGGCCGGCATCCCTCCGCGATGCCGCCGGGAGCCTTGAGTCCGTGCCGGAGAAATGCGGTTGACCGTCTGGCTCATCATGGTTCCGGCACTGATCGCGGGCCACCCCGGCGCAACCGTGCCGCACTGGCACCGCACGCATGCCGGATGCCGCGCCGATGAGGCCGCCCATCACCTTCCGCCCGGATCATGCCTGAAAACCGAGGGCGACGCGCCCCCCACGACCGGCCCGGCGGGACCAGCCGCCCCATTCCACCGCAACCCACCAGATGAACGCGATTGACGCCTCGCCCCCGCAACGGCCTGACGTTCGAGCCACGCGGCCTCCGGTCAGCCACAGGATATCCTCAATCAAGCCGATCCGGTTCGACCACGTCCCGGCAGGCCGGTCCGGCCGGAACCGCGACATGACAACGCCCTTCGGCGGCGGATCGAGACCGGCGTCAGCGCCTCACCACGGCAGCTCCGCGCCGGTATAGTCGAAGAACGCCAGCCCCGGCCTGCCGCGCCGGGCGATCAGCTGGTCGACCACGCGGGGAATGCTCTCGCCGATCGACAGCGTCGCCTGCGGCCCGCCCATGTCGGTCCGTACCCAGCCGGGCGCCACCAGGGCGAGGCTGCGCGCGGAGTCCCTGTGGCGCGCGGCATAGCTGCGCATCAGCGTGTTCAGCGCCGCCTTGCTCGCCCGGTAGGCCTCGAACATGCCGGTCGTGTTGTTGGCCACGCTGCCGAGCCCGGAAGACATCAGCCCGATCCCGCCCTCCGGCGCGACCAGGTCGCCCAGCGCCTCCACCGCGCGCATCGGGCTGAGCGCGTTGGTCACCATCAGCTCGACGAAGGTCTCGGTGCTCACCGCGCCGATCGGCGCCGCCGGATCGCTGGCGATTCCCGCGTTCACGAACAGCTGGTCGAACACCTGCCCCTCCAGCCGCGCCCGCAGGGCGGCGAGCTGGTCCGCGTCGTTGATGTCGAGGCGCTCGATCGCGAGCCGCCCGCCGGCCCGCGCCGCCAGCGCGTGCAGGCCGGTCGGCCCCGCGCCGCGCACCGTCGCCGTCACCCGCCAGCCGCGCCCGAGATACTCCTCCGCCATGGCGAGACCGAGCCCGCGCGAGGCGCCGATGATGAGACAGGACGGTTCCGATGCCATGGCGCTTCTCCTCGATTCCCGGTTTCGCGCCGAGGCTACGACGATTCCCGCCCGCACGGCCAGACGCCGCGGGGCGCGGGCGTGGCGAAGCGGAACAGTCTCTCTCGCCGGGATTACCGCAGCTTTACAGGATGGAAGGGTTCATATACCTGCCGCGTAACGAATATGAGAACACCGCCCGGTCGCGGGCGAACCGAACATGGGGAACATTCATGACCAAAGGACACAGGGCCCTGCTCGCCGCGGCCGCCGCGGCGATGCTCTCGCTGCCGGGCCTCGCCCAGGCGGGCTGCGCCAGCGGCGACTTCACCGCCGCCCAGGCGGCGACCGGGCAGACGCTCTACGACGCGAACTGCGCCGCCTGCCACATGACCAACCTCTCCGGCGGGTCGGGCCCGGCGCTGGGTGGCGCGAAGTTCAAGTCCTATCTCGAATTCACCAAGATCACGGGCGCGCAGCTGCTCGCCTTCATCAAGTCGCAGATGCCCTACCAGGCGCCCGGCAGCCTCAAATCCGCGGAGTATGACGCGATCTTCGCCCACATCCTCCAGCAGAACGGCTATCCGTCCGGCAGCACGAAGCTGGACGCCGAAACCGCCTCCTGCATCAAGATGCTGCCCTATCCCGGCAAGTCCTGAAGCAGGGCGGAACCGCCGGCCGCCCCGGGCGGCCGGATCTGGCTGAAACCACAGGGGAAACTCACGAATGACAACGAAAACGGACGATTCCCGCCTCGCGCGGCGGCTGCGTCTCGCCGCCCTGCCGGCGGCGGCGCTGCTCGGCCTCGCGCTGGCGCAGACGGCGCAGGCCGGTGCCGTGCAGGCCGAAGGCTCGGAGACCGGCGGCAAGACCGCGGTCGTCGGCAAGACCATCACCGGCGATGTCAGCGTCACCACCAAGATGCTGGAAGCGGCGCCGAAGGCGGACGCGAACTGGCTGGTCTCCGGCCGTGACTACGACAACTCGCGCTTCTCGCCGCTCAAGCAGATCAACGCCGCGAACGTGAAGGACCTCGCCCCGGTCGCCATCGCCCAGACCGGCTACAGCGCGAGCTTCGAGACCACGCCGATCGTGGTCAACGGCATCATGTATCTCACCACGCCGATGGTGAACTCCAAGCAGGCGCTGATCGCGATGAACGCGACCACCGGCCAGACGCTGTGGACCTACACCTACACCGACGGCCAGATCCAGATCTGCTGCGGCCCGGTGAACCGCGGCGCCGCCGCCTCGAACGGCATGGTCTACATGCTGACGCTGGACGACCACCTGATCGCGGTCAACGCCAGGACCGGCAAGCAGGAATGGATGACCCAGGTCGCCGATCCGCGCTACGGCTATTCCGAGACGATGGCGCCGACCGTATACAAGAACATGGTCATCATCGGCAGCGCCGGCGGCGAGTGGCCGATCCGCGGCTTCATCGCCGCATATGACGCGCAGACCGGCAAGCAGATCTGGCGCTTCCACACCACCGACAGCAAGGCCGGCTGGGAAGGCGATTCCTGGAAGACCGGCGGCGGCACCGTCTGGACCACGCCGACCGTCGATCCGAAGCGCGGCCTCGTGATCTTCTCGACCGGCAACCCGAACCCCGACCTCAACGGCGCGGCGCGCAAGGGCGACAACCGCTACACCGACTCGATCGTGGCGCTGAACATCCACACCGGCAAGCTCGTCTGGTACTACCAGGAAGTGAAGCACGACGTGTGGGACTACGACGCCGTCAGCAACGCGATGCTGATCGACGTGAAGGACCACGGCAAGATGGTCCCCGCCGTCGGCGAGGCCGGCAAGACCGCCTGGTACTACATCGTCAACCGCGAGACCGGCAAGCTGATCCGCAAGTCGCAGCCCTTCGACAAGCAGGAGAACATGTTCGCGCAGCCCACGCCGAAGGGCGTGCAGATGCTGCCGGGCGCGAATGGCGGCGATGACTGGTCGCCGCCGGCCTTCTCGCCGATCACCCGCGACGTCTACGTGATGGGCATGAACCAGCTCATGACCTTCACCAACGAGAAGAGCAGCCCGGCCATCCCCGGCCAGATCCGCCTCGGCAGCACCTTCAAGAATGTCGATCACGGCATCCAGGACGGCACGCTGACCGCGATCGACGTCGATACCGGCAAGATCGCCTGGAACGACACGGTGCCGCAGCCGATGATGGGCGGCGTGCTGGCCACGGCCGGCAACCTCGTCTTCACCGGCGAGGGCAATGGCTGGTTCGACGCGATGGACGCCAAGACCGGCAAGCGCCTGTGGCGCTTCAATCTCGGCGCCGGCGTGAACGCGCCGCCGATTGCCTATTCGGTCAAGGGCCGCGAATACGTCGCGGTGGCCGCCGGCGGCAACTTCCAGCTCAGCTATCCCTACGGCGACGCGGTGGCGATCTTCGCCCTGCCGAAGAAGTAAGACCCTTCACGCCGGCAACACGGCCGGAGCGCATCGCGCTCCGGCCTTTCTTGTGCCAGGGCCGGCCGGTCAGTTGCCGCCCGAAAAACCGCCGAGCGGGCTCGGGTTGAAGTTGATCTGCAGGTCCATGATCGCCTTCGCCATTTCCATCTCGGCGCGCGCCATGTGCATCATCGCCTCGTGCTCCATCTTCGGCGCGATGGCGAAGTCGGTGTGGTAACTCCGGTTGATCTTGGCGACCAGCGCCTGCGCCTGGGTCAGGTCCGCCTTCATCGTCGTCGCCTGCTGCGGCGTCAGGCGCGTGCCCGCGTTGCCCTGTTGCGCGAATGCCGTGCCCGTCCCGGCCAGAGCAAGGGCGCCGAGCAGAATGAGTGTCTTCATGGTGTCCTCCTTGTCGGATCCGCGAAGCGGATCGTCCCCGCCGTCTCCCGCAACCGCCGATCCGTGGCGCCGCGTGCGGCTCCTGAAAAATGCCGGCGGCGCCTCGATGAATCCAATGCCGTTTGATTATCGTTTCAATGCCGCGACGGGATGCCGTGCGGGACGGATCATGCCGGCGGCCGGCGATCGCGCTCCATCCTGCCGCACCGGATCGGACATCCAGAGCAGATCCGACTCCCGCAACCTGCCGGCATCAACGCGGTCGAACCATGCACCATTCTAATATTACAGAATAATTTAAAAAAATACTTTTATTCTAAAGTCATAAATACGTTTTGAAGTATTTATGCACTCTCACTAATATATTTATTTTCAAATTGACAACAAAATTCAATAATGGAATCTCCGATTCATTGATAAATTCGATGGAGCGGACACTGAAATCCGAACGGGTGGCTTTCCTTGACGGTCTGCGCGGCCTTGCCGCCCTCCAGGTCGTCTTTCTGCACTACGTGAGCGCGTTTCTGCCGGTCCTTGCGATGGCCGGCCTGGGTCCCGCCGACCTCCTGGCCTCCCATGGCTGGCAGGCCGCCATCGCCCGCTCTCCCGCCGTGTTCCTGATCAACGGCTACAGCGCCGTGTATATCTTCTTCCTGCTCAGCGGTTACGTGCTGCGGCGGGCCTTCGCCCGGATCGACGGTTTCGCCTCCGGCCTCTGGCGCCGCCTTGTGCGCCTCGGCCTGCCCGCTTCCGCGGCCGTGCTGTTCGCCGGCGCGTTGCTGTCGCTGGACTATCGCGCGACAATCAACTTGAGAATCCAGCGTCAATCAGGATGAGAATGCGGCTGGGGAGGCACCGGCGGAGGGCGTAGCCCGGAGCCGGTGCCTCCCCAGCCGGGCGGCGTCCTTGCCAGGGCGCCGCCGTGGTCGCGGCCGTCTGGGCCGCGGAGGATACCTCGTCACAACGGGGAGACCTTCGTGCCCGGCCGCCACATCAACGACCACCAGAAGAGGCTTTTCATGAGATATCGACAGACAGACGGCGTTGCCCTGGCGGCCGCCAAGGCCGGCTTCAGCACGGCCGCGGGCTACCGGCTCGAGCAGGAGCGGCACTTACCGTCATCGCCGAAGCCGCCGCGCGGCCGGCGCCGCCCGGATCCGCTGGCGACGATCTTCGACGCTGAGGTGGTGCCGCTGCTGGAAGCCGCGCCCGGCCTCAGGGCCGTGGCGATCTTCGAGGAGATGTGCCGGCGGCATCCCGATCTCGCCCCGGGTGTCCGGCGGACGCTCGAGCGGCGTATCCGCACCTGGCGCGCGCTGCACGGGCCGGAGCAGGAGGTCATCTTTCGCCAGACCCATGAGCCGGGCGCGATGGGCCTGTCCGACTTCACCGACATGAACGAGCTCGGCATCATCGTCGCCGGCGCCCCGCTCGACCACCGGCTCTATCACTTCCGCCTGGTCTGGTCCGGCTTCGAGCACGCCCATGTCATCCTGGGCGGCGAGAGCTACGTCGCCCTCGCCGAGGGGCTGCAGAACGCCCTCTGGCTTCTGGGCGGCGCCCCGCGCGAACATCGCAGCGACAGCCTCTCCGCCGCCTTCCGCAACCTCACCGCCGAGAACGTCGCCGACCTGACCCGCCGATATGACGCGCTCTGCACCCATTACGGCATGACCCCGTCGCGCAACAATCGCGGTGTCGCTCATGAGAACGGCGCCATCGAAAGCCCCCACGGCCATCTCAAGCGCGCGGTCCGCGACGCCCTTCTCCTGCGTGGCAGCACAGTCTTCGTCGACCTCGAAGCCTATCGCCGCTTCATCGCCGAGATCGTCGGCCGCCAGAACCGGCGCCACGCCGAGCGCATCGACGCCGAGCGCGCCGCCCTGCAGAAACTCCCCGATCAGCGCACCGCCGATTACGAGGAGACCGTCGTCACCGTCACCTCCTCCGGCGGCTTCACCCTCAGGAAGGTCTTCTACACCGTCCCCTCCCGCCTGATCGGCCAGCGGCTCCGCGTCCGCCTCTATGACAACCGGCTCGAGCTGTTCCTCGCCGCCACCCCGCTGATGACACTCCCCCGCGGCCGGCCACAACCGGATGGCAGGCACGGCCACGTCGTCGACTACCGCCACGTCATCCACAGCCTGCGCCGCAAGCCGATGGCGCTGCTCAATCTCGTCTATCGCCACCAGCTCTTCCCGCGCGATGCCTATCGCCGGACCTTCGAGCACCTGCTCGAGCAGACACCGCCCAGGGACGCGTGCAGGATCATGGTCGAACTCCTCGCCATCGCCCATGAGCGCGCCTGCGAGGCTGAACTCGCCAGCGTCCTCGCCGCCGATATCAAAGCCGGCCGTCAGCCCGACCTCAAGGCCATCCGCCAGCGCTTCGCACCCGATCCTGCCAGCCTGCCCGCACTCACCATCCCGACCATGCCGCTCGCCAGCTATGACATCCTGCTCCAGGGAGCAGCCGCATGAGCGAGACCGCACGCACCGTCGACGCCCAGCGCCTTACCCTGCTGCTCAACGAGCTCAGGCTCCCCGCCATCAAGCAGGTCTGGCCCGACTTCGCCGCCCGCGCCGACAAGGAAGCATGGCCCGCCGCACGCCTCCTCGCCACGCTCGCCGAGCACGAGGTCGCCGAGCGCGACCGCAGGCGCATCGAGCGCCACCTCCTCGAAGCCAGGCTGCCGCCCGGAAAGACCATCGCCACCTTCACCTTCGAGGCCGTGCCGATGATCTCCAAGGCCCAGATCCTCGCCCTCTGCTCCGGCGACGGATGGCTCGAGACCGGCGCCAATCTCCTCGCCTTCGGCCCACCCGGCGGAGGAAAGTCCCATCTCGCCGCAGCCATCGGCCTCGCCCTCGTCGAGAATGGCTGGCGCGTGCTGTTCACCCGCACCTCCGACCTCGTCCAGAAGCTCCAGATCGCACGTCGTGAACTCGCCCTCGAGGCCACCATCGCCAAGCTCGACAAATTCCACCTGCTGATCCTCGACGACCTCGCTTACGTCACCAAGGATCAGGCCGAAACCTCGGTTCTCTTCGAACTCATCAGCGCACGCTACGAGCGTCGCTCCCTGATGATCACCGCCAACCAGCCCTTCGGTGAGTGGGGCAAGGTCTTCCCAGATCCCGCCATGACACTCGCCGCCGTCGACCGCCTCGTCCACCACGCCACCATCTTCGAGATGAACGTCGAAAGCTATCGCCGCAAAACCGCCATCCAACGACGAGCCGGACCAGGACGCCCACCCACACGCGCGACAATCAACGAAAACATCAGATTGTCGCTCCACGACAATCAAGTCGCCGAAACACGCTTGCCAGCATCAAACCAATCCGATTAACGTTCCGAGGTCGCGATCACTTTCTCATCCTGATCGCCGCGCTTCTCATCCTGATTGTCGCGCTACACTGGACGACCAGGCGCATCTCCATACCGCCGCCCTCTCGGGCTCGACGCACTGGCTGGGCATCCTGCTCGCGACCCCGCCCGCCCCCGGTCCCGTCCTTCGCGACGCCATCCTGAACAGCGTCCTCACCGGCTATGCCGGGGCGAACGGCTTTCCGTTCCTCCGCCACCTCATCCCCATGCCGGATCTCCTGCACGCCTTCGATCCGCCGACCTGGACTCTCAATGTCGAACTGTCCGGATCGGTGCTCTGCCTCGGCCTCAGCTATGTCGAGCGGCGCCGGCGCGCGCTGCTGCCCTACGTCATCGCCGCCCTCGCCCACTGGCTCGGGGCGAGCCAGTGGTTCCTCTTCGCCCTCGGCTACGCGCTTGCCGGCCTGCGCCGGCCGTCACCCGGGCGCCTGCGCCAGGGCCTCGCGATCCTCGCCTTGGCCGCCGGCATCCTGCTCTGCCGCCTGATCCCGCCGGCGCCGATCCTGCTGCTGCACAGCCTGCTGCGCCACCAGCACCCGCCGGATCCGTTTCACTTCTCCAACCAGGTCGGCGCGATCCTGATCTTCCTCGGCGTGCTGCACCTGCCGCGCGCGCAGCACCTGCTGGAACGCCGCCTGCCGCAGTTCCTCGGCCGCATCTCGTTCAGCCTTTACCTGGTGCATTTCCCGGTCATGGCGACCATCGGGTGCGGCGTGTTCAACCTGATCGCGCCACGGTCCGGCGCCGTGCCGGGCTGCCTGGCCGCGCTCATCGCCGGCCTCGCGGTCACCCTGCCGGTCGCGGTCCTGTTCGAGCGCCATGTCGACCGGCTGGCGGTGCGCCTCAGCCGCCGCAGCCCGCCCTTCCTCGCTCCCGTGCCAGGCGAATTGAGCAGCTGACCCGATCGGGTCGGCCAGGGCCCCGGTGCGACTTGCACGGATGCCGGCCGATCAGGGCCGCACGCAACCGCGCGACCGGCCATGCCGCCACGGCATCCGCGAAACGTCGTTCATGTCCTGGAAAACGCTGGTGGAGCCAATCGGAATCGAACCGACGACCTCCTGAATGCCATTCAGGCGCTCTCCCAACTGAGCTATGGCCCCACCGTGCGTGAGCGCCCTATTAGACCGAGTTCGCGCCCGCGGCAAGGGCATCGGAGGACAAACCCGCCATGATTTGTGACGGCGGCAAGACAGCGCCGCCCGCCGCCCCGCCGCGCCGCCCGAAAACCGTACAACCGTTCAATTCCGGATCGACAGCGCCGCTCCGCCCCGGTATCCTGCGCCCCGCATCCGGGAGCCACCGCCATGTCCATGATCGTCGACCGCCGCGACCTCGACTTCATCCTCTTCGACCTGCTCGGCATGGAGGAGCTGCTCCGCCATCCGCATTTCGCCGCCTTCGACCGCGACGCCTGCACCCAGATGCTCGACACCGCGCAGCAGATCGCCGAGGACCATTTCCTGCCCATCGCCGCCGAGGTGGACGCCAACGAGCCGCGCTTCGTCGGCGGACGGGTGGAGATGCCGGAGGGCACCGGCCACGCCCTGCGCGCCTGCGCCGAGGCGGGATTCTTCGCCCTGCCCTTCGCGCAGGAGCATGGCGGGCTGCAGGCGCCACGGGTGCTGCACACGGCGGCGAGCGGCATCTTCACCTGTGCGAACACCGCCGTCGCCAATTACGCCTTCCTCACCGTCGGCGCCGCCAACCTGCTCGCCGCCTTCGGCTCCGAGCCGCTGCGCCGCCGCTTCCTGCCGCCGATGCTGGAGGGGCGCTGGTTCGGCACGATGTGCCTTTCCGAACCCCAGGCCGGATCGTCCCTCGCCGACATCACCACCACCGCCACCCCGCGCGCCGATGGCACGTTTTCGCTCCGCGGCAGCAAGATGTGGATTTCGGGCGGGGATCAGGAAATATCGGAGAACATCGTCCACATGGTGCTGGCGCGCATCGCCGGCGCGCCGGCCGGCACCCGCGGCATCTCGCTGTTTCTCGTGCCCAAGCGCCGCGTCGATGAAAGCGGCGCCGTCGGCGAGAGCAACAACATCGCCCTCGCCGGGCTGAACCACAAGATGGGCCAGCGCGGCACCACCAACTGCCTGCTCAATTTCGGCGAGAGCGGCGAGACGATCGGCCATCTGATCGGCGCGCCGCATCGCGGCCTCGAATACATGTTCCAGATGATGAACGAGGCGCGCATCGGCGTCGGCCATGCCGCGACCATGTCCGCCCTCGCCGGCTATCGCCATTCGGCGGACTACGCCCGCACCCGCACGCAAGGCCGCAGGGCCGGGCAGAAGGACCCGTCCGCCCCGCCGGTGCCGATCGTCGAGCACGCCGATATCCGCCGCATGCTGCTGGCCCAGAAGGCGGCGGTGGAGGGCGCGCAGGCGCTCTGCCTCTATGCCGCGCAGCTCGTCGACCGCCAGGAAATCGCCACGGACGCGGATGAGAAAGCCTGGCTCGGCGCCCTGCTCGGGCTGCTCACGCCGGTGGTGAAATCATGGCCCTCGGAGCATTGCCTCGAGGCCAACAAATGGGCGATGCAGATTCTCGGCGGCTATGGCTACACGCGGGACTATCCGCTGGAGCGGCTCTATCGCGACAACCGGCTGAACCACATTCACGAAGGCACGTTCGGCATCCAGGGCATCGACCTCGTGGGCCGCAAGCTCGGCGGCGACAAGGGCGATGCGCTGCGCCGCTTCGCCGCACAGATGCGCGAGACCGCCGCCACCGCCGCCCGGCAGCCGGCCCTCGCGAACGAGGCCGCCCGCCTCGTGGCGGCACTCGACCAGCTCGGCGTCACCGCCGATACCCTGCTCGCCTGCGCCGACCTGCCGCGCCGCCTCGCCAATGCCACGGTGTTTCTCGATGCGTTCGGCCATGTCGTCATCGGCTGGCTCTGGCTGTGGCAGGCGCTGGTCGCGGCCACCGCGCTGGAAGGCAATCCCCCAGCGCCGGACAGGCTCTTTCACGAGGGCAAGATACTGACATGCCGTTATTTCATGGCGCATGAACTGCCGCTTGGGATCGCCCGCCTCGCCCTCTGCGCGACGCTCGAGACCACCAGCCTCGACGCCCCCGCCGCCCTGTTCGCCCTCTAGCGCGCGCGGCGGCGGCGCATGGTGCAGGACCGCAGCCTGCGCACGCGGCACCGGATTCACGAGGGTGCCGTCAGCGTTCTTGCCGAAGGTGGCGTCGCCGGCCTGACCCATCGGGCGGTGGCCGCCGCGGCCGGCGTGAGTCTCGCGGCGACGACATATCATTTCGATTCCAAAACCGACCTCATCGCCAGCGCCTCCCGCCATCTGATGAGCGGCTATCTCGATGCCTTCGCCCGGCTCGAACGCCGTGTCAGCGCCGGGGAGGCGACCGGGCTTGCGCGGATCGACGATCTCGTCACCCGCGTCGTGCTCAACGCGCTCGGCCGCGAGCGGACACGCTCGCTCGCCTGGTGCGAACTCATCCTGCATGGCGGGCGCGGCGCCGAGGGGCGGCGCCTCGCGCAGGACTGGTACGCCAGGCTCGACGACATCTGGCACGCCATCGGCGAGAATCTCGGCTTCGGGCTCGACCGCCGCGCCGCCCGCGCCACAATCGACCGCGCCATCGGCCTCACCTTCCTGCTCCACCCGCTCGGCCTCGACCAGGAGGCGGCGCGCGACCTCATCGAGGGCCGGCTCGACCCCGCGCAACTCGGCCCGCCCGCCCCCGCGCCGGACGACGCGGCCGGACCGGCCACTGCGCGCCAGCGCGAGACCCGGGCGCGGATCGTGCAGGCGACGATCGACATTCTCGTCGAGTCCGGCGCGGGGGCGGTGAGCTGGGCCGCCATCGCCGAGCGCGCCGGCCTCGCCCGCAGCGGCCCGGCCTATTACTTCCCGGCGATCGGCGCCCTGCTCGCCACTGCGCAGGTGGCGCTGTTCGACCGGGCGAAGGCGCGCTACCGCGCGGGCTTCGGCGCGATCGACCCCGCCGAGATCGACGAGATGCGGCTCGTCGATCTCACCACGGCGATCTGGTTTCGCGAGGTGCTGGAACATGCGCGCGAGGCGCTCGGCCATTACGCCGTGTTTCTCCGCGCCGCCCAGGCGCCCGGCGAGAGCGTGGCGCTGCGCGCGGCCATCGCGGCCACGCTGCGCGACCAGCACGGCGCCTGGCGCCGGCGGCTGGCGGCGATGGCCGCCGCACCGCCGCACCCCGCCGGCCCGCTCGCGGTGCAGGCCGTCTTCGTCGGCAAGCTGATCCGCGCCGCCGCCACCGGGGCGGACACGGCGCTGCTCGCGCTGGCGCGGGAGGATTTCGCCGCCGCGATCGCCGGGGCGATCCGCCCGGAAAAACCGTACGCTCATCCAAAACCGGCTTGCCAGCCGGGCCCGCCTGGCTTAGCTGAACAGAGAGAAGCGCCGCTTCGCGGCCCGGAACCATAAGGGAGGACCGGCATGATCGATCCGGCATCGCTGTTTTCGCTACAGGGCCGCGTCGCCCTCGTCACCGGCGGCTCGCGCGGCATCGGCCGGATGATCGCCGAGGGCTTCCTCGCCCAGGGCGCGCGGGTCTACATCTCGGCGCGCAAGGCGGAGCAGTGCCACGCGGCCGCCGCCGAACTCGGCCCCGACTGCATCGCCGTGCCGGCCGATATCTCGACCGTCGAGGGCGCGCGCGCGCTGGCCGCGACCATCGCCGAACGCGAGCCGGCGCTCGACATCCTGGTGAACAACGCCGGTGCCGCCTGGGGCGCGCCGTTCGACAGCTTCCCCGAACATGGCTGGGACAAGGTGTTCGACGTCAACGTGAAGGCGCCGTTCTTCCTCACCCAGGCGCTGCACGGCGCGCTGAAGGCGGCGGCGCGGCCCGACCGCCCGGCCAAGGTGATCTGCGTCGGCTCGATCGACGGGCTGCGCGTCAACGCCTGGGAGACCTACAGCTACCAGGCCTCGAAAGCGGCGATCCATCACCTGATGCGGCGGATGGCGGCGCGGCTGATCCACGACAACATCGTCGCCAGCGCCATCGCCCCCGGCGCGTTCCCCTCCGAGATGAACCGCGCCGCCCGCGACCGGGGCGACAGGGTCGCCGCCGCGATTCCCGCCCGCCGCATCGGCCGCGCCGAGGACATGGCGGGTGCCGCGATCTATCTTGCCAGCCGCGCCGGCGATTATGTCGTCGGCCAGGTGCTCACCGTCGATGGCGGGCTCGTCGCCGCCAACCCGGTGGAGACGGCCGAACCCTGAGGCCGCCCCATCCCTTTTTCCGCCAGAGGAGCGAACAGACATGCGTGACGCCGTGATCGTCTCGACCGCCAGAACCCCGATCGGCCGCGCCTATCGCGGCGCCTTCAACGCCACCCCCGCCCCCACCCTCGCCGCCCACGCGCTGCGCGAGGCGGTGCGCCGCGCCGGGATCGACCCCGCCGAGATCGACGACTGCCTGATCGGCAGCGCCCTGCCCCAGGGCGGGCAGCACACGATCGGCCGCACCGCCGCGCTCCGCGCCGGCCTGCCCGTCACCGTGCCGGGCATGACGATGGACCGGCAATGCTCCTCCGGCCTGATGACCATCGCCACCGCGGCGAAGCAGGTCATCGTCGACCGGATGGACGTGGTGCTGGCCGGCGGCGTCGAATCGATCTCCACGGTGCAGACCGAGGCGATGCGGGTCGATCGCGATCCCGAACTCCTCGCCCTGCACGCCGACACCTACATGCCGATGATCGACACCGCCGAGGTGGTGGCGAAGCGCTACAACGTCTCGCGCGAGGCGCAGGACGCCTACGCCCTGCAATCGCAGCTTCGCACCGCCAGCGCCCAGCAGGCCGGCCGGTTCGATGCCGAGATCATCCCCGTCACCGCGACCAAGACGGTGACGGACCGCGCCACCGGCGCCACCAGCCAGCAGACCGTCACCCTCGCCGCCGACGAGGGCAACCGGCCCGACACCACCGCCGAGGGCCTCGCCGGGCTCAAGCCGGTGCGCGAGGGCGGCTGCATCACCGCCGGCAATGCCAGCCAGCTCTCGGACGGCGCCTCGGCCTGCGTGGTGATGGAGGCGAAACTCGCCGAGAAGCGCGGCCTGCAGCCGCTCGGCCGCTATGTCGGCATGGCCGTCGCCGGCACCGAGCCGGACGAGATGGGCATCGGCCCGGTCTTCGCGGTGCCCAAGCTGCTCTCGCGCTTCGGCCTCGGCGTCGGCGATATCGGCCTGTGGGAGCTGAACGAGGCCTTCGCCGTGCAGGTGCTCTATTGCCGCGACCGTCTCGGCCTGCCGGACGAACTGCTCAACGTCGATGGCGGCTCGATCTCGATCGGCCATCCCTACGGCATGTCCGGCGCCCGCATGGTCGGCCACGCGCTGATCGAGGGCAAGCGCCGCGGCGCGCGCCATGTGGTGGTGACGATGTGCGTCGGCGGCGGCATGGGCGCTGCCGGCCTGTTCGAGGTTCTGTGAGCGCCCCGGCGCTCACCCTCGCCGACTATCGCGCCCTGGTCGGCACCGAGGTCGGCTGTTCGGACTGGATCGAGGTCGGCCAGGCGCGGATCGACGCCTTCGCCGAGGTGACGGACGATGACCAGTTCATCCATGTCGATCCCGAACGCGCCCGCGAAACCCCGTTCGGCGGGACCATCGCGCACGGCTTCCTCACCCTCTCGCTGCTCAGCCGCATGGCGTACGACACGCTGCCGAGGCTCGCGGGGGTGGCGATGTCGGTGAATTACGGGATGAACAGCCTGCGCTTCCTCGCCCCGGTCCGCGCCGGGTCGCGCATCCGCGGCCGTTTCGCCCTCGCCGGTCTCGCCGAGAAGGGCGAGCGGCGCCTCCTGCTGACGCATGACGTGACGGTGGAGATCGAGGACCAGCCGAAGCCGGCCCTGGTCGCGCAATGGCTCTCGATGCTCGCCCTCGCGTGATCGCCCGCGCTCTGGCCGGGGCCGCGCGCCCCGGCTAACCTCCGCGCCTCGCCCGCCACGGGCTGAACCGTTCGGAGGTCCCTGATGGAATACACGAAACTCGGCGCCACCGGCCTCGAGGTCTCGCGCATCTGCCTCGGCTGCATGAGCTTCGGCGTGCCCGATCGCGGCAACCACGCCTGGACGCTCGACGAGGCGAGCAGCCGCCCGATCATCCGCCGCGCGCTCGAAGCCGGCATCAACTTCTTCGACACCGCCAATGTCTATTCCGACGGCACCAGCGAGGAAATCGTCGGCCGCGCCCTGCGCGACTACGCGCGGCGCGACGAGGTGGTGATCGCGACCAAGGTCAACGGCCGCATGCGCCCCGGCCCGAACGGCGCCGGCCTGTCCCGCCGGGCGATCATGACCGAGATCGACAACAGCCTCCGCCGCCTCGGCACCGACCATGTCGATCTCTACCAGATCCACCGCTGGGACTATTCGACGCCGATCGAGGAAACGCTGGAGGCGCTGCACGACGTGGTGAAGGCGGGCAAGGCCCGCTATATCGGCGCCTCCTCGATGTTCGCCTGGCAATTCGCCACCGCGCTGGCCACCGCCGAGCGCCACGGCTGGACGCGCTTCGTCTCGATGCAGAACTACCTCAACCTGCTCTATCGCGAGGAGGAGCGCGAGATGCTGCCGCTCTGCCGCGCCGCCGGCGTCGGCGTGATCCCGTGGAGCCCGCTCGCCCGCGGCCGCCTCACCCGCGACTGGGACGACGCCACCGCCCGCGCCGAGACCGACGAATTCGGCAAGACCCTCTACGCCGCCACCGAGGCGGCCGACCGCAAGGTGGTCGAGGCCGTCGCCGCGATCGCCGCCGAACGCGGCCTCAAGCGCGCCCAGGTCGCCCTCGCCTGGGTGCTCTCGCGCCCCGGCGTCACCGCGCCCATCGTCGGCGCCACCAAGCTCGCCCATCTGGAGGACGCGATCGAGGCGATCGGCGTCACCCTCGGCGCCGAGGAGATCGCCCGGCTCGAAGCCCCCTACGTGCCGCACGCGGTGGTCGGCTTCTCGTAATCCGGACCGGCATCGGACGCGACGGACTCAGACGGGTCGAAATCAGACGGGCAGCCTGTCCTCGGCGTCGGTCAGCCCCGGCGCCGTCGCCCAGGCGAGTTCCACCAGGGTGACGATGCGCCGCCCCGCCCCGTCGAGCTGGCAGACGATCAGCCCCTGCTCCTCCATATAGGCGAGCAGCCGCCGCGCCCGGCCGAGCGAGCGCGTGCCGTAGGCCCGCGCGATCGCCGGGTCGCCCGGGCAGGGCAGCCCGTCCCGCGCGGCGCGGGCGAGCATCAGGAAAATCCCCTGCATGTCCTCGGGCAGGATCGCGGCGCGGCCCAGCACGTCCTGCCACGCCGCATCCTCGGCCATCGCCGCACTGATCCCGGCCCGCGCCCGGGTCAGCATCCGCCGGAAGGCGGCAAGGTCGGGTGCGGCCGCGCCGAGCGCCTCGATCCGGCAGCGCACCAGGAAATCCTGATACAGCACGCCGACCGGCCGGAACCCCGCCTCCGGGTCGGCGAGGATCTCGGCGAGGATGCGCTCCAGCCGCGCCTGCCGCGCCGCCTGTTCCTCCGGGCTCTGCGGCGGCGGCACCTCGGCCCGGCTGTCCTCCACGGCCGGCCGCGCCGCCATCAGCTGGCTCAGCAGGTCGGGCGGCGGCGGCGCCGGGGCGCGGCGCGGCGGGCGCGATGCCTCGGGCGGCGGCGGGGCGAGGATCACGGTCTGCGCATCGGCGATCGCCGCCTCCGGCAGCGGCGTCAGCCGCGGCGTCACATGCCGCGCCTCGGTCTCGGTCGGGCCGATCCGGAGGGAGAGCGGCCGGCGCGACAGCGCCGGGCCGAGCGCGATGAAATGCCCCCGCTCCAGGTCGCGGAACGCCTCCGCCTGCCGCCGCTCCATGCCGAGCAGGTCGGCGGCGCGCGCCATGTCGATATCGAGGAAGGTGCGCCCCATCAGGAAGTTCGAGGCCTCGGCGGCGACGTTCTTGGCCAGCTTGGCGAGGCGCTGGGTGGCGATGATGCCGGCGAGCCCGCGCTTGCGGCCGCGGCACATCAGGTTGGTCATCGCCCCCAGCGAGAGCTTGCGCGCCTCGTCCGACACCTCGCCGGCGACGGCGGGGGCGAAAAGCTGCGCCTCGTCCACCACCACCAGCATCGGGTACCAGTGGTCGCGCGGCACCTCAAACAGCCCGCCGAGAAAGGCGGCGGCGCGGCGCATCTGGTTCTCGGCGTCGAGTCCCTCGAGGTTCAGCACGGTGGAGACGCGATGCACCCGCGCCCGCTCGCCGGCCAGTTGCAGCGCCGCCTCGGCATGCGCCTCGGCATCGATCACGAGATGCCCGAACCGCTCCGCGAGGGTGACGAAATCCCCCTCCGGATCGACGATCGTCTGCTGCACCCAGGCGGCGCTCTGCTCCAGCAGCCGGCGCAGCAGATGGGACTTGCCCGACCCGGAATTGCCCTGGACCAGCAGCCGCGTCGCCAGAAGTTCCTCAAGGTCGAGCATCGCCGGCGCCTGGCCGGCCGTCATCCCCATCTCGATCGCCACCGTCATGTCCGACTCGCCGCCTCCTTCGCGCCCCGGGGCTTATCAACCCCGCGCCGCCGCGTCGAGCGTTTGCCCCGCCGCCGCCCGGCGCCGGATTGATGCGATTCGGGAATTATTTCGGCTCGGACGGAAAATGGAAAGGGTTTCTTAACTTTTGCCCGATATGTTCCACTTATGCATCAAAACGCCTAGATGCGTGCATCTGCTGGCTGGTAACCAGCACGCTACAGGCCGTGCAAAATGCACGGGGACCGCGCCCGCCGCCGAAAAATGTCGTCGGCAACTCGGTGACTGCCGTGAGAGAGCGGCACCATCCCCCTATTCCGTTCGGCGCCGCGCCGCGTTCAATCGTCGATCAGCGGATCGCGCGGGCAGACCGCCTCCAGCCCCGCCCAGTCGCGCACCCGCACCCGCGCGCCCTCCACCGTCAGCACCTCGCCGCTCAGCGCCGCGAAGGCCCGCGACAGGCTCTCCCGCGTCATCCCGAGTTCGGCGGCGATCATCCCCTTGTCGTAGGGCAGCTCGATCGTCCCGCCCCCGTCCGCCGGCCGCAGCGCCAGCAGCCAGGCGGCGAGTCGCTGCGTCGTCGTCCGCAGCTTGAGCATCTTCACCTGCCGCGTCATCCGCCGGAACTGCCGCGCGAGGCAGGCGATCACCGCCTGCGCCACCGCCGGCTCCGCCGCCGCCACGGCGCGGAACGTCACCGCCGGCACCAGCACCAGCCGGCACTCCGTCGCCGCCACCGCGCGCAGCAGATAGGGCGAATCCTCCAGCACCGCCGCCGGCAGCAGCAGGTCCGGCGCCCGCACCGTCTCCACCAGCATCTCCGCCCGCCCGCCGGCCGAGGCGGTCAGGTGCACGCGGCCCCCGCTCACGATCACCTGCGCCCCCGGCATCTCGCCCTGCTCGAAAATCCGCGTCCGCCGCGCGACCAGCATCGTCATCGCCGGGGCCGCGAGTCGCCGGCAAGCCGCCTCGTCGAGGCCCGGGAACAGCCGCGAATCGCGCAGCAGCGCCACGAGCTCCGGCGTGCCCGCGTCATCGGTCATGTGCATGGTGGCGGACATCTTCAGGCAACCTCCGGTAGATCGTTTCGCCGGATTACGCCGAGTTTCGGATGCCATCAACAATCTATTTGATCGAAATCAAATCCGCCATTGACCCTTTCGGGTAACGTTTCCGTCAGATCGCATCACGGACGGATCCCGCACATGAGTCATTTCCTCGACCGGCTGACCTTCTTCCGCCGCAAGCCCGAGCCCTTCGCCGGCGGTCACGGCATCACCACGCGGGAAGACCGGAGCTGGGAAGAGGCCTATCGCGGCCGCTGGCAGCACGACCGCATCGTCCGCTCCACCCATGGCGTGAACTGCACCGGCTCGTGCTCCTGGAAAATCTACGTCAAGGGCGGCATCGTCACCTGGGAAACCCAGCAGACCGACTATCCCCGCACCCGGCCGGACATGCCGAACCACGAGCCGCGCGGCTGCCAGCGCGGCGCCAGCTATTCGTGGTATCTCTACAGCGGCAACCGGCTGAAGCACCCGATGGTGCGCGGCCGCCTCATCCGCTACTGGCGCGCCGCACGGCGGATGATGACGCCCGTCGCCGCCTGGGCCGCGATCATGAACGACCCCGAGAAGCGGCGCGCCATCCAGAAGGTGCGCGGCAAGGGCGGCTTCGTCCGCGTCCCCTGGGACGAGGCGAACGAGATCATCGCCGCCGCCAACGCCTACACCATCCGCCGCCACGGGCCGGACCGCATCTTCGGCTTCTCGCCGATCCCGGCGATGTCGATGGTCTCCTACGCCGCCGGCTCGCGCTATCTCTCGCTGATCGGCGGCGTCAATCTCAGCTTCTACGACTGGTATTGCGACCTGCCGCCCGCCTCGCCGCAGACCTGGGGCGAGCAGACCGACGTGCCGGAGAGTGCCGACTGGTTCAACGCCGGCTACCTGATCCTCTGGGGCTCCAACGTGCCGCAGACCCGCACGCCGGACGCGCATTTCTACACCGAGTCCCGCTATCGCGGCACCAAGAGCGTCGTCGTCTCGCCCGACTACAGCGAGGCCTCGAAATTCGCCGATCTCTGGCTGCACCCCAAGCAGGGCACCGACGCCGCCCTCGGCCTCGCCCTCGGCCATGTCGTGCTGCGCGAATTCCACATCGACAATCCCGACCCCTATTTCACCGATTACTGCCGCCGCTATTCCGACATGCCCTTCCTCGTCCGCCTCGTCCGGCAGGATGGCGCGCTGGTCCCCGAGCGCCTGCTCCGCGCCTCCGATCTCGCCGGCGCGCTGGGCGAATCGAACAACCCCGAATGGAAGACGCTCGCCTTCGACGAGACCACCGGCCGCCTCGTCGCCCCGCACGGCTCGCTCGGCTTCCGCTGGGGCGAGCAGGGGCGCTGGAATCTCGAGGAAAAGGCCGCCGACGGCAGCGAGGTCCGCCTCGCCCTGTCCGTCGCCGCCGCCGCCGACGGGTTCGAGGATGTCGCCTTCCCCTATTTCGGCGGCAAGGGCCACGCCCATGTCGCCGGCACCGACCACCCCGACATCCTGCTCCGCCGCCTGCCCGTCCGCCGGATCGAGGGGGCGGAGGGCGAAATCCTCGTCGCCACCGTCTTCGACCTGCTCGCCGCCAATTACGGCATCGACCGCGGCTTCGGCGGCGCCAACGTCGCCGCCGGCTATGACGACGACGTCCCCTTCACCCCCGCCTGGCAGGAGCGCATCACCGGCGTGCCGCGCGGCCATGTCATCGAGGTCGCGCGCGGCTTCGCGCAGAACGCCGCGAAGACCCACGGCAAGTCGATGGTCATTCTCGGCGCCGGGCTGAACCACTGGTATCACATGGACATGAG
This sequence comes from Acidiphilium multivorum AIU301, assembly GCF_000202835.1. Taxonomy (NCBI): domain Bacteria; kingdom Pseudomonadati; phylum Pseudomonadota; class Alphaproteobacteria; order Acetobacterales; family Acidocellaceae; genus Acidiphilium; species Acidiphilium multivorum. The sequence goes on from NC_015186.1 coordinate 1,817,727, forward strand.
CTACCGGGCGATCATCAATCTCCTGGTGCTCTGCGGCTGCATCGGCCAGTCCGGCGGCGGCTGGTCGCATTATGTCGGCCAGGAAAAGCTCCGCCCGCAGACCGGCTGGCTGCCGCTCGCCTTCGCGCTCGACTGGTCGCGCCCGCCGCGGCAGATGAACGGCACCTCGTTCTTCTACGCCCATACCGACCAGTGGCGCTACGAAACGCTCGACATCGCCGACCTGCTCTCGCCCACCGCCCCGAAGGGCGACTGGTCCGGCGCGCTGATCGACTACAATCTCCGCGCCGAGCGCCTCGGCTGGCTGCCCAGCGCGCCGCAGCTCTCGGCCAATCCGCTCCGCCTCGCCGCCGCCGCCGACGAGGCCGGGCTCGCGCCCGCCGACTACGTCGCCGACCGTCTGGCGAAGGGCGAACTGCACTTCGCCGCCGAGGACCCCGACCATCCGGACAACTGGCCGCGCAACCTCTTCGTCTGGCGCTCCAACCTGCTCGGCGCCTCGGGCAAGGGGCACGAATATTTCCTCAGGCACCTGCTCGGCACCTCGCACGGCGTGCAGGGCGCCGATCTCGGCGCCCGCGGCGGGGCGAAACCGCGCGACGTCGCCTGGCACGACGAAGCGCCGGAGGGCAAACTCGACCTGCTGGTGACGCTGGATTTCCGCATGTCCACCACCGCGCTGCATTCCGACATCGTGCTGCCCACCGCCACCTGGTACGAGAAGAACGACCTCAACACCTCGGACATGCACCCCTTCATCCACCCGCTCTCCGCGGCGGTCGAGCCGGCCTGGGAAGCCCGCAGCGACTGGGACATCTACAAGGGCATCGCCGAAACCTTCTCGCGCATCGCCCCCGAGGTGCTCGGCCGCGAGCGCGACGTCGTGCTGACCCCGCTGATGCACGACTCGCCCGGCGAGCTCGCCCAGCCCCTCGGCGTCGATGACTGGACGCAGGAGGGAACGAAGCCGGTCCCCGGCGTCAACCTCCCGCAGGTCAGCGTCGTCGAGCGCGACTACCCGAATGTCAGCGCCGCCTTCAGCGCGCTCGGCCCGCTGCTCGACCGGCTCGGCAACGGCGGCAAGGGAATCGGCTGGAACACGCGGGAGGAAATCGAATTCCTCGGCAAGCTGAACGGCACCGTCGCGCACGGCCCCGCCGCCGGCCGCCCGCGCATCGAAACCGATATCGACGCCGCCGAAACCATCATGGCCCTCGCCCCGGAAACCAACGGCGCCGTCGCCGTCAAGGCGTGGGACGCGCTGGCCGCGACCACCGGGCGCGAACACGCCCATCTCGCCATCGCCCGCGAGGACGAAAAGATCCGCTACCGCGACATCCAGGCCCAGCCGCGCAAGATCATCTCCTCGCCGATCTGGTCCGGCCTCGAAAGCGAGCACGTCAGCTACAACGCCGGCTATACCAACGTCCACGAGCTGATCCCCTGGCGCACCCTGACGGGCCGCCAGCAACTCTACCAGGACCATCTCTGGATGCGCGCCTTCGGCGAGGCGCTCTGCGTCTGGCGCCCGCCGATCGACACCCGCAGCATCGCACCGATGATCAAGGCCCGCGCGGCCGACGGCAAGGATCTCGTGCTGAACTTCATCACCCCGCACCAGAAATGGGGCATCCACAGCACCTATACCGACAACCTGCTGATGCTGACGCTCAACCGCGGCGGCCCAGTGGTCTGGATCAGCGAGGTCGACGCGAAAGCCGCAGGCATCGCCGACAACGACTGGATCGAGGCCTATAACGCGAACGGCGCGCTCGTCGCCCGCGCCGTGGTCTCCCAGCGCGTGCCGCAGGGCATGACGCTGATGTACCACGCGCAGGACAAGACGGTGAACACCCCCGGCTCGCCGCTCACCGGCCAGCGCGGCGGCATCCACAATTCCGTCACCCGCACGGTGCCGAAGCCGACGCACATGATCGGCGGCTACGGCCAGCTCGCCTACGGGTTCAACTATTACGGCACCGTCGGCTCCAACCGCGACGAGTTCGTCATCGTCCGCCGCCTCGACCATGTCGACTGGCTCGACCGCCCGCTCGATGCCGCCGCGAAGGAGACCGTGTAATGAAAATCCGTGCCCAGGTGGCGATGGTTCTCAACCTCGACAAGTGCATCGGCTGCCACACCTGCTCCGTCACCTGCAAGAATGTCTGGACCTCGCGCGAGGGCGTCGAATACGCCTGGTTCAACAATGTCGAAACGAAGCCCGGCGTCGGCTTCCCGCGCGAATGGGAAAACCAGAAGCGCTGGAACGGCGGCTGGCGCCGCCTGGCGGACGGCACGATCCAGCCGCGCATCGGCGCGAAATGGCGCGTGCTGGCCAACATCTTCGCCAACCCCGACCTGCCCGAGATCGACGACTACTACGAGCCCTTCACCTTCGATTACGAGCATCTTTATTCCGCGCCCGAAATGGAGGCGACGCCCACGGCGAAGCCCCGCTCGCTGATCAGCGGCGCGCCGATCGAGAAGATCGAGCGCGGCCCGAACTGGGAGGAGATCCTCGGCGGCGAGTTCGAGAAGCGCAGCGCCGACTACAATTTCGAAGGCATCCAGAAGGAAATCTACGGCCAGTTCGAGAACACCTTCATGATGTACCTGCCGCGCCTGTGCGAGCACTGCCTCAATCCGGCCTGCGTCGCCGCCTGTCCCTCGGGAGCGATCTACAAGCGCGACGAGGACGGCATCGTGCTGATCGACCAGGACAAGTGCCGCGGCTGGCGCATGTGCGTCTCCGGCTGCCCCTACAAGAAAATCTACTACAACTGGAAGTCCGGCAAATCCGAGAAGTGCATCTTCTGCTACCCGCGCATCGAGGCCGGCGAGCCCACGGTCTGCTCGGAAACCTGCGTCGGCCGCATCCGCAATCTCGGCGTCGTGCTCTACGACGCCGACCGGATCGAGGCCGCCGCCAGCGCGCCCGACGAGAAGGACCTTTATGAAAGCCAGCTCTCGATCTTCCTCGACCCGAACGACCCGGAGGTGATCCGCCAGGCCCGCGCCGACGGCGTGCCGGAAAACTGGCTCATCGCCGCCCGCCGCTCGCCGGTGTGGAAACTGGCGATGGAATGGAAGGTCGCCTTCCCCCTGCATCCCGAATACCGCACCCTGCCGATGGTCTGGTACGTCCCGCCGCTCTCGCCCATCACCGCCGCGGCGAATGCCGGCGCGATCGCCGAGCGCGACGGCATGCCCGATATCCGCAGCCTGCGAATTCCGCTGCGCTACCTTGCCAATCTGCTGACCGCCGGCGACGAGGCGCCGGTCGCCCAGGCGCTGGAGCGCATGCTCGCCATGCGCGCCTACATGCGCGCGAAGACGGTCGACGGCGTGATCGACGAAAGCATCGCCGCCCGCGTCGGCCTCACCGCCGCCGAGATCGAGGCGATGTACCAGCTGATGGCGATCGCGAACTACGAAGACCGCTTCGTCATCCCCTCGACGCATCGCGAAGCCGGCGAGAACGCGTTCGACCTGCGCGGCGGCTGCGGCTTCAGCTTCGGCAACGGCTGCTCCGGCAGTGCCGCGAAACCCAGCCTGTTCGGCTCGCCGAGCCATCGCCCGGTGCCGATCGCGCCGGAAAACGCCTGAGGCCGCCATGCGAATTTTCAAGCTGCTCAGCCTGCTGCTGACCTATCCGGACGACGCGCTGCGCGACGCCGCACCCGACATCGCCCACCTCTGCCGCGCCGCCGATGCCCTGCCGCCCGACCTCGCCGAGCGTCTCGCCCGCCTCGCCCTGCGCATCGCCGCCGACGACCTGCTGGACACCCAGGAACGCTACGTCGCCCTGTTCGACCAGACGCGCTCGCTCTCGCTCTACCTCTTCGAGCACGTCCACGGCGAATCGCGCGACCGCGGCCAGGCGATGGTCGACCTGCGCGCGCAATACGAGGCGCGCGGGCTGGAGATGGCGCCGGGCGAACTGCCCGACTTCCTGCCCCTCTTCCTCGAATATCTCGACGCCATCCCGGCCGACGAGGCGCTGGCCCTGCTCGGCGAGATCCGCCCGATCGCCGCCTCGCTGGCGCAGCGCCTCGAAAAGCGCCGCAGCGACTACGCCGCCCCCCTCGCGGCCCTGCTCGCCCTCGCCCCCGAGGCGGCCGCCGATCGCGCGCCGGAGGCGACGGCCGATCTCGTCCCCGCCTCGCCGGACGACGAGCCCGCCGCCGCGCGCGACGCCGCCTGGGCCGACGCCCCGATCCGCTTCACCGCCGCCCCCTCGCCCGCCGCCTGCGCCGGAGACCTCCCATGAGCAGCTGGATCAACACCGCCCTGTTCGGCGTCTACCCCTATGTCTGCCTCGCCGTGCTGCTGGTCGGCAGCCTGATCCGCTTCGATCACGGCGCCTACACCTGGAAGAGCGACTCCTCGCAACTGCTGCGCCGCAAGCGCCTGCGCCTCGGCTCCAACCTCTTCCATTACGGCGTGCTCACCGTGGTCGGCGGCCATTTCGTCGGCTTCCTGATGCCGGACTGGGCGGTCTCCTGGCTGATCAGCCCGGCGCAGCACGAATTGCTCGCGATGGCGGTCGGCGGGCTCGCCGGAATCATCGCCATCATCGGCCTGTCCGTCCTCATCCACCGCCGCCTGACCGACACGCGCATCCGCGCCACCAGCCGCAAGCGCGACATCGCGATCGTGCTGATGCTCTGGTGCCAGCTCGCCCTCGGCCTGCTCACCGTGCCGGTCTCCGCCCTGCACATGAGCGGCGGGCTGTTCGAGCAGCTGGTCGGCTACGTCAAGGGCGTCGTCACCTTCCAGCCCGATGTCGCGCAACTGCTGGTCGGCACGCCGCTGGTCTACCGCCTGCACATCCTGCTCGGCTTCACCATCTTCCTGGTCTCGCCCTTCACCCGGATGGTCCATGTCTGGAGCGCGCCGGTCTGGTATCTCGGCCGCCGCGGCTACCAGATCGTGCGCACCCGCCGCCCCGCGCCGGCCCTCGTGCGGGAGCGCCGGCCATGAGCGCCGCCCTCTCCGAAGCGGCGATCGCCGCCGAACTCCAGCACCACCCCGCCGCCACGCGCGAGGAGGCCTGGCGCCGCGCCGAGCGCGCGCTGCGCCTGCGCGCCGCCCTCCTCGCCGAGGCCGACCGCGCCGGCCTCGCCCCCGAACCGGAGGACGACGCGCCGGTGCGCGAAACCGCGGACGAAAGCCGGATCCGCCGCCTGCTCGAGCGCAGGATCCGCGTCGCCGACGTGTCGGAGGCCGACTGCCGCGCCGAGTTCGCGCGCCACCGTGCCCGCTTCCGCACCCCGCCCCTGTTCGAGGCCGCGCATATCCTGATCGCCGCCGACATGTCCTCCGAGGACGCCCGCGCCCCCGCCCGCGCCGAGGCCGCCCGCCTCGCATCCCTCCTCGCCGCGCGCCCGGACAGCTTCGCCCGCCTCGCCCGCGAGCACTCCGCCTGCCCGAGCGGCGCGGATGGCGGCGGCCTCGGCCAGATCACCGCGCGCGACGTCACGCCGGAAATCGCCAGCATGCTGGCGGCGATGACGCCCGGCACGATCTGCCCCGTCCCGGTGCCGACGCGCCACGGCTACCACCTCCTCCGCCTCGACCGCCGCGAGGACGGCCGCGACCTCCCCTTCGAGGCGGTGCGCGACCGCATCCGCGACCACCTGCGCCAGCGCGCCTGGCTCGATGCGGCACGCGCCTACGCCGCCACCCTGACCGACGTTTCAGCAGAAGAGGAACCCGCGCCATGAGCGACCCGCTTCAACCGCGCGCCACCCCCCGCCCCGCCCTGCGCGGCAGCCCGAACCACGCCCTGTTCGGCGCCACGATCGGCTTCTTCATCGGCTTCGGCGCCGTCTCCCTGTTCGGCCCGACGGCGCACAGCTTCGTGCGGGTGATGCATCTCTCGCCCGAGCAGGTCGGCTTCCTGGTCGCGATCCCGATGCTCACCGGCTCGCTGCTGCGCATCCCCTTCGGCGCCTGGGTCGACACCACCGGCGGCAAGCTGCCCTTCCTGATCCTGCTGGTGCTCTCGGTCATCGGCATCGGCGGGCTCTACTACATGCTGCTGACCCTCTACCCCACCCATCTCGGCCAGCAGCATTATCCGCTGCTCCTGCTCTTCGGCGCCCTCGGCGGCTGCGGCATCGCCACCTTCTCGGTGGGCATCGGCCAGGTCTCCTACTGGTTCCCGAAGCGCAACCAGGGCTGGGCGCTCGCCGCCTATGCCGGGTTCGGCAACACCTCGCCCGGCCTGGTCGCGCTGATCCTGCCGCTGCTGATCGTCTTCATCGGCCTCTGGGGCGCCTATCTCGTCTCCCTCGGCATCGTCGTCGCCGGCATCGCGGCCTATCTCGTGCTCGGCCACAACGCCCCCTTCTTCCAGCTCCGCCACGAAGGCCTCTCGCGCGAGGGCGCCGCCGCCGAGGCCGCCGCCTGCGGGCAGGAGCTCTTCCCGCAGGCCAGCGCCCTGCGCGCCCTGCGCGAGGCCGCCGCCGAATGGCGCACCTGGGCGCTGGTGCTCCTCTACTTCACCACCTTCGGCGGCTTCCTCGCCCTCACCGCCTGGTTCCCGATCTACTGGCAGAGCTTCTTCCGCACCACGCACTGGACGGCGGTGATCCTGACCGCGGGCTTCTCGCTGCTCTCCTCGCTGATCCGCGTGCCCGGCGGCGCCTGGGCCGACCGCTTCGGCGGCGAGGCGGTGGCCGCCCTCGCCCTGCTCGTCCTGCTCGCCGGCGCGCTGATCATGACGCTGTCCGGCAGCTTCGCCCTGTCGGTGAGCGGCGAACTCCTGGTCGGCGCCGGCATGGGCGTGACCAACGCCGCCGTCTTCCGCCTGGTGCCGAACTACGTGCCGCACGCGGTCGGCGGCGCCGCCGGCTGGGTCGGCGGCCTCGGCGCGCTGGGCGGCTTCGCCGTCCCGCCGCTGCTCGGCCATTTCGTCGGCACGATGGGAGCCGCCGGCTACGCGCGCGGCTTCCTCGTCTATGTCGTCCTCGCCGTCGCCAGCCTCGCCCTCACCGGCGTGCTCCGCCTCGGCCCGCGCCGGGCGGACCCGACGATGAACCCGAAGGCCGCGCTGTCGCGCTGACCGCCTCCCTCACCCCTGGACGAGCGCGCCGAAGCCGCTCGTCCAGAATTCGGCGCTCGCCGTATCGTTGATGCAGAGGCACCCGTCCGGCGCGAAGCGCGTCGCCCGCTCCAGCAGCTGGATATCCGCCTCATGCTCCCGCGCCACATGCGGGTCCTCGAAAAAGATCAGCCGCCGGCAGCGCCCTTCCAGCACCTCCTCGGCGATCTGCGCATCCCCGCCCCGCGGGCCGGACTGGAAGGCGGTGGTCCATCCCGGCACCGCCGGCGGCAGCAGCGGCAGCAGCGTCGCCGTCTCGGCCCGCAGCCGCGCCGGCACCGTGCCGTTCAGGAGCCCGCCGGTCGTCCCCGTCGCCAGCCGCCGGCCGAAGCGCGAGAGCAGCGCGTGATGTCGCCGGGCGAAATCCAGCATCACCGGCTTCTGCGTATCGTGGGCGATCAGCCCGATCGTCTCCGTCGCCGTCGCCTCCGGCCGCACCCAGCGGGCGAGCTGCGCCGCAAGCCCGGTGCGGTCGATCCCCGCCATGCCGTTCCAGACCAGCGCGCACCATTCCGAGGCCGCGCCCCTGTTGGTCAGGAACGGCCGCCCATGCACCACGCATTGCCGCTTCAGCGCCTGCATCTCGGGAAACACGCCGATCGGGTCGACCGGATCGATCAGGTAGATCACGAAATCCAGCGCCGCCCGCCCCTCGGCGTCGGGCACCACCATCGAGGTCAGGGTGATCACCCCGCCCTCGCGCGCCGGCCGCAGCCGCGCCGGCGGGTTTCCCGCCAGCAGGCCGGAGGCGAGGATGGCGTCGCAGGTCGCCCCCACCGCGTGCAGCGCCACCGCCGACGACGACAGGAACGGCGCGAAATCCCGCAACAGGCCGAACAGCGGCGAGACCTCGCTGCTCCGCATCGCCGCCGACGCCGCGATCCCGATTCGCAACCGTCCCCCCTCGCCCGCCGCCGCGCCGTCCATCGCGTCCCTCCCCGCATTCGTTCCGCCCCAGCTTCGAAGCCGGCGGCGCAAAAATCAATAGACGGCGCCGCCGCCAGCCCGGCAAACACCGCGTTTGACCAATAATCGAAACATCAACGTCCAAATTTCATGGATTTCGTATCCGTCAGTGAGACTATGGATTCCGTTAATCGTGATTTAACCACCCGCCCCAATACTAGGCGAGATTGTAACGATAACGTGACGTTCCATCTCCTTTGGAGGCCATTTGATGAAGTTTCCGTTCAACGGTGCCAGCCGACGCGTGAATGCGTCGCTGAACGCCATGGCCGGCATCGTCCAGGTCGGGGCCGACGGTACCGTGACCGAGGCGAACGAGGCGTTCTGCGCCCTGCTCGGCCGCACGCCGGCGCAGCTCGCCGGCCAGCCCCGCGCCGGGCTGATCGCCGGCGCCGCCGATGGCGGCTATCTGCGCCATCTCGCCGCCGGCGGCGGCTGGCGCGGCATCCAGAAACTCGTCACCGCCGGCGGCGAACCGGTCTATGTCCATGTCGCCGCCCACGCCCTCGCCGCCGGCGCCGCGCGCGGCACGGTCGAGCTGATCCTCCCGCTCACCGAGGACGAGCTTCGCACCATGCGCGAGGCGCGCGGCCTGCACACCATCGCCAGCGGCCGCGGCATGATCGAATGCGCGCCGGACGGCACGATCATCGACGTCAACAACAATTTCCTCCGCGCCGTCGGCTACCGGCGCGAGCAGCTGGTCGGCCAGCATCACCGCATCCTCGCCACCCCGGAAGACGTCAGCGGCGACGCCTATCGCCGGTTCTGGGACCGGCTGCGCACCGGCGAGCATTTCGTCACCGAGGTCCGCCGCCGGCACCACGATGGCAGCGCCGTCTGGCTCGCCGAATCCTACAACGGCATGCGCGATGCCGAAGGCCGGCTCGCCAGCATCATGATCTTCGCCACCGACGTGACCGACCGCGTCCGCGCCGTCGACCTGATCAAGCAGGCCCTGGCCGGCCTCGCCGCCGGCGAGCTCGACGTGGCGGTGCCCGCCGGCCTGCCCGCGCCCTTCGATGCGATCGCCGGCGACCTGAACGGCGCCGTCGGCGCCCTGCGGACGACGATGCTCCAGCTCCGCCAGTCCTCCGCGGTGATCGACACCTCGATGAGCGAGATCCGCGCCGCCGCCGACGATCTCGCCCGCCGCACCGAGAGCGAGGCGGCGAGCCTCGAGGAATCCGCCGCCGCCCTCGCCCAGCTCGACCGGCATTTGCGCACCACCGCCGAGGATGCGAAACGCGCCCGCGCCAGTGCCACGGCCGCGGCCGGCGTCGCCGGCGAATCGAGCCGCCTGGTCAGCGAGGCCGTCGCCGCGATGCACGCGATCGAGAATTCCTCCGGCCAGATCGCCCAGATCATCGACATGATCGAGGAGGTCGCCTTCCAGACCAACCTGCTCGCGCTCAACGCCGGGGTCGAGGCCGCCCGCGCCGGCGAGGCCGGGCGCGGCTTCGCCGTGGTCGCCTCCGAGGTGCGCGCCCTCGCCCAGCGCTCGTCCGAGGCGGCGAAGGAGATCACCGCGCTCATCCTCGCCTCGCGCAGCCAGGTCTCCGCCGGCGTCGATCTCGTCGGCCGCACCGGCGAGACGCTGCAGGGAATCTTCGGCAATGTCGACGAAATGAACCTCCGCATCGCCGACATCGCCGCCGCCGTCACCGCCCAGTCCGACGATATCGGCGCGATCAACACCGCGATCAGCCATCTCGACAAGGCGATCCAGCAGAACGCCGCCATGGCCGAGGAGGCGAACGCCGCCACCGCCACCCTCGCCGGCGAGGCGACGGCGCTGGCCAACATCGTCTCCCATTTCCGCTTCTCGCAGCAATCGCCGCAAGCCGCCGCCCGCCGTCTCGAACTCGCGGCGTCATGAATCCCGGCGCGGCGCGACGGTGCTGCCCCGCGCCGCCAGCCGGAGTCCGACCTCGATCCGCTCCGGCGCTGCCGCCTCGCCGCGGCGGCGGGCCGCCACCGCGCGCACCAGCATCGCCCCGGCCCGCTCGCCGATCCCCCGCGCATCCACCGCCACCGTGCTGATCGCCGGCACCGCGCAGCGCGACACCTCGAAATCCCCGAACCCGCCGATGGCGATCCGCTCCGGCACGCCGATCCCCCGCCGCTGGCATTCGGCGATCGCGCCGAAGGCGATCAGGTCGCTGGCGCACACCACCGCGTCGGTCTCCGGCCAGCGTTCCAGCAGCAGCGCCATGCCCTCCGCCCCGTGCCGCATCGACAGCGGCGGCTGGCCGTGGCGGAACAGCAGCGGCGGCCCGAGCCCGGCGGCCGCCAGCGCCTCCTCATACCCCCGGCCGCGATCCTCGCCGCGCGGGTCCCGCCTTGAGGCGCCGCCGAGAAAGGCGATCCGCCGCCGCCCGATCGCGGCGAGATGCGCCGTCATCAGAGCCCCCGCCGCGCGGTTGGAAAACCCGACCACCCCGCCGATGGGGGATGAAGGCAGGTCCCAGGTCTCCACCACCGGCAGCGCCGAGCGGCCGAGCAGCGCGGCCACCCGCCGGCTGTGCACCCCGCCGGTGAGCACGATCCCCTCCGGCCGGTGCCGCATCAGCGTATGCAGCAGCTCCTCCTCGCGCGCATTGCTGTAGAGCGTGGTCCCCAGCAGCAGGTCGAGCCCCGCCTGGCGCAGCGCCGCCTCCAGCCCGGCGATCGTCTCGGCGAAATTCGAATTGTCCATCGAGGGCACGATGGCGGCGACGAAGCCGGACCGCCGGCTCGCCAGCGCGCCCGCCGCCGCGTGCGGCACATAGCCGAGCCGCGCCACCGCCTCCATGATCCGCGCCCGCGTCGCCGCCGCCACGCGCGCGCCGCGCAGCGCCCGCGAGACCGTCATCTTCGACACGCCGGCGGCGGCGGCCACATCGTCCATCGTCGGCGCGCGGTCGGGCGGGGAGGCCATCGCGGAACCGCCTAGAAGGCGAGCTGGACCTTCACCGCCCGCGCCTTGTCCGCCGCGAGCGCGAAGGCCTCCGCCGCCCGCTCCGCCGGCAGCACCGCGCTGAGCAACGGGTCGGGGTCGATCGCGCCAGAGGCGAGCAGCGCCACCGCCTCGGCGAATTCGGGACCGAAGCGGAAGGCGCCGGCCAGCTCGATCTCCTTGCTCACCAGCGCCATCAGCGGCAGGCTCATGTCGCCGCCGAGGCCGAGCTGGACGATCCGCCCCTGCGGCCGCACCACCCCGATCAGCCCGGCGAGCGAGGAAGCGGCGCCCGACGCCTCGATCCCCGCATCGAACCAGCCCTTGCCCTCGGCGAAGCGGGCCAACCCGTCCGGCTCCCGGCCGAGATCGACCGTCTCCGTCGCCCCCAGCCTTGCCGCGAGGGCGAGCGGCGCGCCGAGCACGTCGCAGGCGACGATCTCGGCGGCCCCGCGATGCCGTGCGGCGAGCAGGGCGAGCAGGCCGATCGGCCCCATCCCGGCGATGATCACCCGCATCCCCGGCCCGATCCCGGCCCGTGTCGCGGCGTGCAGCCCCACCGCCAGCGGCTCGGCGAAGGCGGCGCGCTCGACCGCCAGCCCCGCCGGCAGCCGCACGAGCTGGCGCGCCGGCACCGTGATCGCGGAGCGGAACGCGCCGTGGATATGCGGCCGGCGCATCGCGCTGCCGAAGAACCGCATGTCGGTGCAATGCTGCGTCGCCCCGGCGGCGCAGAACCGGCAGGCGCCGCAGGGCAGCGACGGGTCGATCGCCACCGCCTCGCCCGGCGCGAAGCCCGTCTCCGCCCCAGCATCCTCCACCTCGCCCGCCACCTCGTGGCCGAGCACCATCGGCTCGGCCAGCCGCACCGGGCCGAACCCGCCATGGCGCATGTAATGCAGGTCGGAACCGCAGATCCCGCCCCGCCGCACCCGTACGCGCACCTCGTCCGGCCCGGGCGGCGGCGCCGGCCGGTCCTCGATCCTGAGATCGCCCGCGGCGTGGATCACGATCGCTGTCATGGTGATTTCCTCCTTGAGCGGTGGCCCGACTTCGTGTTACGCCATCCTGTGTTACCGCTAACATGCGCCGGTTCCCGCACTTCGGCAACCATCCGGCGCCAGCCGGCGGAGCAAAAAATGCCGGCATCCGCCGGCGGATCAAAAAAATGACCGGCGCGGACCGGTCGAGGGATGGATACGTGGGACTGACTCTGTTCGACCTTTCGGGCCGCAGGGCCCTGATCACCGGCGGGCGCAGCGGCATCGGCCGCGCCATCGCCACCGGGCTCGCCGAGGCCGGGGCGACGGTCATCCTGAACGCGCGCGATGCCGGCCGGCTGGAGGCCGCCGTCGCCGAATTGCGCGCCCTCGGGCTCGACGCCCACGCCGCCTGTTTCGACGTCACCGACGCCGACGCCACCGCCGCCGCCATCGAGCGCATCGAGGCCGACGGGCCGATCGACATCCTGGTCAACAATGCCGGCCTGCAGCACCGCGCCCTGGCGGCGGATTTCCCGCTCGACGCCTTCGACCGCATCATGGCGCTCAACGTCCGCGCCGCCTTCGTCATGGCGCAGGCGGTCGGCCGGCGGATGCTCGCCCGCAACCGCGGCAAGATCATCAACATCGCCTCGGTGCAGAGCGAGCTGGGCCGCGCCTCGATCACCCCCTACACGATGAGCAAGGGCGCGGTCCGCCAGCTCACCCGCGGCCTCTGCGCCGAATGGGGCGGGCGGAACATCCAGGTCAACGCCATCGCCCCCGGCTATTTCCGCACCGAGCTGACCGCGGCCCTCACCGAGGATGCCGAGTTCTCCGCCTGGCTCGCCGCGCGCACCCCCGCCGGCCGCTGGGGCGAGCCGGACGAGCTGAAGGGCGCCGCGATCTTCCTCGCCAGCGCCGCGGCGGATTTCGTCAACGGCCAGATGATCTTCGTCGATGGCGGGCTGACGAGCGTCGTATGACCGCGATCGGGCTGATCGGCGCGGGGGTGATGGGCGGCGCGATCGCCCGCCGCCTGCTCGCCGCCGGCTTCAGCCTGCGCGTGCACGACCGCAACCCGCCCAAGCTCGCCGCCCTCGCCGCGCTGGGCGCCCTGCCCGCCGCCACCCCGGCCGAGGCCGCGCGCGGCTGCCCCTTCGTCATTCTCAGCCTGAACGACGCCGCCGGCATCCGCGCCGTCACCTTCGGCGTCGGCGGCATCGCCGCCGCCGCCGGGCCGGAGACGCTGGTGATCGACATGTCCTCGATCGACCCGGTGGCGACCCGCGCCCTCGCCGCCGGCTTCGCCGCCGCCTGCGGCGGGCGCTGGCTCGACGCCCCGCTCTCCGGCGGCGCGCCGGGCGCGCTGGCCGGGCGGCTCACCGTGATGGCCGGCGGCACCAGCGCCGATTTCGAATCCGCCCGCGCGGTGATGGACCATCTCGCCGCCCGCTTCACCCTGATGGGCGGCACCGGCGCCGGCCAGGCGGCCAAGCTGGTCAACCAGCTGCTCTGCGGCGCCGGCTTCGCCGCATTGGCCGAGGCGATCGCGCTCGCCGAGGCCGCCGGGGTCGATGCCGCCCGCCTGCCCGAGGCGCTTGCCGGCGGCCGCGCCGACTCCGCCATCCTGCGCGAGTTCGGCGCGAAATTCGCCGCCCGCGACGAAACCCCGACCGGCCGGCTCGACAACATGGTGAAGGATCTCGCCGGCGCCGCCGGCCTCGCCGCCGAGGCGGGTCTCGCGCTGCCGCTGCTCGAGGCCGCTCTGGCCACCCATCGCGCCCGCGTCGCCGAGGGGCTCGGCGCGGCCGATACCGCCGCGCTGATGCGCGCCTTTCCCCGGCGCGAGACCGGCGCGACATGACCGCCCCGCTGCTCGCCATGCGCGGCATCTGCAAGAGTTTCGGCGGCACGCGGGCGCTGGATGCGGTCGATCTCACCGTCAACGAGGGCGAGATCGTCGCCCTGCTCGGCGAGAACGGGGCGGGCAAATCCACGCTGATCAAGATTCTCGCCGGCGTCTACCCGATGGATCGCGGCGAGATCGGCTTTCGCGGCGCGCCGGCCACCCCCGGCGCCCTGCCGGTCCGCTTCATCCACCAGGATCTCGGCCTGGTGGACTGGATGACGATCGCCGAGAATTTCGGCCTCGCGCTCGGCTTTCCCCGCCGCCTCGGCCTGATCGACCGCCGTGCCGCCGCCCGCCGCGCCGCCGCCGCGCTGGCCGAACTCGGCGTCGATCTCCACCCCGAAACCCGCATCCGCGACCTCGCCCGCGCCGAGCGCGCCTTGGTCGCCATCGCCAGGGCGCTGGCCGGCGAGGGCGAGATGCTGGTGCTCGACGAACCCACCGCGAGCCTGCCCGCCGCCGAGGTCGAGCGGCTGTTCACGGCCCTGCGCCGGCTGCGCGCCAAGGGCGTGGGGATGCTCTATGTCTCCCACCGGCTGGACGAGGTGTTTGCCCTGGCCGACCAGGCGGTGGTGCTGCGCGACGGAAGGCTGGCGGGGTCCGGCGCGGTCGCGACACTCGATGCCGGGGCGCTGATCGGCATGATCGTCGGCCGCGCCGTCGCCCGCCATCGCCGCGCCGATGCCGCACCCGGCCCGGTCCGGCTGGAATGCCGCGATCTCTCGGTCGCCGGCGGCCCGCCGGTGAACCTTTCGGTCCGCGCCGGCGAAATCCTCGGCCTCGCCGGCCTCGTCGGCGCCGGGCAGGAGCGCCTCGGCCGCGCCCTGTTCGGCCTCGCCCCGCGCAGCGCCGGCCGCATCCTGCTCGACGGCGCCGATGCCGCGCCGGACTCCCCGCAGGCGGCGATGGCGCTCGGCATCGGCTTCGTCGCCGGCGACCGGGTGGGCGAGTCCACCGCGCCGCGCCTTTCGGTCGCCGAGAACGCCTTCCTCAACGCCTATGCCCACGGCATGAAGCCGCTTTCCATCGTCCCGCCCGGCCGCCTCGCCCGCCGCGCCATCGCCCTCGGCCGCGCCGTCGGCCTGCGGCCGAACGATCCCGCCCTGCCGATCGAGCAGCTCTCCGGCGGCAACCAGCAGAAGGTCGTGGTCGGCCGCTGGCTCGACCAGGCCGCCCGGCTGCTGGTGTTCGAGGACCCGACCGCCGGCGTCGATGTCGGCGCCAGGGCCGACATCTACCGCCTCTTCGCCGCCGCCGCCGCGTCCGGGGCGGCGATCGTCGTCGTCTCGTCGGATTTCGAGGAGATCGCCGAACTGTGCGACCGCGCGCTGGTCTTCGACCGCGGCGCCGTGGTCGCCGAGATCGCCGGGGCGGCGCTGACCATGGAACGCCTGCTCGCCGCCGCCTCCGCCGGCATCGCGGCGGCGGCACCACCTGAAGCCGGGGAGATCCGCGATGGAATCGCTTAAGTCCGACGCGCTGGAGCCGAGCGGCGCCGAGCGCGCCGCCCTGCCGCGCGCCGAACTCCGCCGCCGCCTGCTCACCGTCTATGGCCTGCCGATCCTCACGGTGGCACTGATCGTGCTGTTTTCGCTCCTGCTGCCGGACACTTTCCCCACCGCCGGCAACATGCGGGCGATCTTCGTGGTGAAATCGGTCGTCGCCCTGCTCGCACTCGCCGCCCTGCCGCCGATGATCGCCGGGCGGATCGACCTGACCGTGGGCTACGGCATCGTGCTGTGGTCGATCATCGCGATCAGCCTGCAGGTGCAATATCACTGGCCCTGGCCGCTGGCGGTGCTGGCGGTGCTCGTCCTCGGCGGGCTGTTCGGGCTGATGAACGGCATGCTGGTCGAGATCGCGCAGATCGACAGTTTCATCGCCACACTCGGCACCGGCACCATCATCTACGCCCTCGCCGAATGGTATACCGGCGGCGAGCAGGTGGTCGGCACGCTGCCCGCCGCCTTCACCGCCATCAACGACGGCCGCCTGTTCGGCCTGGTGCCCTTCCCCGCGCTCTACGTGCTGGTGGTGGCGCTGCTGCTCTGGCTGGTGACCGAGCGAATGCCGCTCGGCCGCGTGCTCTACGCGATCGGCGCCAACCGCCGCGCCGCCGAGCTGAACGGCATCGCGGTGCGCCGCCACGTCATTCTCGTCTTCGTCGCCTCCGGCGTGCTGACCGCCTTCGCCTCGGTGGTGCTGGCGGCACAGCTGCGGATCGGCGCGACCAGCCTCGGCCTGAGCTACCTGCTGCCCGCCCTGGTCGGCGCCTTTCTCGGCTCGACCACGATCCGCCCCGGCCGGGTGAACGTGTGGGGCACGGTGGTGGCGGAGCTGCTGCTCGCGGTCGGCATTTCCGGGATCGAGCAACTCGGCGGCGCGTTCTTCGTCTCCAGCCTGTTCAACGGCGTCACCCTCGTGGTCTCGATCGGCCTGGCCGGTCTCGCCCAGCGGCGGCGCGGCGGTCTCATCAAGGCGGCGCCGCCGGCGCCCGCCGCAACCGGGGAGGACTCATGAAAAGGAAAACCACCTTGCTGGCGGCGCTTTCCGTCGCCGGCTTCGCGACACCGGCGCTGGCCGCGCCCTCGATGCTCGCGACCGCGCGGCAATATGTCGCGGCGGCGACCAATCCCGCCCTGCCCTATACCGGGCCGACCACCGGGCCGAAGGCGGTGGAAGGCAAGTTCATCGTCTATGTCTCGTCGAACCAGTCGAATGGCGGGGCGCGCGGCGTGGGCGAGGCGGTGCGCGCGGCGGCGAAGGCGATCGGCTGGCGCTTCCGCCTGCTCGACGGCAAGGGCACGGCGGCCGGGCAGAACGCCGCCCTGTCCGAGGCGATCGCGCTGAAGCCCGCCGGCATCGTCCTTGGCGGGCTGGATGCGACGCAATCCGCCCCCTTCATCGAACAGGCCGACAAGGCCGGGATCAAGGTGGTCGGCTGGAATGTCAGCCCGCACCCGGGGCCGATCGCCAAGCCCGCCATCGTCTACAACGTCGCCCAGGACCCGCTGGAGGTCGCCCGCGCCGCCGCCCTCTACGCCATCGCCCGCTCGGACGGGCATGCCGGCGTCGTCATCTTCACCACCAGCGAATTCTCGATCGCGCTCGCCAAGTCGAACCGGATGGCGGCGATCATCCGCGCGTGCAAGGGTTGCCACCTGCTCGGCATCGAGAACGTGCCGCTCTCCTCCACCGCGACGCGCATGCCGCAGGTGACCGCCGCCCTGCTCGCCAAATACGGCAAGAGCTGGACCTATTCGCTCGCCATCAACGACCTCTATTACGACTACATGGCCCCCGGCCTGTCCGCCGCCGGCCATCGCGGCGACGGCCCGCCCTACAACGTCTCGGCCGGCGACGGCTCGCAATCCGCCTTCCAGCGCATCCGCTCGAAAGAGTTCCAGACCGCGACCGTCGCCGCCCCGCTGGAGCTGGAGGGCTGGCAATGCGTCGACGAGTTGAACCGCGCCTTCGCCGGGCAGAAGCCGGTCGCCGAGCCCGACCCGGTGCACCTCTTCACCCCCGAGAACGTCAACCAGGACGGCGGTGCGAAGGACGTGTTCAACCCGCCGAACGGCTACAAGAAGGTGTTCCTGCGGATCTGGGGCCGCGCCGGCTGAAACCGGCGCCGCCATCCCCCGCCCCGCTTCCCATCCACCGTCTCGCGGGGCGGGCACCGCGCCCGCCGCGAACCAGCCGCGCCGATTTCGCAACACGCATGGCGCGACAATTCGACTATCAGCAAAACCAGCAGTTGCGGCCGGCCCGGAGTCCGGCCGCGCGGAACCGCGCGAAGGAGACGTCCATGCCCACCACCATCGAACTGACCGACCGCATCGTCTTCGACCCGCACGTCACCACCCTGCGCCGCGGCATCGCCCGCTGGCAGCAGGCGGAAAACCTCGCCGTGCTGTTCGCCTATGCCGGCTTCGCCGCCGCCCCCCTGCTGCTCGCCGCCTTCGCCCGCTGACCGCCGCGCCTCCATCCCATTGATAAAGATGCTCTAGTGTCCCGAATCTGAAATCCATCGGATTTCAGATTCACAGTGAACACTTGAAAAAACAATAGTTTAGTGGCCTGCTTGTCCCTGAAATTCACCCACGAATTTCAGGGGCAGGACACTAGAACACCACCGTCACCTCCACCTGCCCGACCACGGCGTCCGGCTCCGCCTTCGCGCCATCCAGCGGATCGGGAATCCCGCCGCCCGGCCGGACGATATACTGAACATCCGGCGTCACGCTCAGCCAGGGCGCCACCTGCGCCGTGTAATCGAGTTCGAGATCGGTCTCCGCCCCCGGCACCGGCGCGCGCGCCCCGCCGAGCCGGTTCTCCGCCCGCACCAGCGTCGCCGCGCGCGGGCTGATCCGGTCCCACGACACCGCGACCGCCGCCGCATCATGTGGCCGCCCGCGGAACGTGCCGTCCAGCACCAGCCCCGCCTGCGCGTCGAGCGAGATCAGGTTGCGGTCCGGCGGTGCGGCGGCCACCCGTGCGAAGCCCCGCAGCCGCCGCCCGCGCGCGCCATGCCAGAGCGTCTGCGTATCCCCGGCATAGATCACGTCATCCCCCCGGTCCTGCCGCGCCGGGCCGGGATCGATGCCGACGGCCGCCAGCGCCAGGCTCTGCCCGGTCACGCTGTAGAGCAGGTCCGGCCGGCTCAGCGTGTCGTACAGCCCACCGACCAGCGCCATGCCCCGGCCGAGGCCGGGCAGGCGGTAGCGGACATCCGCCTCGCCGATCACCAGCGCCCCGGCATTCAGCGGAAAGCCGAGGCCGCCCGCATCCCGCGCCGGCGGCGCCGGCCCCTCCAGCGGTTGCCCGAGCGGATCGCCGCCGAACAGCCCCACCCGCAGCCGCAGCGCCCGCGTCGCCTGCACCGCCACCATCGCCCCCGGCCCCTCGTAGGAAAACGCCGGCCCGCCGCCCGGCAGGTTGTCCGCCATGATGTTGCGGTAGGTGAAATTGGAATTCACCAGCGCCGCCGCCGCCGGGTTCTGGTCGAAATTCTCGTCGATCCCGAACTTCCCGAGCTTCACGTGCACCGCGTCATGCGCCGCCTTCCAGCTCAGATAGGCATCGCCCAGCCGCGCCCCGCCCGGCGCCTCCTCATAGGCGAGCCCGCTCAGGCTCTGCACGTCATGGCCCGACGGTCCGCGCCCCTGCACCAGCCAGGCCGAGACATAGGCCGAAAGCCCCGGAATCGCGGCATACTGCCCCAGCGCCACCCGCGCCGACAGCGTCATCAGCGCGGCGACCGAGGTGCCCTGCCGCGCCCCGCCGCCCAGCACGTCCGAGGGCACCACCTGCTCCACCGCGCCGAGCGCGACGCCCCGCCGCGCGAGATCGCTCCGCACCCCGCCCCAGTCGCCGAACAGGTGCTTGCGCGTCCAGACCGACCCCTGCGCCGCCGCCGGGCGCGGCGCGAGACAGGTCAACACGGCAAGGCCCAGGGCGGCGGCGCGAACACGATTCGGCATGGAGGTGAATTTCCGCCGTCCGGGCGGTCGCGCAACCCGTCCGCACGCGCTCGTCATCTGACGAAGCCGTGTGCCCGGCGTCACCGGACTGTCCCGAAACCTTCACCGTAGCGTCACCCACCCCGCGCCGCTTCTGCCCTAAGCAGGCGGCCAGCCACCCGCCCGCCGGGCGAATCCCGCCGCATCCCTGTGCAAAAAGGCCGAATCCATGCAGCGTTCCTCCCTCGCCATCCTCGACGACCAGTCCTTCGGCACCTTCCACTGGCGCGCCGTGTTCACCACCGGCATGGGCGTGCTCGCCGACGGCTACGACCTGTCCTCGATCGGCATCGTCCTGCCGACCGTGCTCGCCTCCTTCGGCCTGACGAAGATCGACAGCCTCGAATCCGGCCTGCTCGCCGGCTCCGCCCTGGTCGGCGCCGCCCTCGGCGCGCTGATCTTCGGCTTTCTCGGCCAGCGCGGCCGCAAGACCTTCTACGGGCTCGACGTCGCGCTGATGGCGATCGCGGCGGTCGCCCAGGCCTTCGCCCCCAACCTCGCCTGGCTGATCGCGATCCGCTTCATCCTCGGCATCGGCGTCGGCGCCGACTACGTGCTCTCCCCCACCATCATGGCCGAGCACGCCAACCGGCGCGACCGCGGCCGCGCCCTCGGCGTCGGCTTCTGCCTCACCTGGTGGCTCGGCGCCGCCCTCGCCGGCCTGCTCGCCCTCGTCCTGCACGCGCTCGGCGTGGCGCCGGACATGGTCTGGCGCATCGTCCTCTCCGCCGGCGCGCTGCCCGCGCTCTCGGTGCTCTGGCTGCGCCGCCGGATGCCGGAGACCGCGCGCTACCTCGCCCGCGTCGCCGGCGACCAGGATGCCGCCGAAACCGTCATCCGCGGCATCACCGGCACCGGCCACGCCGCCCCCGAGGCCGACCGCCGCGAGGTGATGGCGGTGCTCCGCCGCCATGCCGGGCAGATCTTCGCCGCCGCCCTGCTCTGGTTCATCTTCGACATCGTGATCTACTCGACCGTCCTGTTCGGCCCCTCGCTGATCGCCCACGGCCTCGGCCTGAGCCCGACGATGTTCTCCCTGCTGATGACCTTCGCCTTCATCATGCCGGCGGTGCTGATCGGCGCCTTCGCCCTGCTCGACCGCTTCGGCCGCAAGGCGGTGCAGATCGGCGGCTATGCCGGCGCCGCCCTTCTCCTCGTCATCTTCGCGCTGATCCACAAGGATATCGGCCAGAACCCGGTGCTCGGCCTCGTCGTCTACGGCCTGTTCAACGTGATGATCATGGGCCCCAGCATGGTCAGCGGCGCGGCGATGCTCGGCGTCGAGCTGAGCCCGACCCGCATCCGCACCATGGCGCAGAGCTTCACCGTGGTCGGCGGCCGCCTCGGCGCCTCGCTCAGCGCCTTCGTCTTCCCGCTGGTCTTCGCCAAGCTCGGCGAGGTGGCGGCGATCGGCGTGCTCGCCGGCCTCTCGGTCCTCGGCGCCATCCTCACCTACGCGCTGATCCCCGAGACCGCCGGCCGCTCGCTCGAAGACCTGAACGACGAGGCCGAGGCCCTCGCCCCCGCGGCCGCGCAATGAGCGGCGGCCCCGGCGCGCCGCCGCTGCTGGTCGCCCAGTTCTCCGACCTGCACCTGCGCGCGCCGGGGCTGACCGCCAACCGCATCGTCGAGACCAACATGCTGGCGGCGCGCGCCTTCGCCGCCTTCGCCGCCCTCGCCCCGGCGCCGGACGCGCTGGCGATCACCGGCGACCTCGCCGACCGCGGCGAGGCCGAGGCCTACCGCCTCCTCGCCGGGCTGATCGAGCGTCATGTCCGGGTACCCGTCATCCTCATCCCCGGCAATCACGACGACCGCGCGGCGATGCGCGCCATCCTCGGCGACCGCCTCGCCGCCGATGACGAGGCCGGCATCAACCGCCCGGCGGAGCACCTGCCGGTCCGCCTCCTGCCGCTCGACAGCACGATCGGCGGCGAGAGCCACGGCCGGCTCGGCGACGGCCAGCTCCGCTTCCTGCGCGACCGGCTCGCCGCCGATCCCCGCCCCGCCGCCATCCTGCTGCACCACCCGCCCATCGCCACTGGCATCGCCCACATGGACGCGATCGGCCTCGAGAACGCCGCCGCCCTCGAAGCCGCGATCGCCCCGCACGCCGCCCGCGTCGCCGGGCTCTGGTGCGGCCATGTCCACCGCATGATCCACGGCCGCCTCGCCGGCGCGCCGGTGGTCATCGCCCCCTCGGTCGCCCACCAGGTGCAGTTCGACCTGAAGCCGGACGGCCCCTCCGCCCTCGTCCTCGAACCGCCCGCCTTCGTGATGCACCGCTGGGACGGCGCGTCCTTCACCTCGCAGATGGTCTTCGTCGATTCCTATCCGGGCCCGTTCCCGTTCCTCTCCTGAGCGCCGCCGCGGCGACCGCCTCTACGAGTGCCCCGCCTCCCGCACCGTCATGCTCTCCGAGACGGCGACGCCGGTGATCATCCCCACCACGTCGTTCATCGTCACCGCCGCCCGCTCGACGAACCCGGCCCGCCGCCCGTGCCGCAGCACGAAGATCCGGTCGGACACCTCGAAGATATGCGGCATCGAATGGCTGACCATCACCACGCCGAAGCCCCGCGCCCGCAGTTCCAGCACGAGGTCGAGCACCCCGCGCGACTCCCGCACCCCGAGGGCCGCGGTCGGCTCGTCGAGGATGACGACCTTCCGCCCCCACAGGATCGCGCGCGCCACCGCCACACTCTGCCGCTGCCCGCCCGACAGCAGGCCGACCGGCTGGCGCGTCGATTTCAGGTTCACCTTCAGCGAGGCGATATGCTCCTCCGCCGCCCGCCGCATCCGCCGCTTGTCGAGGAAGAAGCGCGAGATCGGCCCGCTGCCGGTCCATTCCCGGCCGAGGAACAGGTTCGCCTCGGCGTCGAGTTCCGGCACCACCGCCAGGTCCTGATACACGGTCTCGATCCCCGCCTCCCGCGCGTCGTGCGGCGAGGCGAAGCTCACCGCCCGCCCGGCGAAGCGGATCTCCCCGGCACTCGGCCGCACCGCGCCCGACATGATCTTCACCATGGTCGACTTGCCGGCCCCGTTGTCGCCGACCAGCGAGACGATCTCGCCGGCCGCGACCTCGAAATCCACCGCGTCGAGCGCCCGCACCGGGCCGTAATGCTTGGCGATGCCGTGCAGGCTCAGGATCGGCTCGGCCATCGCCTCAGCCCATGCAGCCGATCGGCGCCTCCCGGAACGCCTTCGCCGCCCCGGCCGGCGTCTTCGCCTCGTCCCACAGCTTCACCCAGTGCGCCGCGTTCGCCTTCGTCACCACCGGCATCGCCTGCGGCACCAGCGTCGGATAATGGCACTTCTTGTTGGTCAGCATGTTGTGGATGATGGTGACGGTCTGATACCCCCAGCCCCAGTAATCCTGGCCGACCAGCGCCTGCACATAGCCCTTCTCGACCAGCGGAATCTCCGGCGCCAGCACGTCCGAGCCGATGATCTTCACCTTGCCGCGGTTGGCGATCAGCTTGGGCATCGCCGAGAGCTTGCCGAAGAACGCCACCGCCGCGACATCGACGATCGCGCCCGCGTCGGGATGCGCGGTCAGCACGTTGTCGATCAGCTCCTGCGCCTTGGTCAGGTCGTCATTGTCGAAATACGGGCCGAGGAACTCGATCCCCTTGTGCTTGCCCATCACCTGCTTCACGCCGGCCAGCCGCGCGTTCAGGTTGGTCGCCCCCGGCCCGCCGGAAATCAGGATCACCTTGCCCTTGGTGCCCATGAATTTCAGCGCCTGCTCGCCCATCGAGACGCCCATCTTGGTATTGTCCACCCCGTAATAGACCTGCCGCTTGCTGCCCGGCACGTCCGAATCCCAGGTGATGGTGACGATGCCCTTCTCCACCGCCTCGTTGACCGGGGCGATCAGCGGCTGCGGCGCGTTGGCGTCGATCGCCATGCCATCGACATGCCGCGTGATCAGGTTCTGCACGATCTCCGCTTCCTGGCTCGCATCCGACGAGGCCGAGGCGGTCCAGATCAGGTCGACATCGCCAAGCTCCTTCGCCCGCTGCATCGCCCCGTAATGCGCCGTGTAGAACACCGGATTGTCGAGCGATTTCGGCACCACCGCGATCGTGTAGCGCTTGTTCGCGCGGGCGATCGCGGGCATCGCGAGCCCCGCCGCCGCCCCCGCGCCGGCGAGTTTGAGAATGTCGCGCCGCCCGGCGCGGATGAGCGTGTTTCTGGTCATGGCGTTATCCTCCTGTCTTTGTTCGGTTTCAGGCGATGCGCACGCGTTCGAGCCTCCTGCGCAGGATGTCGATCGCCGCGGCGGCGACGATCACGAGCCCGGTGATCAGCTGCTGCCAGTAGCCGGCCAGCCCGAGCAGGACGATGCCGTCATTGATCACGCCGAGCAGCGCCGCACCGATCAGCACGCCCGGAATCGTGCCCCGCCCGCCGGCGAGGCTGGTGCCGCCGATGATCACCGCGGCGATCACCTTGAGTTCGTAGCCGGTGGCGGCATCCGGCAGCGCCGTGCCCGATTTCGCGGTCAGCAGCATCCCGCCGATCGCGGCGAGCACGCCGGAAATCACGTAGAGCCGGATCTTCAGCCGGTCGACGTTCAGCCCCAGCAGGCGCGAGGCCTGCTCGTTGCCGCCAAGCCCGTAGACATGCCGGCCGAACGGCGTGCCGGTCAGCACGACATGGACGATCACGCCGAAGCCGAGCATCACCAGCACCGGCACCGGAATGCCGAGCGCCGTGCCGGTGCCGAGCGCCGAGAAGGCGTTGCCCGCCGCATCGCTCGGCGCCGTCACCGCCATCCCCTGGCCGATCCCGAAGGCCAGCCCCCGCACCACGCTGAGCGAGCCAAGCGTGGTGATGAACGGGTTGAGCCCGATGCGGGTGATCACCAGCCCGTTGGCCAGCCCCACCGCCGCCCCGGTCGCGAGCCCCGCCAGCAGCGCCAGCGCAAGGTTGCCGCCCGCCGCCAGCACCATGGCCGAGATCATGCCGGCCAGCCCCATGGTCGAGCCCACCGAAAGGTCGAGCCCGCCGCCGATCATCACCAGCGCCTCGCCGAACCCGGCGATGCAGATCCACGAGAAATAGACCGCGACGGTGCCGATGATGTTGTCTTCGGTGAAGAAATACGGGGTCGCCAAACTCAGCAGCGCCGAAATCGCGACCAGCGCGATCAGCACGCTCACCCAGGGCAGGAGCAGGATGTCGATCCCCCGCCGCGCCAGGCTCGGAGCTGGCGATGCCGGACCGATGCCGGACGTGTCTGGCGCCGGTTCCCGGCCCCGCAGTCGCTCCCCCATGAGCAGATTCCCGTTTCGGGTGTTCGTTAACTTATAAAAATGAGCCTATCGGCGCGGCTTTCCGTCTGTCAAGTCAAACAATCGAGCGCCGCACTGCCTTGCCCACCCCCCGCCCTTCGTGGTGCTCTGCTGGCATGGACGCCGCAGCACCACACCCCGACGCCGCTGCCCTGTATCCCGACGCCGCTGCCCTGGCCGCCCGCCTCGAGGCGATCGTCGCCGCGCTGTGCGAGGTGCTGGCGGCGAAGGGCCTGGCGCGCGGCCTGACCGGCGCGCTGATCGTGCTGGTCTGGACCCGGCTGCGCCGCCTCGCCGCCCGCTTCGCCACACTTTTGATCCGCCCCCCGGCGCCGCCGCGCTGCCGCAATTTCGCTCCGCGCCGCCCGGCGCCCGACACCAAACGCCCCGCGACACCGCGCCCCCTGCCGCGCGGCCGGTTCTGGCTGCGCCGCGCCCTGCCCGAACTCGCCGGCGTCACGGCGCAACTCGCCCATCTCCTCGCCGAACCGAACATGGCGGCGCTGCTCGAAGCCCGCCCCGCCACCGGCCGCGCGCTGCGCCCGCTCTGCCACCTGCTCGGCCTCCGCCCGCCGCCGTCGCTGCGACTGCCCCTCCCGGCGTCCATTCCGCCCGCGCCCCGCCCGCCAGCACTTCAGCCACAGGCCGGCCCGCAAGCCGCCGCGCCGGTTCCGCGCCCGCGGCCGCCACGCCGCCCGCGCGTCCGCCCGCCCCGCGCCGCCGTTTTTCGCGCCTGAGCGCACCGCGCCCCGGCACGCCAATATCGTTACGTTTTCAAAATGAGAATGGAGCGTTCAGCCGGCCCGGAGCATGGCCGGTCCCAATGCCGGCCGCTCGTCCTTCGCCCGGTAGAGCCGCATATCCGCCTGCACCAGCAGGTCGTCGAGCGTGGCGCCGCCGGCCCCGGCACCGCTGATCCCGATGCTGACCGCGGCGGCCAGCCCGCGCGCGACCCGCGTCTGCGCGAAGGCAAGGCGGATCCGCTGCGCGATCGCCGCCGCGACCTCCGCCGAGCCGCCGACGATCAGGATCGCGAATTCGTCGCCCCCCAGCCGCCCGACCACGTCGCCTTCCCGCACGCTCTCCACGCAGATCCGGCCAAGCTCGCGCAGCAGTCGGTCGCCCTCGCCATGGCCGAGCGTGTCGTTGATTCCCTTGAACCCGTCGATATCCAGCACCAGCAGCATGCAAGGCGCCTCCCGCAGGCAGCGCTCCGCGCGTGCGGTAAAGCCGCGGCGGTTCAGCACGCCGGTCAGGAAATCGGTGCGCGCGACGTCGTGCAGGTCGTGTTCGCGCCACGAGCGGACCAGATGGCTGATCAGCAGCGCGTCGCAGAACATGAACAGCATGCCCTCGATCGCCGTGCCGTAGAGCCAGAAGCGGTACACCGCCGGGCTGCCGTAGAACAGCAGGGCGACCGCGCGCACGAGAACGAAGACCGCATGCCCGAACGTCGCCCCCGCCAGCGGAAGCCGCGCCAGCGCGCGGACCGGCGCCCGCAGGATCTCGGCCAGGATCAGTCCGAAAATCGCCTCGATGAACAGCGTCTGCGTCACCATCCGCAGCCACGGCGCGTCGCCGAAGGGCAGCACCGCGCTGACCGCCAACCAGACGACGCCGGGCAGCAGCACCTGCCAGGGCGCCGCGCGCCGTCCCCTCAGCCGCCGCGCCCCCGCCCACATGACGCCGAACCCGGCGAGATTCAGCCCCGGCCCCAACCCGTAGCCGAGCCAGGGCCAGGCCGCGTGCCCGAAAACCACCGTCGCGATCCCGGCCGCCACGGTGAAATAGCTCAGGCTCCACCATTTCAGCGTGGCGCAGCCGGACAGCATTCCCGTGGCCAGCAGCAGGGTGCCGCCCACCAGTATCATGCCATCGAAGAACAGATAGAAAGATGTGAGCCCCATTCCCCGATGCCCAGGCGATTCAGCTTAGACCTGCCCAAATACAGGCCGAACGAAGGCCACCAATTCTTATGACCAGACTGAAAACATGCAGTTCTTAAGGAATTTTTATTATTTTGACCGAGTTGTATTTCTGAAGATCTCTATCCACGATCATATCGATTGTCAAATTTATTTCTCGTGACTCAAGAACAGGATGAAATCGTCCCACCGCGCCCGGCGAAGGCCCCCGGCCTATCCGCCGGTCACGCTCATGTGCCGGGCCACCGCCGGCGCCCGCCCGGCGCGGTCGATCACGAAATCATGCCCTTTCGGCTTGCGCGCGATCGCATCGAGGATCGCCTGGCGCAGCACCGCGTCATCGTCCGAGCCGCGCAGCACGGCGCGCAGGTCCGCCGCGTCGTCCTGGCCGAGGCACATGTAGAGCGTGCCGGTGCAGGTCAGCCGCACCCGGTTGCAGCCCTCGCAGAAATTATGCGTGAGCGGGGTGATGAAGCCGAGCCTCGTGCCGGTCTCGGCGACGTCGAAATACCGCGCCGGCCCGCCGGTCACGTAATCGGTCGGCGTCAGCGTCCAGCGCGCGGCGAGGCGCTGGCGCACGGTGGAGAGCGGCAGGTATTGATCGGTCCGGTCCTGGTCCACCTCGCCGAGCGGCATCGTCTCGATCAGGCAGAAATCGAAGCCGTGCCGGCCGCACCAGTCCAGCATGGCGTCGAACTCGTCCTCGTTCACGCCCTTCAGCGCCACGGCGTTGACCTTCACCCGCAGCCCCGCCGCCTTCGCCGCCATCACGCCGTCGATCACCTGCGGCAGCCGGCCCCAGCGGGTGATCGTGCGGAATTTCTCCTCGTCCAGCGTGTCGATCGAGACGTTCACCCGCTTCACCCCGGCCGCGACCAGCTCGTCGGCGAAGCGGCCGAGCTGGCTGCCATTGGTGGTCAGGGTCAGCTCGTCGAGCCCCTGGCCGATCCGCTGGCCCAGCCGGTTGATCAGCGCCATCACCCCGCGCCGGACCAGCGGCTCGCCGCCGGTCAGCCGCAGCTTGCGCACGCCGAGATCGACGAAGGCGCCCGCCAGCCGCTCCAGCTCCTCGAGCGAGAGCAGGTCCGCCTTCGGCAGGAAGGTCATGTCCTCCGCCATGCAGTAGACGCAGCGGAAATCGCACCGGTCGGTGACCGAGATGCGGAGATAGGTGATGGCGCGGCCGAACGGATCGATCATGTCTGTCATCTTTACTCTCGCGCCCGCAAACGCAAGTCCCGTTTCCGGCCGGCACCGGGGCGCAATGCGGCATTTCTCCGCCCGTGGCTTGACCCGGGCAATATCTCTGCACCATATGCACGGCAATATTAAGACGGCGTGTCCGCCGCGCCCGTCCGGCCGACCGCCGCTCTCTCTCTGAGGTATGATGATGACGCTGCCCCTGATGCCGAAGGCCACCGCCGTGTGGCTGATCGAAAAGACCGCCTTGAGCTTCGAGCAGATCGCCGATTTCTGCGGCATGCATCCGCTCGAGGTGCAGGCGATCGCCGATGGCGAGGTGGCGCAGGGCATCGTCGGCTACGACCCGATCGCCAACAAGCAGACCACCGCCGAGGAAATCCGCCGCTGCGAGGCCGACCCCAAGGCCCGCCTCAAGATGCTCGACGCCGCCATCCCCGGCGGCCGCCGCACCAAGGGCGCGCGCTACACCCCCGTCGCCAAGCGGATCGACCGGCCGGACGCCATCGCCTTCATGCTGCGCAACTACCCGCAGGTGCAGGACGCGCAGATCGTCAAGCTGCTCGGCACCACCAAGGACACGATCCAGAAGGTGCGCGACCGCTCGCACTGGAACAGCGCCAACATCAAGCCGCGCGACCCGGTGATCCTCGGCCTCTGCAAGCAGTCCGACCTGAACGACGTGGTCTCCGCCGCCAATGCCCGCGCCGAGCGCGACGGCGAGCCGGTGCCGCCCCCGCCCGTGCCCGAGAGCGGCGACGAGGCGGCCTGATCCCGGGACGACGAACCCGGACCGGAGATCCCGGCCCGGGCGATGATGTTCAGATGATCTTCATCGGCGCGGCGGCGTCCTGCCGCCGGTTTCCGGACTTCCGCGCGCCTCAGCGCGCCTGAATTCGCTCCATCTCTTCCTTGAGACGAAGTTTCTCCAGTTTGAGTCGGGCGAGATTGTCCTCATCCGGTCGCGGCCGCCGGTCCTCCTCCGTGATCCGCATTTCCAGGCCGGCGTGACGCTGCTTGAGGGATTCAAGTCTCGCTTGCAGGCTCATCCTCGACTCCTTTCCGAGTGTGGATCGTTGCGGCGCCCGCCTTCCGGTGCCCGGAGCGGGCGCCTGAAGCGAATCTAGTCCTGCACGCGGCGGTTGTCATCAGACTTTTACAAAAGTCATCCCGCCGAAATTCGCCCCGGCGCGGGGCGGTTGCGGCAAATCCGGGATAGGCCAGCCTCCCGCGCCTGTGCTAGAAGCCAACCATGCTGACCGACAAGGATAATCTGCTCCGCCAGCTGCATGGCCTGCGCAGCGAGCACCGGGACCTCGATTCCGTGATCGCCCGGCTGGGCGACCAGCCGACGATCGACCAGCTGCAGATCCAGCGGCTCAAGAAGCGCAAGCTGCTGCTGCGCGACCAGATCCTCCGCCTCGAAAGCCGCCTGATCCCGGACAGCATCGCGTGACGCCGCGCATCGGGATCATCATGGGCAGCCGGTCGGACTGGCCAACCATGCGCCACGCCGCCGACACGCTGGAAGCACTCGGCATTCCCTTCGAGGCGCGCGTCGTCTCCGCCCACCGCACGCCGCTGCGCATGGTCGAGTATGCCCATGCCGCGCGCGGCCGGGGTCTCGCCGCGATCATCGCCGGGGCCGGCGGGGCCGCGCACCTGCCCGGCATGGTCGCCGCCCTCACCCCGGTGCCGGTGCTCGGCGTGCCGGTGGAGAGCGCGGCGCTGAAAGGGGTGGACAGCCTGCATTCCATCGTGCAGATGCCCGGCGGCGTGCCGGTCGCCACCTTCGCGATCGGCAAGGCCGGGGCGATCAACGCCGCCCTCTTCGCCGCCGCCATGCTCGCGGTGACGGACAAGGCCATCGAGGCCAGGCTCGACGCCTGGCGCCGCGCCCAGACCGACAACGTGCCCGACCTGCCCGAGGACCTGCCCACAGAATGACCGGTTTTCCGCTTCCCCCCAACGCCACGATCGGCATCGTCGGCGGCGGCCAGCTCGGCCGCATGTCCGCCATGGCGGCAGCCCGGCTCGGCTATCGCTGCCATATCTTTTCTCCGGAACCCGACGCCCCGGCCTCGCAGGTCGCGGCCGCGACGACCCGGGCGGATTACGACGACAACGCCGCCCTGCTGCGCTTCGCCGATGCGGTGGACGTCATCACCTTCGAGTTCGAGAACGTCTCCGCCGAGGGGCTCGACCTGCTGGCCGACCGCCGCCCGGTCCGGCCGGGGCCGGAAATCCTGCGGATCAGCCAGGACCGGATCGCGGAGAAGAGCTTCCTCAACGAGGCCGGCATCGGCACCGCGCCCTGGGCGCCGGTGAGCAGCATGGCGGAGCTGACCGCCGCCATCGCCGCGATCGGCCTGCCCGCCGTGCTGAAGACCACCCGCCTCGGCTATGACGGCAAGGGCCAGGCGCTGATCCGCACCGAGGCGGAGGCGGAGATGGCCTTCGGCCTGCTGCATCCGAAGCCGCTGATCCTCGAAGGCTTCGTCGATTTCGCCGCGGAGGGGTCGGTCGTCGTCGCGCGCGGGGCGGATGGGACGGTCAGCGCCTTCGACATGGTCGAGAACCGGCATCGCGACCATATCCTCGACCTCACCCTGGCCCCGGCCCCGTTCGACCCGGCGGTGCGGGAGACGGCGCGGGAGATGGCGCGCCTCGTGGCCGAGCGGATCGGCCTGGTCGGGCTGCTCGCGGTGGAGTTCTTCATCGACCGCGACGGCAGGGTGCTGGCCAACGAGATCGCGCCGCGGCCGCATAATTCCGGGCACTGGACGATCGATGCCTGCCCGGCCAGCCAGTTCGAGCTGCATATCCGCGCCGTCGCCGGCCTGCCGCTGCCGCCGGCGATCCGCCATTCCGACGCGGTGATGAAGAACCTGGTCGGGCCGGAGGACATCGCCCTCTGGCCGCGGATCGTGGCGACGGCGGGGCTGATCCCGCATCACTACGGCAAGACCGCCGCGCGGCCGGGGCGCAAGCTCGGCCATGTCAACGTGCTGTTCCCGCATGGGGCGCTGCCCGGCGAATTCGGCATCCAGGCGGCGCTCGGGCCGCTCGCAGGCGGCACGGATCAGTGAAGCTGCCGCTCTCAAGCGGCCCGGACTAGCCGGGCAGGAGCAAACGCACGGTCTCCAGCGTATCGGCCTCGGCCGCCGGCTTGTCCTCGCGGATGCGCAGGATGCGCGGGAAGCGCAGCGCGATGCCGGATTTGTGGCGGGTGGAGCGCTGCGCCGCGTCGAACCCCACTTCCAGCACGATCGCCTTCTCCACCTCGCGCACCGGGCCGTAGCTCGCGACCGTGTGGGCGCGGATCCAGCGGTCGAGCCGTTGCAGCTCGACATCGGTATAGCCGGAATAGGCCTTGCCGACCGGCACCAGCGCGCCCTCCGCCGTCCAGACGCCGAACGTGTAGTCGGAATAATAGGAGGAGCGCTTGCCGTGGCCGCGCTGGGCATACATCAGTACGCAGTCGAGGCTGAGCGGGTCGCGCTTCCATTTCCACCAATGGCCCTTGGGGCGGCCGGCGAGATAGGGGCTGTCGGCGCGCTTGAGCATCAGCCCCTCGATCGCGGCATCGCGGGCGCCGGCGCGCAGGGCGGCGAGATCCTCGGCCGAGGCGAAGCGGATCAGCTCCGAAAGGTCCATCCGCGCCGGGGCGGTGCGGGCGAACCAGGCTTCGAGCCGGGCGCGGCGGGCATCGAAGGGCAGGCCCCGGAGGTCGGTTTCGCCCTCGAACAGCATGTCATACAGCCGCACGCCGACCGGGTTGGCGGCGCGGAGTTTCGCCGGGACGCTCTTGCGGTTGAGGCGCTGCTGGAGATCGGCGAAGGGGGCGACCGCGCCATCGCGGATGACCAGCAGCTCGCCATCGAGCACGGCGTGGAAATCCATCGCCGCGACGATTTCGGGGAAGGCGGCGGAGATGTCTTCCGCGCCGCGCGAATAGAGCCGGCTGCCGCCGGGGGTGGACACGAGTTGGACGCGGATGCCGTCCCATTTCCATTCGGCGCGATGGGCGGACCAGTCGAGTGTCGCGAGGTCGGCCGCCTCGATCGGGTGGGCCAGCATCGGCGGGCGGAAGACGGGGGCCGCACCGGGCGCGGGGCGCGGGGCGCGGCCTTCCAGCCAGTCGAACAGCGCGGTGTAGGGCGGCTCCAGCCCGTGCCAGACCTCCTCGATCTCGTCGGCCTCGACGGCGAATTGTCGGGCCAGAGCGAGTTTCGCCAGCCGCAGCGAGGCGCCGACGCGCAGGCCGCCGGTGATCAGCTTGATCAGGGCGATCCGCGTTGAGACGTCGCTCGCATCGAGCCAGCCTTCGATCAGCGCCGGGATTTCGGCGCGCGGCGCCGCGCGCAGGGCGGCGACGAGATCGGGCAGGCCGGGCGGCGCCGCGCGCGCGGCCGGCGGCCAGAGCAGGGCGATGGTCTCGGCGAGGTCGCCGACGAAATCGTAGGAGAGCGCGAACAGCTCGGGATCGGTGCGGGCGGCGGCCAGCTCGCGCAGCACGGCGGGTTTCGCGCCGGGAAAATCGAGCGCGCCGGCGATGGCGGCGAGCGCGTAGCCGCGCTCGGGATCGGGGCGGTGGGCGAAGTAATCGGCGAGGAGCGCGATCTTGGCGTTGCGGCCGGTGGTGTAGAGCAGGCGTTCCAGCAGATCGGCGAAGGGTTTCATTCCTGCTCCGCCTCGTCGCCATAGCCGATCAGGCTGAGCGCGCGGCCGCGCCGTCCCATGAGCGAGAGCTGGCGCAGCAGGGCCGCCTCGGCGCCATGGGTGACCCAGATTTCCGGGGCGGCGACATCCTCCACCGTGGCGAGCAGTTCGTCCCAGTCGGCATGGTCGGAGATGACAAGCGGCAGCTCGACGCCGGAGGCCCTGGCGCGCTGGCGCACCCGCATCCAGCCCGAGGCGACGGCGACCACCGGATCATCCAGCCGCCGCGCCCAGCGATCCGCCACCGCGGAGGGCGGGGCGAGGACGATGGCGCCTTTCAGCGCGTCCTTGTCGGCGACCGTGGCGGGGCGGAGATCGCCCAGGGGCACGCCGAGGGTTTCGTAGAGGTCGCAGAGTTTTTGCAGGGCGCCGTGGAGGTAGATCGGGGAATCGTATCCGGCTTCGCGCAGCAGGGCGATCAGCCGCTGCGCCTTGCCGAGACCGTAGGCGCCGACGAGATGGGCGCGGGTGGGGAAGATCGTCATGGAGTGGAGCAGTTTCGCGATTTCCGCCGCGGCGTCCGGATGGCGGAAGACCGGCAGGCCGAAGGTCGCCTCCGTCACGAACACGTCGCATGACACCGGGACGAAGGGCGCGCAGGTGGGATCTCGCCGGCGCTTGTAGTCGCCCGAGACCACGGCGCGGCTGCCTTCATAGTCCAGCACCACCTGGCAGGAGCCGAGGACATGGCCGGCGGGGATGAGGGAGACGCCGACGCCGTTGACGCGGACGATCTCGCCCGGTGCGGCCGCCTGCTGCGCCGCGCCGGCCCGCGCCTCGCCCATCCGCACCCGCATGATCGCAAGCGTCTCGGCGCTGGCCAGCACGTGGCGGTGGCCGGGCCGGGCATGGTCGGCATGGCCATGGGTGATCACCGCGCGATCGACGGCGCGGGTGGGGTCGATGAAGAAGTCGCCCGGCACGCAATGGAGCCCTTCGGGGCGAGGGTGCAGCCAGGTTTCGGGATGCGGAGGCATGGCGGGAAGATGGGGGCGGATTGCAGGTTTCGCCAAGTCTGCCATGTCTGGCGCGTGACCGCCCTGCCCCACCGTTTCGCCGACTGGTTCGCCGCGCGCGGCTGGACGCCGCGGCCGCACCAGATCGCCGTGCTGGACGCGGCGCGGCGGGGAAAAAACGCGCTGCTGATCGCCCCCACCGGCGGGGGCAAGACGCTGGCCGGGTTCCTGCCCAGCCTGATCGCGCTGGCGGACGATCCGCCGGAGGGGCTGCACACGATCTATGTCAGCCCGCTGAAGGCGCTGGCGACCGATATCGCCCGCAATCTCGAAGCGCCGGTGGCGGAGATGGGCCTGCCCATCCGCGTCGAGACCCGCACGGGGGACACGCCGGCGAACCGGCGGGCGCGGCAGCGCGCCCGGCCGCCACATGTTCTGCTGACCACGCCGGAGAGCCTCGCCTTGCTGCTCTACGATCCCGAGGCGGCGTCGCGCTTCGCGGGGCTGGCGAGCATCGTGATCGACGAGGTGCATGCGCTGGCCGGGACCAAGCGGGGCGACCAGCTCGCGCTCTGCCTCGCCCGGCTCGCACAACTCGCGCCGGGGGCGGTGCGGATCGGGCTGTCGGCGACGATCGCGCATCCCGAGGCGATCCGCGCCTGGATCTCGCCGGATGGCCGGGGCGGGGCGACCGAGATGATTACGGGCGAGGCCGGGGCGGCGCCGGAGATCGGGATGCTGATCGGGCCGGCGCGGATGCCGTGGTCCGGCCATATGGGGCTGATGGCGGCGGAGGCGGTGCTGGCGCGCATCCGCGCGGCACGGATGACGATCGTGTTCGTCAACACCCGCGCCCAGGCCGAGCTGATGTTCGAGGCGCTGTGGAAGCACAACGACGAGACCCTGCCGATCGCGCTGCATCACGGCAGCCTCGCGGTGGAGCAGCGCCGCCGCGTCGAGGCGGCGATGGCGGGCGGAAAACTGCGCGCCGTGGTCGCGACCTCGTCGCTCGATCTCGGCATCGACTGGGCGGGCGTGGACCAGGTGATCCAGATCGGCGCGCCGAAGGGGGTGTCGCGCCTGCTGCAACGGCTGGGGCGGGCCAATCACCGGCTCGACGAGGCCTCGCGCGCGCTGCTCGTGCCCGCCAACCGCTTCGAGGTGCTGGAATGCGCCGCGGCGATCGAGGGGGTGGCGGCGCAGGATCTCGACGGCGATCCGCCACGGCCGGGCGGGCTCGATGTGCTGGCGCAGCACGTGCTGGGCTGCGCCTGCGCCGCGCCCTTCCACCCCGACGACCTGTTCGCCGAGATCACCGCCGCTTCCCCCTATGCCGCGCTGGCGCGCAAGGATTTCGACGACGTGCTGCGCTTCGTCGAGGATGGCGGCTACGCGCTCGCGGTCTATGAGCGATATCGGCGGCTGTTCCGCGACGCCGAGGGGGTGGTGCATGTCCGCAACGAGGCGGTGGCGCGGCGGCTGCGGATGAATATCGGCACCATCGTCGAGGCGCCGGTGCTGAAGGTGCGGCTCGGCGGCGGGCGCGGCGGGATCGTGCTCGGCGAGGTCGAGGAATATTTCGCGGCGATGCTGGCGCCGGGCGACACGTTCCGCTTCGCCGGGCGGCTGCTGCGCTTTCTCGGCATTCGGGAGACCAGCGTGCTCTGCGCCGAGGGCGGCACGGGCGAGCCGAAGATCCCGGCCTATGCCGGCGGGCGGATGCCGCTTTCGACCAACCTCGCCGACCGGGTGCGGCGAATGCTGCACACGCCCGCCACCTGGGACCGCTTTCCCGCGCCGGTGCGCGAATGGCTCGGCCTGCAGGCGGCGCGCTCGGCGCTGCCGGCGCCGGACGACCTGCTGGTGGAGACGTTTCCGCGCGGCGGGCGGTGGTATCTCGTGGCCTATTGCTTCGAGGGGCGGCAGGCGCACCAGGCGCTGGGCATGCTGCTGACCCGCCGGCTGGAGCGGTTCGGCTTCCAGCCGCTTGGCTATGTCGCGACCGATTACGTGCTCGGCATCTGGTGCGCGCGCGAGCCGACCGGGATCGCCCGCCTGTTCGAGGAGGACCTGCTCGGCGAGGACCTGGAGGCGTGGATGGCGGACAGCTCGATGCTGCGGCGCAGTTTCCGCAATGTCGCGGTCATCGCCGGGCTGATCGAACGGATGCATCCGGGCGGCGAGAAGAACCGTAGACAGATCACCATCAATACCGATCTGATCTACGATGTCCTCCGCAAGCATGACCCGAGCCATATTCTCCTCCGCGCCACCTGGGCCGATGCCGCGCACGGGCTGGTCGATCTCGCCCGCATCGCCGGCATGCTGGCGCGCGCGCGCGGGCGGGTGCATCACCGCGCCCTGCCCCGCGTCTCGCCGCTCGCCGTGCCCGTCCTGCTCGAAATCGGCCGCGAGCGCGTCGGCGGCGCCGAGGCCGAGGAGGCGCTGCTCGGCGAGGCGGAAGCCCTCGTCGCCGAGGCGATGGGGACGGACACTCTGGCCTAACGCACGCGCCTGTGAAATGACCGGCATCATGACTGCCGCACCCATCCACCGCGCCGCCGGGCGCTTCCTGCTCGATCCCGCCGGCGCCGTGTTCTGGCCGGACCGGCGCGCCCTGATCGTCGCCGACCTGCATCTCGAAAAGGCCTCGTCGATCGCCGCGCGCGGCGGGCTGCTGCCGCCCTATGACAGCCGGGCGACGCTCGATCGGCTCGCGCTGCTGCTGCGCCGCTACGCGCCGGAGCGGGTGATCGCGCTCGGCGACAGTTTCCACGACGAGGCCGGCCGCGCCCGCCTGCCGGCGGAGGAGGCTTCGCTTCTCGCGCGGATGGAGGCGGCGCATCGCTTCCTCTGGATCGAGGGCAATCACGACGCGGGCACGGGGCTTGCGGAACACGCGGAGGCGGGGGCCGTGTTCCGCCATGTGGCGGGGCCGGTCGCCGCCGGGCAGGTCGAGTTCTCCGGCCATTTCCATCCGAAGGCCCGGATCGCGACACGGGCCGCTTCGGTGGCGCGGCCGTGTTTCGTGGCCGATGCCCATCGCGTGCTGCTGCCGGCCTTCGGCGCCTATGCCGGCGGGCTGGAGGTGACTTCGCCGCCGATCCGCGCGCTGTTCCCGCGCGGCGGGCAGGTGTTCCTGCTCGGGCGCGAGCGGGTCTATGCCTTTCCCCTCGCCCATGCCGGAAAGGCCGCGTGATGGCGACGACGCTGCTCTGGCTGCGCAACGACCTGCGCCTGGCCGACAACCCCGCCCTCGCCGCCGCGATCGAGGAGGGAAACGTGCTGCCGGTCTTCGTGCTCGATCCGGCGGCGGAGACGGGCGGGGCGTCGCGCTGGTGGCTGCACCATTCGCTCGCCGCACTTGAGGCCGATTTCGCCGCGCGCGGCGGGCGGCTGGTGCTGCGGCGGGGCGATGCGGCGGCGATCGTCCCGGCGCTGGCGCGCGAGATTGGCGCGGTCGCCGTCCATGCCGGGCGGGCGCACGAGCCCTGGCTGCGCGAGGCCGACCGGCGCGTGGCGGCGGCGTTGCAGGAAGCGGGGATCGGGTTTCACCGCCACCGCTCGGCGCTGATGTTCGGCCCGGAGCGGATCACCACCAGGACCGGCGGGGTCTACGGCGTCTATACGCCGTTCTCCCGCGCCTGTTTCGATGCCTTCGCGCCACGCCCGCCGATTCCCGCGCCGGCCCGCCTCGCCGCCGCCGGCGATCCGGGCGGCGACCGCCTCGGCGACTGGGGACTTCTGCCGGTGAAGCCCGACTGGGCCGGCGGGCTGCGGGCGAGCTGGACGCCCGGCGAGGCCGGGGCGCGGGCGCGGCTCGACGCCTTCCTCGCCGATGGCTTCGGCGAGTACGACCGCCAGCGCGACCTGCCGGGGGTCGCCGGCACCTCCGGCCTGTCGCCGCACCTGCATTGGGGCGAGATCGCGATCGACGCGGTCTGGCGCGCGGCGGTGGCAGCACCGGGGCGCGACGCGGCGCGGCAGACCTTCCTCAAGGAGCTGATCTGGCGCGAATTCGCCGCCTATCTGCTCTGGCACACGCCGGACCTCGCGACCCGGCCGATGAAGGCGCAATTCGCCGCCATGCCCTGGCGGGAAAGCGCGGCGGATCTCGCCGCCTGGCAGCACGGGCGGACCGGGGTGCCCATCGTCGATGCCGGGATGCGCCAGCTCTGGCAGACCGGCTGGATGCACAACCGGGTGCGGATGATCGTCGCCTCCTTCCTGGTCAAGCACCTGCTGCTGCCCTGGCAGGCGGGGGAGCGCTGGTTTCATGACTGTCTCGTCGATGCCGACGCGGCGTCGAACGCGGCCTCGTGGCAATGGGTGGCGGGCAGCGGGGCGGATGCGGCGCCCTATTTCCGGATCTTCAACCCGGTGTTGCAGGGGCGGAAATTCGACCCGGACGGCGCCTATGTCCGCCGCTTCGTGCCGGAGATCGCCAACCTGCCGGACAAATACCTCCACGCGCCGTGGGAGGCGCCGGAGATCGTGCTGCGCGGCGCCGGCGTGCGGCTCGGGGCGAGCTATCCGCGGCCCATCGTCGACCTCGCCGAGGGGCGCGAGCGCGCACTCGCCGCCTTCGCCGCGATCAGCGGGAAGGCGTCGTGAGCGGCGCGCGGCTGGCCGTGATCGGCGGCGGCATCGCCGGCATGGCGATGGCGTGGCTGGCCCGCGCGCGGCGGGATGTCGTGCTGTTCGAGGCCGAGCGCCAGCTCGGCGGCCATGCCGACACCCAGCATGTGCGGCTCGGCGCGCAGGAGATCGCGGTCGATACCGGGTTCATCGTGCTGAACGACCGCAACTATCCGAACCTCGAAGCCTTCTTCCGCGAACTCGGCGTCGCCACCCACGACACCGACATGTCCTTCGGCGTGTCGATCGGCGGGGGCGAGCTTGAATATGGCGGCGGCTCGCTGGCGCAGCTCTTCGCGCAGAGGCGCAACCTGGTCCGCCCGCGCTTCCTGCGCATGCTGCGCGACGTGATGCGCTTCAACCGCGAGGCGCCGTCGCTGCTGCACGCGACCGGCGACGAATCGCTCGGCGCCTGGCTCGATCGCAACGGCTACGGCCGGGATTTCGTCGAGGATCACATCCTGCCGATGGGGGCGGCGATCTGGTCCGCCTCGGTCGAGGGGATGCGGGCCTTCCCGGCGCGGCATTTCGCCCGGTTCTTCCACAATCACGGCCTGCTGACGCTGAACGACCGGCCGCAATGGCGCACGGTGACCGGCGGCTCGCGCCGCTATGTCGAGCGTGTGGCGGCGACGCTCGGCCGGCGGGTGCGGCTTTCGGCGCCGGTGCGGCAGGTGCGGCGCGCGGAAGGGGGTGTCATCGTCGTCACCGATGCGGGAGAAGAAACGTTCGACGAGGTGGTGTTCGCCTGCCATGCCGACCAGGCGCTGGCGATGCTCGCCGACCCCGCCCCGCAGACGCGCGAGATCCTCGGCGCGGTGCGCTTCCAGCCCAACCGCGCCGTGCTGCATACCGACACGGCGCTGATGCCGCGGCGGCGGGCGGTGTGGTCGTCGTGGAACTATCTCGCCCGCGACGCCGCCGATCACGGCCGCGCCGTCAGCGTCACCTACTGGATGAACCGGCTGCAGGGGCTGCGCTCGGAGCGGCCGCTGCTGGTCAGCCTCAACCCGCTGGTCGAGCCCGATCCGGCGACGGTGCTGCGCGTGCGCGACTATGCCCATCCGCAATTCGACGCGGCGGCGATGGCGGCGCAGGAACGGCTCGGCGAGATCCAGGGGCGGGACGGGCTCTGGTTCGCCGGCGCCTGGACCGGCTGGGGGTTCCACGAGGACGGCATCGCCTCGGCCGCGCGGGTGGCGCGGGCGATGGGCCTGCCCGTATCCTGGCAGGGCGCGGACGGGGCGCCGTGAATCCACCCGGGATCTATGCCGGCGTGCTGCGCCATGTCCGCCACGTGAAGCCGCGCCGCGCCTTCGCCTACCGGCTCTGGATGCTCGACATCGATCTCGACGCGATCGACGATTTCGCCGCCGCAAGCCGCGTCTTCCGCCACAACCGCTTCGGCCTGATCGCCCTGCACGACCGCGACCACGGCCCGCGCGACGGCTCGGCGCTGCGCCCCTGGGTGGAAGCGGCGCTGGACGATGCCGGACTTTCCGCCTTCGCCGCCCGCATCCGTTTGATCACCATCCCCCGTATCCTCGGGTATGCGTTCAACCCGATCAGCTTCTATGTCTGCTACGACCGGGAGGGCCGGCTCGGCGCCGTGCTGCACCAGGTGAAGAACACGTTCGGCGACCAGATCGGCTACCTGATCCCGGCACCGGCGGGATCGCCGATCCGCCAGCGCGCGGCGAAGCGCATGCACGTCTCGCCGCTGTTCGACATGCAGGGCGGCTACGAGTTCACCCTCACCCCGCCCGGGCGCCGCTTCGCGATCCGCATCGTCCACGGCGATCCGGCGCCGCGGCTGACCGCCTCGATGGCGCTCATCCGCCGCCCCGCCACCGACGCCGCGCTGCTGCGCGAGGTGCTGCGCATGCCGCTGCTGCCGCTCAAGATCATCGCCGCGATCCACTGGCAGGCGCTGCTCACCCTGCTGCGCGGCGCGACCTTCCACCGCGAGCCGAAAGACGGCCACCCGCCGATCGTCCGAGGAGACCCCGCATGACCGACGCCACCGCCCTCTCCGCCCCGCCGCTGCCGCGCGACCGCAGGCTGCGCCTCGGCCTCGGCATCGCGCGGATGATCCGCGTGGGCACGCTGGAAGTGGTGCTGCCGGACGGCTCCGTGCATCATTTCGCCGGCGCCGCGCACGGCCCGGCCGCGACGATGATCGTGCGCGACGCGCGGATGATCGCGAGGCTCGCCTTCGGCGGCAGCCTCGGCCTCGCCGAGGCCTATCTCGATGGCTGGTGGGACAGCCCCCGCCTGATCGACGTGCTGCGCCTCGGCACGCTGAACGAGGAAAGCTGGGAGGACATGCTGCGCGGCAAGCTCTGGGCGCGGGCGGCGAGCTTCCTCGCCCACCGGCTGCGGCCCAACACGCGGCGCGGCGCGCGGCGCAACATTTCCGAGCATTACGATCTCGGCAACGATTTCTACGCCGCCTGGCTCGACCCCAGCATGACCTATTCCGCCGCCCTGTTCGCGCCGGGCCAGGCCGGGCTGCAACCCGCGCAGGACGCGAAATATCACCGGCTCTGCCGCGCCCTCGGCCTCGAACCGGGGATGCGGGTGCTGGAGGTCGGCTGCGGCTGGGGCGGCTTCGCCGAGATCGCGGCGCGGGACTACGGCGCCCATGTGACCGCCATCACCCTCTCGCGCGAGCAGCTCGCCTATGCGCGGGCGCGGATCGCGGCGGCGGGGCTGGGCGGGCAGGTGGAGTTCCGGCTGCAGGATTACCGCGACGTGCCCGAAACCTTCGACCGCATCGCCTCGATCGAGATGTTCGAGGCGGTGGGCGAACCGTTCTGGCCCGCCTATTTCGCCGCCCTGCGCGACCGGCTGGCGCCCGGCGGGCTCGCCGCGCTGCAGGTGATCACCATCGCCGACCGGTATTTCGAGGAATACCGCCGCAAGGCCGACTTCATCCAGCGCTATGTCTTTCCCGGCGGCATGCTGCCCTCGCCCACGCGGCTGCGCGCCGAGATCGCCCGCGCCGGCTTCGCGCTCCGCGACGCGTTCCATTTCGGCCAGGACTATGCCGAGACGCTGGCCCGCTGGCAGGACGCGTTCCAGTCCGCCTGGCCGCGGATCGCGCGGATGTCGCCGCAATATGACGGGCGGTTCAAGCGGCTCTGGGAATTCTATCTCGCCTATTGCGAGGCCGGGTTCCGCGCCGGGTGGACCGATGTCGGCCAGTTCCTGATCGCGCGGGGCTGATTGGCCGCGCGGATGACGCGGCGGAAGCGGCTGATCTATGCCGCCCCCGCCCTGCCGCTGGCCATGCTGGGCCTGCCGCTGCTGGTGATCCTGCCGGATTTCTGGGCCGGCGCGATGCGGCTGGATCTCGCGACCGTCGGCATCGTGCTGACCGCGGTGCGGATCTTCGACGTGGTGATCGACCCGATGGTGGGGCGGCTCTCCGACCTCAGCCGCTCGCGCTTCGGGCGGCGCAGGCCGTTCATGGCGCTGGCGATGCCGGTGGCGGCGGTGGGGGCGATCGGGCTGTTCTTCCCGCCCGCCGGCGCGGGGGCGCTCTGGCTGTTCGTGTTCTACGCGCTGGTGACCTGGGGGTGGACGGCGCTCTCCCTGCCCTACTGGGCGTGGGGGGCGGAGCTTTCGGAGGATTATGCCGAGCGGCAGCGGATCACCAGCCTGCGCGAGGGCGGCACCATTCTCGGCATCCTGATCTCGGCGCTGGCGCCGGTGCTGCTCGGCATCACCTCGCATGTCGGGCAGGCCCATCTGCTCGCGCTGCTGACGATCGGGCTGGCGGGGCCGGCCGTGGCGCTCGCGCTGATCGCCGTGCCGGACCCGAAGCCGGCGCGCGGCGCCGCGCCGCCGGCGGGGCTTGGTGACGCGCTGCGGCTGATCGGCGGCAATGCGCCGTTCCGGCGGCTGATCCTCGCCTGGGCGGTGAACGGGCTGGCGAACGGCCTGCCGGCGGCGCTGATCCTGATCGTGTTCGACAAGGTGCTGCACGCGCCCGATGCCTCGGGGCCGATCCTGCTGGTCTATTTCGCGGCCGGGGTCGCCTCGGTGCCGCTATGGCTGGCGCTCTCGGTGCGGGCGGGGAAGCACCGTGCCTGGACGATCGCGATGGCGGTCTCGGGCCTGGCCTTCGCCTTCGTGCCGTCCATCCTGCGCACGGCGCATCCGCTCATCTGGTTCGGCGTGATCAGCCTGTTCACCGGCGCCGGGCTGGGGGCGGATTTCACCAT
This sequence comes from Acidiphilium multivorum AIU301, assembly GCF_000202835.1. Classification (NCBI taxonomy): domain Bacteria; kingdom Pseudomonadati; phylum Pseudomonadota; class Alphaproteobacteria; order Acetobacterales; family Acidocellaceae; genus Acidiphilium; species Acidiphilium multivorum. The sequence goes on from NC_015186.1 coordinate 1,860,126, forward strand.
TCCGCCGGCGATCCAGGCGGATGTCGTCGATGTCGACGAGCTGGCGAGCGGGGAGCGGCGGGCCGGACTGTATTTCGCCGCGGCGACGATGGCGCAGAAGGCCGGCAACGCGCTGGCGCCGGGGATTGCCTTTTCGCTGCTGGGGCTTGTCGGATTTTCGACCCACGGCCGGAACGGCGCCATGCAGATCACGCTTCTTCTCCTGCTGTATTGCGGCGTGCCCTCGGCGCTGAAGATCGCCGCCGCCGCGATCATGCGGCGCTTCCCGATCGACCGCGCGGCGCAGGAGGATCTCCGCGCGGCGATCGCGGCGCGGGCATGACGGTGCTTCTCCCCCCCGGCGCGAAACTCCGCGTGGTGGGCGACGTGCACGGCGATTCCACTGCCTTCGCCGCCGCCTGCGCCACGGAGCGCTTCATCGTCCAGCTCGGCGACCTCGTCGATGACGGGCCGGACACGCCGGGCGCGCTGCGGCTGATGTTCGGCCGGCTCGATGCGGGGCGCGGCCTCTTCCTGCTCGGCAATCACGACTACAAGCTCGCCCGCGCCCTGCGCGGCGACAGCGTGCAGGTGGGCGAGGCGCTGGCCGCGACGATCGCCTCGCTCGATCCGGCGACGGCGGCGCGGGCGGTCGAGGAGATCGGCCGGGCGCCGGCCTGGCTCGTCGCCGGGCGGGTGGTATTCGTGCATGGCGGGTTCGATCCGGCGATGCTGTTCATCCCGCCGCGGACGATGGCGGACAAGCGCGACCGGCTGCTCGCCCGCGCCCTCTACGGCCAGACCACCGGGCGGGTGACCGGCATGGGCAAGCCCGAGCGCGTGCTCGACTGGGTGCACCGGATTCCCGAGGGGGTGACGGTGTATTGCGGGCACGACCAGCGCAGCACCAACGGCCAGCCGCTGACCCTGGAAGGACGCGCCGGCGGGCGGGCGATCATGATGGATACCGGGGCCGGCAAGGGCGGACACCTGTCCTGGCTGGACATCGATCTGCCCTGATGTCCTGAACGCGGAACGAAATGTCCCGATCTCCTGCACGGAGATCGGGACACGGGAAATTTAGTTCATCCGACGGAACGTCAGATGTGCAGCGCCCGCCCGTCGACCGCCAGCGCCGCTTCCTTCACCGCCTCGTTGAGCGAGGGATGGGCGTGGCTGGTGCGCGCGACATCCTCGGCCGAGGCGCCGAACTCGATCGCCAGCACCAGCTCGGCGATGATCGTGCCGGCATCCGGCCCGATGATGTGGGCGCCGAGCAGCTTGTCGGTCGTCTTGTCCGAGAGGAGTTTCACGAAACCGTCGGTATCGCCCATGGCGCGGGCGCGGCCATTCGCCGTGAACGGGAATTTGCCGACCTTGTAGGCGACGCCTTCGGCTTTCAGCTCTTCCTCGGTCTTGCCGACGGAGGCGACTTCCGGCCAGGTGTAGACCACGCCGGGGATGGCGCCGTAGTTCACATGGCCCGCCTGACCGGCCAGCAGCTCGGCGAGGGCGACGCCCTCTTCCTCGGCCTTGTGGGCGAGCATCGGCCCGGCGATGACGTCGCCGATCGCGTAGATGCCGGGGACGCTGGTGGCGTAGTGGCCATTCGTCTTCACCCGGCCGCGCTCGTCGGTCGCCACACCCACCGCGTCGAGCCCGAGCCCTTCGGTATGGGCGCGGCGGCCGATCGCGACGAGCACGACATCCGCCTCCAGCGTTTCGGCGGCGCCGCCCTTGGCGGGTTCGAGCGTGAGGGTGACGCCCTTGGCGGTCTTCGCCGCACCGGTGACCTTGGTGCCGAGCTTGAACTTCATGCCGAGCTTGCCGAGGGTTTTCTGGAAGGCGGTGGCGACCTCGCCATCCATCGTCGGCACCAGCCGGTCGAGGAACTCGACCACGGTGACCTCGGCGCCGAGGCGGCGCCAGACGCTGCCGAGTTCGAGGCCGATATAGCCGCCGCCGATCACCACGAGATGCTTCGGCACGCTCTCCAGCGCGATGGCGCCAGTGGAGGTGACGATCTGCGTCTCGTCGACCTCGACGCCGGGGAGCGGCACGCTCTCGCTTCCGGTGGCGATGACGATGTGTCTTGCGCCGTATTCCTTGCCGTCCACCACGATCGTGTTGGCGGATTTGAACGACGCGGCGCCCTTGAGCCAGGTGACCTTGTTCTTCTTGAACAGGAACTCGACGCCCTTGGTGTTGGCGCCGACGACCTCGTCCTTGTGGCCCATCATCTTGCCGAGATCGAAGGACACGTTCTCGGCGGAGACGCCGTGGCGGGCGAAGCCGTGCAGGAGCTCGTGGTAGTTCTCGGAGGATTGCAGCAGCGCCTTGGAGGGGATGCAGCCCACATTGAGGCAGGTGCCGCCGAGGGTCGCGCGCTTTTCCACGCACGCGACCTTCATGCCGAGCTGGGCGGCGCGGATGGCGCAGACATAGCCGCCCGGACCGGCCCCGATGACGATGACGTCGAACTGATCGGCCATGATGCGCTCCTCAGATGTCCAGCAGCAGGCGGCGCGGATCCTCGATGCTCTCCTTCACCCGGACGAGGAAGGAGACCGCCTCGCGCCCGTCGATGATGCGGTGGTCGTAGGACAGCGCGAGATACATCATCGGCCGGATCTCGACCTTGCCGCCGACCGCCATCGGCCGGTCCTGGATCTTGTGCATGCCGAGAATGGCCGATTGCGGCGGATTGATGATCGGGGTCGACATCAGCGAGCCGAACACGCCGCCATTGGTGATGGAGAAGGAGCCGCCCGAAAGCTCGTCGAGCTTCAGCGCGCCGTCGCGGGCGCGCTTGCCGAAATCGGCGATCGCCCCCTCGATCTGCGGGAAGTTCATCTGGTCGGCGTCGCGCAGCACCGGCACCACCAGGCCCGAGGGGCTGGAGACGGCGATGCCCATGTTGACGAAGTTCTTGTAGACGATCTCGTCGCCGTCGATCTCGGCGTTGACCGCCGGGAACTCGCGCAGGGCGGCGATGCAGGCGCGGACGAAGAAGCTCATGAAGCCGAGGCGGATGCCCTTGTGCTTCTTCTCGAACACGTCCTTGTATTCGGCACGGAGCGCCATCACCGGGCCCATGTCCACCTCGTTGAAGGTGGTGAGCATGGCGGCGGTGTTCTGCGCTTCCTTCAGCCTTGCGGCGATGGTCTTGCGCAGGCGGGTCATCTTCACCCGTTCCTCGCGGGCATCGGCGGTGCGCGGCGCCCTGGGGGCTGCCGGCGCTGTGGCTGCGGCCGGCTTCTCGACGAAGGCCAGCACATCGCCCTTGGTGATGCGGCCGTCCTTGCCGGTGCCATCGACCTGGGCGGCGTCGATCTTCTGCTCGGTCATCATCTTCTGCGCGGCGGGCATCGGCGCGTGGCCGGTGCGGGCGACCGGGCCGGAGGGCGGCGGCGGCGGGTTGACGCCGGGCTGCGGATTGGCGGCCGGGCGGGCCTCCGCCGCGGGCTCGGCCTTTTTCGGCGCGGCGGCGGCACCGGTGCCGGCGCCGATCGTGCCCAGCAGGGCGCCGACCTCGACCTCGGCCCCCTCATCGGCGGCGATCGCCTCGATCGTGCCGGCCTCGGGCGCATTGACCTCGACGGTGACCTTGTCGGTCTCCAGCTCGACGATCGGCTCGTCCTGGGCGACGGTCTCGCCCACTTTCCTGATCCAGCGCGCGACGGTCGCGGTGGTCACGCTCTCGCCGAGGGTGGGAACCTTGATTTCGGTGCTCATGCTTCCTGCCTTTTGCTGTTCCTGCCCGCGCCTCAGACGCCGAGCGCTTCCCTGACCAGGGCCGCCTGTTCGGCGGCGTGAACCTTCGCAAGCCCCGTCGCCGGGCTCGCCGCGGCCTTGCGGCCGGCGAAGCGCGGGCGCGAGGCGGCCATCTTCGTCGCGGTGCATTCCAGCGCCGCCTCGATCCGGCGGTCAAGGAAATGCCAGTAGCCCATGTTCTCGGGCTCCTCCTGGCACCAGATCACCTCGGCGTTCACATAGGCCTCGATCGCGGTCTTCAACGCCTTCTTCGGGAAGGGGTAGAGCTGCTCGACCCGCACGATCGCGACATCGTCGATCCCGCGGTCGCGCCGCTCGGCGACCAGGTCGTAATAGACCTTGCCCGAGCAGAGCACGACGCGGCGGACCTTCTCGGGGGCGACCAGCGCATCGGTCTCGGGGATCACGGTGCGGAAGGCCGAGCCGTTGGTCATGTCCTCCAGCGTCGAGACCGCGAGCTTGTGCCGCAGCAGCGATTTCGGCGTCATGATGATCAGCGGCTTGCGGAAGTTCCGCTTCAGCTGGCGGCGCAGCGCGTGGAAATAGTTGGCCGGGGTGGTGATGTTGCAAACCGCCATGTTGTTCTCGGCGCAGAGCTGCAGGAAGCGCTCGGGGCGGGCCGAGGAATGTTCCGGCCCCTGCCCTTCATAGCCGTGCGGCAGCAGCAGGGTCAGGCCGGACATGCGCAGCCACTTGCTCTCGCCGGCGGCGATGAACTGGTCGATGATGACCTGCGCGCCGTTGGCGAAGTCGCCGAACTGGCCTTCCCAGAGCACGAGGGTGCGCGGGTCGGCCAGCGAATAGCCGTATTCGAAGCCGAGCACGCCGGCCTCGGAGAGCAGCGAGTTGAAGATCTCGATGCGGGACTGCTCTTCGCCGATATTGTTGAGCGGGACGTATTCGTTCTGGCTGGTCTGGTCGATCAGCACGGCGTGGCGCTGGCTGAACGTGCCGCGCTGGCAGTCCTCGCCGGAGAGGCGGACGCGATGGCCCTCGAGCAGGAGCGAGCCGAAGGCGAGCGCCTCGCCGGTCGCCCAGTCGATCCCCTCGCCGGTGCGGATCATCTCGGCCTTGGCCTCGAGCTGGCGGGCGATCTTGGGGTTGACGTCGAAATCGTCGGGAACGCGGGCCAGCGCGTTGCCGATCCGGCGCAGCGTGTCCAGCGGGATGGCGGTGGGTTCCTCAGTCTCGCCCTCCTCGTCGCGCGCGGAGTTGAGGCCGGCCCAGTGGCCTTCCAGCCAGTCCGCCTTGTTCGGCTTGTAGCTGGCGGCGGCCTTGTAGGCCTCTTCCAGCGTGGCGACGAAATCCTTGTGGATCTGGTCGGACTCGGCGGTGCCGACCGCGCCCTCGGCGGCGAGGCGCTCGGCATAGAGGGTGCGGGTCGTCTTGCGGCCGCGGATCGCCTGGTACATCAGCGGCTGGGTGAAGGCCGGCTCGTCGGTCTCGTTATGGCCGTGGCGGCGGTAGCAGACCAGGTCGATCACCACGTCGACGCCGAATTCCTGGCGGAACTCGGTCGCGAGCTGGGCGACGAAGACCACCGCCTCGGGATCGTCGCCGTTCACATGGAAAATGGGCGACTGCACGGATTTGGCGACATCGGTGCAGTAGAGGCCGGAATAGGCGTGGGCGGGCACGGTGGTGAAGCCGATCTGGTTGTTCACCACGATATGGACCGTGCCGCCGGTGCGGTAGCCGATCAGCTGGCTCATCGCCAGGGTTTCATAGACGAGGCCCTGGCCGGCGAAGGCGGCGTCGCCATGCATCAGGATGCCCATGACCGAGCGGCGGCCGCGGGTGTCGCCCGCCATGTCCTGCCGGGCGCGGACCTTGCCGGCGACGACCGGATCCACCGCCTCGAGATGCGAGGGGTTGGGCTGCAGCGAGAGATGCACCTTGTTGCCGGCGATGACGAGGTCGGCCGAGGTGCCGAGATGGTATTTGACGTCGCCCGAGCCCTGCACCGCGTCCGGCTTGAAGCTCTCGCCGCCGAATTCGGAGAACACCGCGGTGAACGGCTTCTTGACGATGTTGACCAGCGTGTTGAGCCGGCCGCGATGCGGCATGCCGATCGCGATCTCGTTGACGCCGGCCCGCGCCGCCGTCTCGATGATCGCGTGCAGCGCGGGGATGGTGCTTTCGCCGCCCTCCAGCCCGAAGCGCTTGGTGCCGACATAGCGGCGCTGGCAGAAGGTCTCGAAGCCCTCGGCCTCGGTGAGCTGGGTGAGGACGCGGCGCTTGCCCTCCTTGTCGAGCGCGGTGCGCCAGGGCGCGCCCTCGACGCGGCGCTGGATCCAGGATTTCTGCTCGGGGTCCTGGATGTGCATGAACTCGACGCCGATCTTGCCGCAATAGCTCTCGCGCAGGATGGCGATGATCTCGCGCATCGTCGCGGTCTCGCGGCCCAGCACCATGTCGATGAAGATCGGCCGGTCCATGTCGGCCTCGGTGAAGCCGTAGCTGGCCGGGTCGAGTTCCGGGTGGTGGCCGGGCTGGCGCAGGCCGAGCGGATCGAGATCGGCCTCCAGATGGCCGCGCACGCGATAGGCCCGGATGAACATCAGGGCACGGATCGAATCGATCGTGCCCTGTCTGGAAAGCGGCGCGCCCTTGCCCGCCTCGGCCGGCGCGGCCGGTCGTTCGAAGCTGATCGGTCGCGGCGCCCAGGAGGCACCGGCCGCATCGCCCAGCACCGATCGCGCATCGTCGCCCAGTGCGGCGAACAGGCTGGCGAAATCCGGATCGACCGAATCGGGCGCCTCGACCCATTTCGCATAGAGGTTGGCGATGAACGCCGCGTTGCCGCCATTCATCGCCGTCGCAAGAATATCCACACCCGCCATCTCAGATGTCCCTCGGCCGTACTGGGCTCATGGAGTTCGCGCCGGCACTGAGCCGGCGCGCTGCAAAGTCAAGACCGTGACATAGTCCAATCGATCAGGCCGTTGCACCGTCAAGTCTCGGTTCTGGGATGCTTTCCTTGCATGAAGCCTCCCCGATCCATGACGAATGAACAAACCCGCCGACTCCTCGTTACGCGCGAAGCGCCTTGACCATGGTGCTGCCGAGCGATGCCGGACTGTCGGCCACATGGATGCCGGCCGCCTTCATCGCCTCGATCTTGGCCTGCGCGGTGTCGCGCCCGCCGGAAATCACGGCGCCGGCATGACCCATGCGCCGGCCCGGCGGCGCGGTGACGCCGGCGATGAACCCCACGGTGGGCTTCTTCACCTTGTTGCGCGCCAGGAACTCGGCCGCCTCGATCTCGCTCTGGCCGCCGATCTCGCCGATCATGATCAGTGCCTCGGTTTCATTATCGGCCAGAAACATTTCCAGAACGTCAACGAAGTCGAGCCCCTTCACCGGGTCGCCGCCGATGCCGACACAGCTCGACTGGCCGAGCCCGGCCGCCGTGGTCTGCGCCACCGCCTCGTAGGTCAGCGTGCCGGAGCGCGACACGATGCCGACCTTGCCGCGGCGGTGGATGTGCCCCGGCATGATGCCGATCTTGCAGGCATCCGGCGTGATGACGCCCGGGCAGTTCGGCCCGACCAGGATCGATTTCGAGCCGGACAGCGCGCGGTGGACCTTCACCATGTCGAGCACCGGGATGCCCTCGGTGATGCAGACGATCAGCGGGATCTCGGCGTCGATCGCCTCGAGGATGGCGTCCGCCGCGAAGGGCGGCGGGACGTAGATCGCGCTCGCATCGGCGCCGGTCGCCTCGCGGGCCTCGGCCACGGTGTCGAACACCGGCAGGTCGAGATGGCGGGTGCCGCCCTTGCCCGGGGTGACGCCGCCCATGACCTTGGTGCCGTAGGCGATCGCCTGTTCGGAGTGGAAGGTGCCCTGCGCGCCGGTGAAGCCCTGGGTGATGACCTTGGTTTCGGCGTTGACGAGAATAGCCATTATGCGGCCTCCTTCACGGCGGCGACGATCTTCTGCGCCGCGTCAGCGAGATTGTCGGCCGCGATGATGGGCAGGCCGGATTTGGAGAGGATGTCCTTGCCGAGCTGCACGTTGGTGCCCTCGAGGCGGACGACCAGCGGCACCGAGAGCGAGACCTCGCGCGCCGCGGCGACCACGCCCTCGGCGATCACGTCGCAGCGCATGATGCCGCCGAAGATGTTGACCAGGATGCCTTCGACATTCGGGTCCGACAGGATGATCTTGAAGGCCGCGGTGACGCGCTCCTTGGTCGCCCCGCCGCCGACATCGAGGAAGTTCGCCGGCTCCGCGCCGTAGAGCTTGATGATGTCCATCGTCGCCATCGCGAGGCCGGCGCCGTTGACCATGCAGCCGATCGAGCCGTCCAGCGCCACGTAGTTCAGGCTGTGCTTGGCGGCCTCGAGTTCCTTCGGGTCTTCCTCGGCCTCGTCGCGCAGCTTCTCGAGATCGGGGTGACGGTAGAGCGCGTTGTCGTCGAAGCTGACCTTGGCGTCGAGGGCGACCACCTCGCCGGCGCCGGTGACGACCAGCGGGTTGATCTCGACGATCGCGCAGTCGAGCGCGACGAAGGCCTTGTACATCGCGTTCACGAATTTCGCGAAGGCCTTCATCTGGGTGGCGTCGAGCCCGAGGCCGAAGCCGAGGCGGCGGGCGTGGAAGCCGGAGATGCCGCTCGCCGGATCGACCGCGACGCGGAGGATCTTCTCGGGATGCTTCTCGGCGACTTCCTCGATCTCCATGCCGCCCTCGGTCGAGGCCATGATGACGATCTCGGATTTCGCGCGGTCGACCAGCAGCGAGAGGTAAAGCTCGCGCTTGATGTCGCAGCCGGCCTCGACATAGACGCGGCGGACGACGCGGCCGGCCGGGCCGGTCTGCTTGGTCACCAGCGTGTTGCCCAGCATCGCCTCGGCGGCGGCGGCGACCTCCTCGGGCGACTTGGCGAGGCGGACACCGCCCTTGCCCTCCGGATCGTCCTTGAAATGGCCGGCGCCGCGGCCGCCGGCATGGATCTGCGACTTCACGACATAGACCGGGCCGGGGAGCTTGCGCGCCGCCTCGGCGGCCTCCTCGCCGGTCCAGGCGACGTGCCCGTCCAGCACCGCGACGCCATAGGACTTCAGCAGTTCCTTGGCCTGGTATTCATGTATGTTCATGGGGCCCCCATACGGTGATCACTCGCCTGTCACTCGAAACCCGGCGCCTTGCGCGCCGTCCGTCCCGGGCGGTTCCGTCGTCGTGCGGCCTAGACCAATGGCCGGAGCGGCGCAACCGCATCTCAGGTCAGATGCGCGAGGGCGAAATACGCCTCGCTGCGCATTTCCTCGAGGCGGGAGACGGTGCGCTCGAAGATCGCGACCCCCTCGCCCGAGGTATACAGTGCCGCGGGTTCCGCCGCGGCCGAGGCGTAGAGCTTCACCCGATGCTCGTAGAGCGCGTCGATCAGGGTGATGAAGCGCCGCGCCTCGTCGAAATTGTCCGGCGAAAGACGGGGAATGCCGTCGATCAGCACGGTGTCGTAATGGGTGGCGAGGGCGAGATAATCCCCCGAGCCGAGCGCCTGGGCGCAGAGGGCGGCGAAGTCGAACCGGGCGACGCCGCGCGCCGCGAGCGGCACGGCGAGCTTGCGGCCGAAGACCGTGAGCGCCTCCGCGCGCGGGGCGGCACCGCCGGTGAGTTCGGCGAACACATCATCGAGAGCGCGCTCGGCCCGGCCATCCGCCGGCACGTACCAGTTGCGCGCGCCGCGCACCCGCTCGCGCCGGTAGTCGCGCCCGCCATCGAGCACCATCACGTCGAGATGGCGCTTGAGCAGGGCGATGAAGGGGCGGAAGCTCTCATAACCCGGCTTGTTGCGGTAGAGATCGTCCGGCAGCGTGTTGGAGGTGGCGACGACGACCACGGCGCGGGCGAACAGCGCCTCGAACAGCCGGGCCAGGATCATCGCATCGCCGATGTCGTGGACCTGGAACTCGTCGAAGCAGAGCAGCGCCGATTCGCCGGCGATGATGTCGGCGAGCGAGAGCACCGCATCGGCATCGGGCCGCTCGGCGCGCAGCCTGTGCAGCCTTGCATGGGCCTGCTGCATGAATTCGTGAAAATGCACCCGCCGCTTGCGCGGCACCTCGGCGGCGGCGAAGAACAGGTCCATCAGCATGGACTTGCCGCGGCCGACCTCGCCGACGAGATAGAGGCCCGAGGGATAGTCCTCCGGCACCTCGTCCACCCGCTTCTTGTTGAGCAGCCGGCCGAGCCAGCCATTGGGCGGCGCCTTCGGCTGCGGATCGTAGTCGCGCAGCCGGCCCCAAAGCTCGTGCAGGCGCTCCGCCGCCCGGCGCTGGACCGGGTCCGGCAGGATGGTGCCGGCGTCGATCCGCGTCCGGTAGGCGGACATCACGCCACCGTCGGACCGTTCAGGTGCCTTCATCAGCATGAGCAGCGCCGGTAGCGCACTCCATGCGGCGGCGCAACATCCGGCCCTCGCTCAGGCCGGCACAAGCGCCTGCAGGCCGAAGGCAATGATTCCGAAAACCACCACGCTCGCGCCATAAATGATCGCGAACCACGCAAGCCTGCGCAATTTTTCATGGTTGCGCAGGGTGCGGTCCAGCCACGCGTCGAAATTCGCCAATACCATGCCGTTCCCTTTCCGGACTGCCGCCAGGGCGGGCCGGTCGCGGCTTTCCGTCCTGGCTGGTTGCGAATTGGGACGATCATCCGGCGGCGCAACCCCGTGCCGGCGCAGGCCTGCGCGGCGCCCCGTGTTGCCCGGCCGCGCGAAGGCGGTTATCCCCTTGGCGACCTGCCGCAATCACAGTCACGAGGATGGCGAATTTGTCGATCATGCGCCGCACCGCCCCGCTCGCCGCCGCACTCCTGCTCGCCGGATGCGGCCTGTCGAACGACCTTGTCGGCGGTGGCGGCACCGCCCGGCTGGGCGAGCCGCGGCCGCAGGCGCCGGTGGCCGGCTTCGCCGTGACCCCGGTTCCCGAGGCGACCGTCGCCGCGCACGAGATCCTGCAGAAGGGCGGCAACGCGGTGGATGCCGCCGTGGCGGCCGGCTTCGCGCTCGGCGTCACGCTGCCCTCGCGCGCGGGGCTCGGCGGCGGCGCGGTCTGCCTGATCGACATGCCGCATGACGAGGGCGGCAAGGGGCGTCCCGTCGCCCTGCTCTTCCCGCCCGGCGCGCCGCGCGGCAGCCAGGCCGGCGCGTCGCGCCCGGCCGCGGTCCCGCAGATGGTGCGCGGCCTGCTCGCCATGCAGGCGCGCTACGGCGCCCTGCCGCTCGCCACCGACATGGCGCCCGCCGCCGCGATGGCCGGCGGCGGCGTGCCGGTCTCCCGCGCGCTGGCGGCCGACCTTGCCGTGGTGGGCAACGCGCTGCTGGCCGACCCGGCCGCGCGCAACGTGTTCGCCGGGCCGTCCGGCGGCGTGCTGCAGGCCGGCGAAACGCTGCGCCAGCCCGACCTCGCCGCCACCCTCGCGCGGCTGCAGGGCGGAGGCGTATTGAGCTTCTACCAGGGCCATCTCGCCGCCCGGCTGCTTGCCGGCGCGCGTGCGGCCGGCGCCGGGCTGACCGGCGCGGATCTGCGCGCCGTGGCCGCGCGCTACGCCGCCCCCGACATCGTCCACGCCCTCGGCGCCGACATCGCCCTGCCGCCGACGGCCGCCGGGCTCGGCACGCGCGCGGCGATCGAGGCGCTCGCCAGGTCGCCGGACGATCTCGCCGGCGCGGGGCGCGATGCGATCGCCGCCGCCGCCGCCGGCCGGCATGTGCGCGGGTTCGGCGCGCTGCCGGCCTCGGCCGGATTCGCCGTCGCCGATTCGAAGGGCGGCGTGGTCGGCTGCGCGACCACGATGAACAACCTGTTCGGCACCGGGCGCATCGCCACGGGAACCGGCATCCTGCTCGCCGCCTCGCCGCGGCGGGTGACGCCGCCGCTGCTGAGCGTCGCCCTCGCCACCCGCGACGGCGCCTTCCGCGCGGTGACGACGGGCACCGGGCAGGCCGGCGCGCCGCTCGCCGCCGCCGCCGCGATGGCCGATTCGCTGCGCACCGGCCAGGCGATGCCCCGGCCGGTGCCGGCACCGGGCCGCGCCGATGCGATCGCCTGTTCCGGCACGCTGCCGAGCGCGCCGAAATCCTGCGCCGCCGCGGCCGATCCGCGCGGCGCCGGCCTCGCCATCAGTTCGCGCTGAGGCGGCAATGACCCTGAAGACCGGCGCCGGGGCGCGGGTTCCGCCCTTTCTGGTGATGGACGTGATCTCGGCGGCCAACGCGCTCGCCGCCAGCCCGGCGGCGGCGAACCGCCGGGTGATCCGCATGGAGGTCGGCCAGCCCGGCCAGGGCGCGCCGGAGGGCGTGCGCCACGCCGTCGCCGCCGCGATGGCGGGGACCGATCCGCTCGGCTATACCGAGGCGCTGGGCCTGCCCGGCCTGCGGCGGCGGATCGCCGCGCATTATGCCGACTGGTACGGGCTCGACCTGCCCGCCGCGCGCGTCGCGGTGACCGCCGGGGCCTCGGGCGGGTTTCCGCTCGCCTTCCTCGCCGCCTTCGAGCCGGGGGATACGATCGCCCTCGCCGCCCCATGCTATCCGCCCTACCTGAACATCATGACGGCGCTCGGGCTGCGGCCGCTGCTGCTGCCGGCCACCGAGGAAACCGGATTCCAGCCGACAGTGGCGATGATCGCGGCGCTCGACCCGCAGCCGGACGGGCTGCTGATCGCCTCGCCCGCCAACCCGACCGGGGCGATGCTGCACCCCGACGAGCTCGCCGCCCTCGCCCGGCACTGCCATGCGAACGGCATCCGCCTGATCAGCGACGAGATCTATCACGGCCTGACCTATGGCAAGCCGGCGGCCACCGCCGCCGCCTTTAGCCCCTCGGCCATCGTGATCAACTCGTTCTCGAAATATTTCTCGATGACGGGCTGGCGCGTCGGCTGGATGGTGCTGCCGGAGGAGCTGGTGCGGCCGGTGGAGTGCCTCGCGCAGAACATGTTCATCTGCGCGCCGCATGTCGCGCAGCGCGCGGCCGAGGCGGCGTTCGACTGCCACGCCGAGCTTTCGGCGCGGCGCGATGCCTATGCCCGTTCGCGCGCCCTGCTGCTCGACGCCCTGCCCCGCGCCGGGATGACGAAGCTCTCCCCGGCGGATGGCGCCTTCTACATCTATGCCGACATCGCCGCGACCGGGCAGGACAGCGCCGCCTTCTGCCGCGCGATGCTGCACGACCTGCACATCGCCGCGACGCCTGGGCATGATTTCGACACCGCGCGCGGCGGCGATTTCGTGCGGTTTTCCTATTGCGCCGACGAGGCCGACATCGCCGAGGCGGCGCGCCGGCTGACCGAATCGCCGCCCGGAAGATAGGGCCCCTTCAGTACGAGCCGAAGGCGACCCCGCTGGTCGGATCGACATAGACCATCTCGTCCGCCACCCGGCGCACGCCGCCGATTCCCTCGGCGAGCACGATCAGCGCCATCCGCTCGGCATCGCTGAACACGGGGCCGGAAAGCGTCGCGACGCCATGATCGACCTTGACCTCGATGGTCGCCTTGGGCGCCCAGTTGGTCTTCTCGATCGCGGCCCGGATGCGGCTGGCCACCACATCGTCGCTGACCGGGGTATCCTCGACCACCAGCAGCGCGGTGATCAGCCGGGCGAGGATGTTCCGCCGGTTGAGCATGCCGAGCAGGATCTCGCCCTGGACGACCGGCAGCTGCTTCACCCGGTAGGTTTCCATGATGTCGATCGCATCGCACAGCGGCGTGTCGGGGCCGACGGAGCGGACCGGCGTGGTCATGATCTCGCCGACATGCCGGCCGCGGGTGCGGGCGAACTGTCGGGCCGAGGTTTCGGGGGCGAGGAAGCCGCGCCACCAGCCGATGTCCGGAGCGGTCTCGAGTTCGGGGCGGCGCAGCATGTCGCCATCGGTGATGATGCCGAGCAGCCGGCCGCCACGGTCGATCACCGGGAGGGCGGACAGGTTCTGGTCGAGCATGATCCGGCCGGCATCGGCAACGGTCGTCTCGGGTTCGACGGTGAGTGGACCAACCGTCATGATCTCACGCACGTTCATGTCATCCTCCTTTTGGCTAGGAGGACCATGCGCGATGCCCTCCGCCCGCGCATTGACATGCGTCAATCGCGGAAGCGGGCCGGCCTCAGGCGCCGGCGCGGGCGATTTCGGCCAGGGCCTGCGGGCGGGCGACGCTGATATTGTGGTCCGGCGTCACGTCGATCACGCCCTGCTTGCGCAGCGCGGTGAGCGCGCGGGAGACGGTTTCGATGGTCAGGCCGAGATAATCGGCGAGATCGGTGCGGGTCATCGGCAGCCGCAGCCCGGCCCGCGGAGCGCCGCACATCATCGCCCGCCGGCTCCAGCTGTCGATGAAGCTGGCGAGCCGCTCGATCGCGCTCTTGCGGCCGAGCAGCAGCATCTGCTCCTGCGCCACGATGAGTTCGTGCGAGGCGACGTCGAGCAGCCGGCGCTCGAGCGCGGGAAAGCGGGAGAACACGTTGCGCATTTCCACGCGGTCGAACCGGCACAGCCGGACATCGTCGATCGCCTCGGCGCTGAACGTGTAGCGGTCGTCGGCGGCGAGGCCGACGAAATCGCCCGCGCCGACGAAGCCGGTGATCTGCCGGCGCCCGTCGGGCAGGTCCTTGTGCAGCTTGGCGGTGCCGTGATTGATGTTGAAGAAGTAACGGGCGCTGTCGCCCTCCACCGCGAAGCTCTGGCCGCGCGACACCGTGGACTGCCGCGCCACGCTCGCGAGGAAATGAAGATCCTCGTCCGCCAGCGCATCGCACAGGCCGATATGCCGCGCCTCGCAGCCCGCGCACAGGCCAGGAATGATGGCTTCCGAAAGATTGATGGGCGAGCGAAGCGCCCGGTCCCGCTGCTCCAGCATCTCGCGTCCTTCCGACGTCTCAGCAATCATTTTGTAGTGCAGAGCAACAAGGTCGCGCAACTCGTATGATTCAGGCCGCGAATGTGCGGTTAGCTGCGCCACCGGCGACGCGCGCGGCGCTTTGTCTTTTAATTCGAGAATCTTACAGGGCTTCCGGTTGATTTCGATCAAGGCGCGGTTCATCCGCTTGGTCGATCCTGTCATGCTTTCTGACGATGTTACATTGCATGCATGAACCGACTTACCTGATCGAACCCATGATCCGCGAGCACATCGACCCGTGCTTCGTGATCGCGCGCCTGGCCCAGCCCTGGCTCGACCTCGCGCGATGGCGGCGCCATGCGCGCGAGTGCATCGCGGCGAATCCCGGCCGGCGCGGCATGATCACGATCCGCCGGGTGCGGCGGCGCAACCCTTGCGGCCTGGCCTGCTACCGGTGCGAGGCCGATCTCGAACATGGCCGGCTGATGGCGGTGCGGCCCTTCGCGGTGCTCGACCCGCTCGATGACAGGCCGCTGCTCACCGCACTCGCGGCACGGCTCGCGGCCATCGCGCATGATACCGGCTGCGGCGCCATCCGCATCGTCGCCACGGGGGCCGACCTTCCGGCAGGCGCGCTCGGCGGTGTTGCCCGGGCGGTCTCCCGGGCCGGGGAACACACCTTCCTGCTCTGACCCGCACCGACGCAAGGGATGCCGGCCCGGCCGGCAAGTCCTCCAGAACGACAAGCGGCCGGACCGCCCGAAAGCGGCCCGGCCAGACTGGCACGGCTACGGCGCTGCCGTCAGGGGAAGCGGCGCCGCGTGTACAGCCATGCGAGAACGTACAACCCGAGATAGACGAACGGGATGAACAGGATCAGGCCTTCAAGTCCACCGAGCATCGGGGCGTCTCCTTACACTTTGTCGTCGGGCTGATGGCGGCCAAGGACCGCCGATTGCTGTGCCTCGAACAGAACGGCGCCGCTCGCCGAGATCAGAACGATCATCATCGTTCCGACCAGCCAGCCGAAATACCAGGGCCCCTCGTCGCCGGTGACCACGGCGAGCAGGATCGCCGCGAAGAGGATGACCGCGAGGGCGGCGAATTTGATCGTGTTCAACATGGCTCGATCTCCGCTCCTCAGTAGGAGTGATCGTTGGCGATGACGGACTCGGTCTTGACCTTCCCGCGCATGACGCGGAAGGCCCAGGCCGTGTAGCTCAGGATGATCGGCACGAAGACCAGCGCGAAGGCCAGCATCCAGCCGAGATTGTAGGCGCTGCCCGAGGCGTTCCACACCGTCAGGCTCTGCGCCGGCGCGGTGGTGGAGGGCATCAGGAAGGGGAACATCGCCGCCCCGGTGGTGAAGATCGTGCCGATCCAGGCCAGCGCGCCGAGCCACCAGCCGAGGATCGGCTTGCGGGCGGCGAGCGCCAGCGGACCCGCGACCATGCCGAGCAGCCCCACCGCCGGCAGCAGCCAGAGCACCGGATGCTGGTGGAAATTGTCCATCCAGGCGCCGGCGCGCATCGCGACCGAAGGGCCGCCGAGCGGGGTCGCCGGCATCGCCGGGTTGACCGGGGCGGTGTAGGCGAAGCCCTTGATGAAGCGGACCCAGACGCCGCCGATCGCGAACAGGGCGGCGGCGAGCAGGCCGGCGGGCACCGCATAGCGCCGGGCGCGCTCGGCGATCGGGCCCTCGCCGCGGATCATCAGCATCGCCCCGCCCTGGTGCACGGCGAGGGCGAGCGAGAGCACACCGCACATCACCGCGAAGGGGTTGAGCAGGTACCAGATGAAGCTGCCATCCTGGTAATACTGGCCGTCCCAGCTGAAGTGGAAGCCGACCCCCTGCAGCACGTTGCCGAAGGCGGCGCCGTAGATGATCATCGGCAGCGCGCCGGAGATCAGGAACGCCCAGTCCCAGGTCGCGCGCCAGCGCCGCGCATCGACCTTGGAGCGGTATTCGAAGGCGACCGGGCGCATGATCATGCTGAACAGCAGCAGGATCATCACCACGTAGAAGGTCGAGAACGAGGTGGCGTAGAGCGTCGGGAAGGCGGCGAAGATGGCGCCGCCGCCGAGGATGAACCAGACCTGGTTGCCGTCCCAGTGCGGGCCGATCACGGCGAGCGCGGTGCGGCGTTCGGCATCGGTGCGGCCGACGAAGCGCAGCAGCGCGCCGACCCCCATGTCCATCCCCACCATGATGCCGAGGCCGGAGAGAAGCACCCCGAGCAGCACGGCCCAGATGACCTTGAGCGCGATATAGAGTTCCATGGCGCGGTTTCCTTACTGCCAGGACTTGTCGGCGTAGCCGGGGCGCATCAGCGACGGGCTGGCCGCCGCCTCGACCGGACGGGCATGGGCGTGCTCGCCGGGGCCGAGCCTTGCATATTTGAACATCAGGTAGAGTTCGGCGGCGATGAACAGGCTGTAGAGCAGCGCGAAGCCGATCAGCGAGAACAGCATGTAGCCGACCGTGTGGCTGGAGGCGGACTGGAAGGTCGGCAGCCAGCCATAAACCGTCCAGGGCTGGCGGCCGTTCTCGGCGGTGATCCAGCCGAACTCGCAGGCCAGCACCGGCAGCGGGATCGCCCACATCGCCGCGCGCATCACCAGCGGGTGTTTCTCAAGCTCGTTCCTCAGACTGTAATAGGCGCCGAAGGCGAACACCACGAGGAAGGCGAGGCCGAGGCCGACCATGAGGCGGAAGCTCCAGAACTCGACGAAGACGTTGGGGATCGATTCGCGGCCGGCCCTTTTCAGGATGCCCGGCAGGTTCGAGGGCGTGATCTTCGACAGGTCCTGATCCGGCGCGAAGCGCTGGGCGAGGAAGCCGTAGCCCATGTCCGCCTCGTTCTTGCGGAAGGCGGCGAGCGCCGCCGGGCTGTGGGTTTCGCCATACTGCTTGAGCGCGATCACCGCCTGGATGCCCTTGGCGGCGCGAAGCTGGGCCTGCTGTTCCAGTTCGTCGATGCCGGGGATGCGGACATTCCAGGCATGCGCGACCAGCGGGGTCAGCACATAGGGGATACCGATGGCGAAATCGTTCTTCTGCGTGCGGTCATTCGGCACGGCGGCGATCAGCCAGGGCGCGCTGGGCCCCTTGGTGGTGTGCCAGATGCCTTCCATCGCGGCGAGCTTGGTCGGCTGCACGAGATAGTCCATGCGGCCGAGCGCGTCGCCCAGCGTGACCACGCCGAGGGTGGAGATCAGCCCGAAGATCGCGGCGATGCGGAACGAGCGGGCGGCGAATTCACGGTGCTGGCGGCGCAGCAGGTAGTAGGCCGAGATGCCCATCACGAACATCGAGCCGGTGACGAAGCCGGCGATCGAGGTATGCACGAACTTCGCCTGCGCATCCTGGCTGAAGACGAGGGACATGAAGCTGTGGAACTGCATGCGCATCGTGTCCGGGTCGAATTTCGCGCCGGTCGGGTCCTGCATGAAGCCGTTGGCGATCAGGATCCACAGCGCCGAGAGGTTCGAGCCGAGGGCGACGAGGTAGGTGATGGCGAGATGCGCGGGGCGGCTCAGCCGGTCCCAGCCGAAGATCATCAGGCCGATGAAGGTGCTTTCCATGAAAAAGGCCATCAGCCCCTCGATGGCGAGCGGGGTGCCGAACACGTCGCCCACGAAATGCGAGTACATCGACCAGTTGGTGCCGAACTCGAATTCCATGGTCAGGCCGGTGGCGACGCCGATGGCGAAGTTGATGCCGAACAGCTTGCCCCAGAACAGGGCCATGTCCTTGTAAATCTTCTTGCCGGTGATGACGTAGACCGTCTCCATCGTCGCGAGCAGGAAGGTCATGCCCAGCGTGAGGGGGACGAAAAGGAAATGATATAGCGCGGTCAGCGCGAATTGCAGGCGCGACAGGTCGACGACTGTCGGGTCGATCATGATGGACTCCTGGCCCGAGGACCGGCGGGATTCCCCGCACGGCGGTGAACGGTAGTTTCCCGATCGATAATGCCGCCACGCGGCGGCGCATTGATCTGTATCAATCCGTTTCAGCCGGGCTCAGAACCGGAGCGACATCTCCCGCAGCCGTGACAGGCGCGCCACAGGCCCGGCGCCCTGGCGGAGCGCGCCGAAACGGCCGTCGGCGACGATGCGGCCCTCGGCCAGCATCACCACGCGGTCGTCATCGGCGAGGTGGTCGAGACGGTGGGTGATGGCGATCACCGTACGCCCGGCGGCGAGGCCGGCGAGCGCGCGGCGGAATTCGGCCTCGGTCAGCGGGTCGAGCCCCTCGGTCGGCTCGTCGAGCAGCAGGAAGGGGGTGGCACGCAGGGCGGCGCGGGCGAGCGAGAGCCGCCGCGCCTCGCCGCCGGAGAGTTTTGCCCCCGCCTCGCCCACCAGCGAATCGAGACCACCGGGACGGGCGCGGACGAAATCGGCAAGGCGGGCGGTCTCGAGCGCGCGCCAGAGTGCCGCATCGTCCGCATCCGGGCGGGCGAGGAGGAGGTTGTCGCGCAGGGTGCCGGCGAAGATCGCGGTGGTCTGCGAGACCACGGTGAACAGCGAGCGCAGGTCGTCGCCGCGGATGGCGGCGAGATCGACGCCGCCGATCGTGGCCGTTCCCGCCTCGTGCGGGGCGAAGCGGAGCAGCAGGTTGAACAGCGAGGTCTTGCCGGCACCGCTGCGGCCGAGAATGGTGACGTGCTCGCCCTCGGCGATCGCGAGGTCGATCCCGGCGAGCGCCGGATGCGCGGCGCCCGGATAGCGGAGCGAAACGCCGTCGAGCCGGAGATCGAGCCGGGCCGGGCGGCGCGGGCTGGAGGCGGGCTCGGCGACGGGCGGCGGGCGGTCGAGCAGGTCGAAGACGCGGCGCGCCGAATCCGCCATGCCGCCGAGGAGCTGGAACGCCGCCGGCAGCGGGGCGACGGCCTCGAAGGCGGCCATCGCGCCGAGGGCGAGCAGGGCGATGACCGGCCCGGCGATCCGGTGCGCATCGGCCAGCGCGCCGCCGAGCGGCAGCATCGCCAGCATCGTCAGCCCGGCCACGAGCAGGCCGGCGGCGGCGCCGAAGCCGGCGATCGCGGCGAGGCGGCGCTGGGCGGCGAGCAGCGCCGCGCTCGCCGCGTCGACCCGCTCCGCCATCGCCCCGCTCGCATTGCAGGTGAGCAGTTCGGCCATGCCCTGGACGGAATCGACGAGATCGGCGCGCATCGTCGCCTGCAGCGCGACGGCGGCGCCGGCCGGGCGGCGGCCGAGGCCGAGGCTCGCCAGCGGCACCGCGACCCCGGCGACGACCAGCCCGAGCAGGAGCAGCAGCCCGGCCTCGGGCGAGACGATGGCGAAGCCGAGCGCCATGACCAGCGCCGCCGCCGCCGCGATCATGAAGGGCGAGGCGACACGGAGGAAAAAATCGCCCAGCCGGTCGATATCGGCGACGAGGCGGGAGAGCAGGTCGCCGCCGCGCTCGCCGGCGAGGCCGACCGGGGCGAGCGGTTCGAGCCCGGCATAGGCGACCATGCGCAGCCGGGCGAGCAGGCGGAACGTCGCCTCGTGATCGACCAGCCTGCCGGCATAGCGGGCGAGCACGCGCAGGGTTGCGAAGAAGCGCACCCCGGCGGCCGGGGTGAAGAAGTTGAAGGCGTTCTGCGCCGCATAGCCGGCGACACCGACGACCCCGGTGGCGGCGAGGAACCAGCCGGAGAGCGCGAGCAGCGCGAAATTCGCCAGCACGGTGAGAACGCCGAGCCCGATGCCGGCGAGAACCCAGACCCGGTAGGGCGCGTAGAGGCGGAGCAGGCGGATCAGGTCGCGCATGGAGCCTCCGCGGCGCCGAGCAGGGTGGCATAGGCGCCGCCGCGGGCGAGCAGCTCATCGTGCGTGCCGGATTCGGCGAGGCGCCCGCCCTCCAGCACCAGGATGCGGTCGGCCCGGCGGACGGTGGCGAGGCGGTGGGCGATCAGGATCGCGGTGCGGCCGCGCGCCAGCTCGGCAATGGCGGCGGTGATCTCGGCCTCGGTCTCGAGGTCGAGATGGGCGGTGGCCTCGTCGAGGATCAGCAGCGGGGCGTCGCGCAGGAAGGCGCGCGCGAGGGCGAGGCGCTGGACCTGGCCGCCGGACAGCCCGGCGCCGCCATCGCCGATGCGGGTTTCGATGCCGGCGGGCAGGCGGTCGATCTCGTCGAGCAGGCGGGCGCGGCGCAGGGCATCGCGCAGCGCCGCATCGTCCGCCTCCGGCCGGCCGAGGTGCAGGTTCTCGGCGATCGTGCCGGCGAAGACGCGGGGGGTCTGCGGCACATAGGCCAGCCGCGCCCACCAGGCCTCGCGGTCGAGCGAGGCGAGCGCCGTGTCGCCGTTGACCATGACGGCGCCGGATTGCGGGGCGACGAAGCCGAGCAGGGCGGCGGCGAGGGTGGATTTGCCGGCGCCGGAGCGGCCGACGATGGCGGTCATCGAACCGGCGGGAAAGGCGCAGTCGATCCCGTGCAGCACCTTCTGGCCGGGCTCGTGGGCGATGGTGAGGCCGGCGCAGCGCAGCGATAGCGGGCCGGCAGGGGGAATGGCGCTGCCCCAGCTTGTGGCGGGCTTCGCGTCGAGCACGTCGAAGATGCGGCCGGCGGCGGCCAGCGCCGTCATCCGCGCGTGATAATGGGTGGCGAGGCCGCGCAGGGGGAGGAAGAATTCCGGCACCAGCAGCAGCACGAAGAAGGCGGGAAAGAAGCCGATATGCCCGTGCAGCAGCCGTGCGCCGAACAGCACGGCGACCAGGGCGATCGAGAGCGAGGCGAAGAATTCCAGCACCGCCGAGGTGAGGAAGGCGACGCGCAGCCCGGCCATGGTGGCGCGGCGGTATTCATCGGCGATCCGCCCGATCAGCGCGATCTCGTCACGCGCCCGGCCGAACAGCCGCAGCGTGGTGATGCCCTGCACGGCATCGAGGAAGCGCGCGCTCATGGTCAGCAATTCGCGCCATTGCCGGCGGTTGATCGCCTCGGCGCGGTAGCCGACGAAGACCATGAAGACCGGGATGATCGGGCCGGTGACGAGCAGGACCAGACCGCTGATCCAGTCGACCGGGAAAACGGCGGCGAGGATGGCGAGCGGGACCAGCGCGACCAGCGCCATTTGCGGCAGGTAGCGGGCGAGATAGGGCTCCAGCGCCTCGACCCCGTCGAGCATGGTGGCGGCGAGGTCGGCGCTGCGCTCGCCGGCGGCATAGGCGGGACCGAGGGCGAAGAGATGGTCGAGCAGCGCGCGGCGGAGCGAGAGCTTGACCGCGGCGGCGGCGTGGTGGGCGGCGAGTTCGGAGGCAAAGCTCAGCGCCGCGCGCAGGAGCAGAAGCCCGGCCAGGGAAGCGAGCGGCAGGGCCAGCGCGGCGGGGGCGGTGTGGCGAAAGATCAGCGCGGTGACGACATGGGCGAGCAGCAGCGCCTGGCCGATCACCGCGAGCCCGGCGGCGAATCCGAGCCCGATGGCGAGCGCGAGAAAGCGCCGCGCGCCCTGCCCCGCCGCGATCAGGCGGCGGTCGAGCGTGCGGCGGGGCGGGGCGGCGTCGTGGTTGTCTGCCTCGGTCAAGTCTGTCCTCTCACGCGGATCCGGCGGCCGCAGCGCCGGGCGCGGGCGGCGGACGGTTCACATGCGATGCCTGTTCTGGCATTGACATGAATCAATCGGTGTCGGGCAAGCCCTGTCCACGCTGGCCGGCCGGCGGAGGCTCCGGCCTCACGCAGGAATGACAGTCAAGGAGACCGGCCGGAATGGCGGCTTTGAAACGCAATCTCATTTTCGTGCTCGCCGCCATCATCACCGGACTGGTCTCCATCGCCTTCGGCATCGGCGTCGTCCGCGCGACGGCGCTGTTCCAGAACGTGACGGCGCAGCGCGGCTGGATCGTGTTCCTGCTCTGCCCGGCCGGGCTCGCGCTGATCGTCTATCTCACCCGGCAGGTGTTTCCCGGCGCGCAGGGCTCGGGCATTCCGCAGGCGATGGCCGGGTTGCAGATGCAGGATTCGGCCGATGTCGATTCGGTGCTGTCGCTGCGGATCGCGGTGGGCAAGTTCCTGCTCACCCTGATCGGCTTCGCCACCGGCGCGTCGATCGGCAAGGAAGGGCCGACGGTGCAGATCGGCTGTGCGGCGATGAACATTTGCGGGCGGATGGGGCTGGAGCGCACCCATGCGCTGCAACGGCTGCTGATCCTCGCCGGGGGTGCCGCGGGCATCACCTGCGCCTTCAACGCGCCGGTGGCCGGCATCATCTTCGCGATCGAGGAGATGGCGCGCAGC
This sequence comes from Acidiphilium multivorum AIU301, assembly GCF_000202835.1. NCBI lineage: Bacteria > Pseudomonadati > Pseudomonadota > Alphaproteobacteria > Acetobacterales > Acidocellaceae > Acidiphilium > Acidiphilium multivorum. Next base: position 1,882,978 of record NC_015186.1, read on the forward strand.
TTCGACGACCGGCAGGTGCGCTCGATCATTCTCGCCGCCTTCGCCAGCGGCATCACCCTGCTCTTCGTCCTCGGCTACCAGCCTTATTTCGGCTTCTCGCACGCGGTGCTGAGGCTCGACTGGATCTGGCTGCTGATCCCGGTCTGCGCCGTGATCGGCGGGCTCGCGGGCGGGCTGTTCGCGCAGATCCTGGTGACGCCGTGGAAGTTCCTGCCGGGCGCGGTCAACCGGCTCGCGCAGAAGCGGCCGGTGGTCTTCGCCGCCTTCTGCGGCCTCGTGCTCGCGGCGATCGGCTACGCCTCGCACGGGATGGTGTTCGATGCGAGCTATGCCAATGCGCGGGATGCGATGGTCTCGGGCGTGCTGCCGCCGGTCGATTTCGGGCCGCTGAAATTCCTTGCCACCCTGGTGTCGTATCTCTCGGGGATTCCGGGGGGGATTTTCGCGCCCTCGCTCGCCGTGGGCGTTGGTGTCGGCACGGCGTTCGTGCATCTGCTGCCGGGCCTGCCGGTGGCGGGATTCGCGATGGTCGGCATGGCCGGGTATTTCGCCGGCGTCGTGCAGTCGCCGCTGACGGCGGCGGTGATCGTGATCGAGATGACGTCCGATCCGTCGATGTCGGTGCCGGTGGGCATCGCCGCGATTCTCGGCACCATGGCCTCGCGGCTGGTCTGCAAGGAGCCGGTCTATCACGCGATGTCGCACCAGTTCCTGCGCGTCGTCGAAAACCGGCCGATGCCCAAGCCCAACACGGTCGAACCCGCCCCCGCCGCAGAGCATTGAGGCCCGCGCGGCGGCTTGCCTGAACCGCGCCGCAGCCGCATCTTCATCAACGAGGATCGATCTTCGGGAGACCGCCATGGATGCCGCCGAACTCCGCGCCCTGCAGGCGCCGCTGAAGCAGAAATACCGCGAGGACGCCGCCGCGGCGCGGATCGTCTCGCGCGCGGTGGGCGAGATCGTGCAGGGCGGGATCGCCTGCGTGGTGCGCGGCCATGACGGCGAGGTGACCGCCGGGCTGCACGAGGCGGCCGGCGGCGACGGCTCGCAGGCCTGTTCGGGCGACATGCTGCTGGAGGCGCTGGTCGCCTGCGCCGGGGTGACGCTCTCCGCCGTCGCCACCGCGATGGGGGTGATTGTGAAGCGCGGCAGCATCACTGCCGAGGGGGTGTGGGACGCGCGCGGCACGTTGGCGATCGACCGCGCCGCGCCGGTGGGTGTCACCGACATTTCGCTCCGCTTCGATCTCGACACCGATGCGGACGAGGCAACCGTGGCGCGGCTGATCCAGAGCACCGAGCGGTATTGCGTGATCCTGCAGACGCTGCGCAACCCGCCGCGGATCGAGGCGATTCGGGGCTGAACCCAATCAGCCGGGTTTTTGCTCCGGCTGAGGTCAGTCAGCCGGATTTTCGCGCCGGCTGAGGTCAGTCAGCCGGGTTTTCGCGCCGGCTGAGGTCAATCAGCCGGGATCGAGGCGGAACAGGCCGGTCTCGCCGACATCGAGCGTGGTGAAACGCGCTGCCGGCATGCCGGCGGCCTCGCGGGCGGCGGCGAGGTCGCGCTCCGGCGCGTCGATCGCCTCGTCGGTGAGCTGGAACGTGCCGAAATGCATCCCCACCGCCCGCGCCGCCCCGAGCTCGGCGAAGGCGCGCACCGCATCCGCCGGGTTCATGTGGACATTGCCCATGAACCAGCGCGGCTCGTAGGCGCCGATCGGCAGCAAGGCGAGGCCGGGGCGGCCGAGGCGCTCGCGGATCATGCGGAAATAGCCAGTATAGCCGGTGTCGCCGGCGAAATAGAGCTGGCCGGCTTCATGGCGCAGCATGAATCCGCCCCAGAGCGTGGTGTTGCGGTCGCGCAGGGTTCGGGCGGCGAAATGCCGCGCCGGGGTGAGGGTGATGCGGGTGCCGTGCAGCTCGGCATGGTGCCACCAGTCCAGTTCGGTGACCGGGCCGAGCCCCTTGCGGGTGAGAAAGGCGCGGTTGCCGAGCGGCGCGAAGATCGGGGTGCGGCCGAAGCGCGCGTGCAGGGCGGCGAGGGTCGGGATGTCGCAATGGTCGTAATGGTTGTGCGAGAGCAGGATCGCGTCCGGCTTCGGCATTGCGTCGAGCGTGAGGCCCGGCGGGCGGACCCGGCGCGGCCCGGCCCAGCCGACCGGCGAGCAGCGCTCCGACAGGATCGGGTCGGTCAGCAGAACGAGGCCCGGCAGGCGGATCAGGAAGCTCGCATGGCCGATGAACGTCACCGCCGCCTCGCCCTCCGCCACCTCGGCGGGCGGCGGAGCAAAAGTCCGGTTTTCCACCCGGTCCGGCCATTTCGCCCGTCCCTCGCGCCGTGTCACCCAGCGGAGCATCGGGAAGCGGCCGGTGCGGCGGCGCGCACCTTCGGGGTTGAAGAAGCGCGCGCCGTCGTAATGATCCGAGACCGGGTAGGGCAAGGTCAGCCGAACGCCGCGTTGAAGGCGCCGCCATCGAGCAGCAGGTTCTGGCCGACGATGAAGCCCGCCTGTGCCGAGCAGAGGAAGGCGCAGGCATCGCCGAATTCCTCCGGCGTGCCGACGCGGCCGGTCGGGTTGGCGGCGGCGCGGGCGGCGAGCTCGTCCTCCACCGAGCGGCCGGAGGCGCGGGCGGCGGTGGCCGCGTTGTCGCGCAGCCGGTCGGTCATGAACGGGCCGGGGAGAAGATTGTTGATCGTCACGTTGTGCTTCGCGACCTGGCGGGCGAGGCCGGCGACGAAGCCGGTCAGCCCGGCGCGGGCGCCATTCGACAGGCCGAGGGCGGGGATCGGCGATTTCACCGCCGCCGAGGTGATGTTGACGATGCGGCCGAAGCGGCGCTCGATCATGCCATCGACCGTCGCGCGGATCAGCGCGATCGGGGTGAGCATGTTGGCGCGCAGGGCGGCTTCCCAGTCGGCATCGGTGAACTTGCGGAAATCGCCGGCCGGCGGGCCGCCCGCGTTGTTGATCAGGATGTCCGGCGCGGGGCAGAGGGCGAGCGCCGCGGCGCGGCCCGATTCGGTGGTGATGTCGCCCGCCGCGATCTCGACCTTGACGCCGGTCTCGGCGCGGATCGCCGCCGCCGTTTCGGCCAACGCCGCCTCGCCGCGCGCGGTGATCACCAGATCCACGCCCTCGCGGGCGAGGGAAAACGCGACGGAGCGGCCGAGCCCCTTGCTCGCCGCGCACACGATCGCCCGCCTGCCCTTCAGTCCGAGTTCCATCTCTGCTCCCTTCCCTGTCCTGCTTGTGTCGAGGCCGCGTCCATAGCATCAGATGGGCGCGATACCGAATTCGACAGGGGACCATGACCACCGCCATGACCGAGCGCGCGCTGACCGGGCTGAAGGTGATCGACCTGACCAGGGTGCTGGGTGGGCCGTATTGCACGATGATCCTCGCCGATCACGGCGCGGACGTGATCAAGATCGAGCCGCCGCAGGGCGACGAGGTGCGCGACTGGGGGCCGCCCTTCCTCGAACGGGCGGACGGAGCGCGGGATGCGAGCTATTTCCTCGGCGCCAACCGCAACAAGCGGGCGATGACGCTCGACCTCGCGCACGAGCAGGGCCGCGCGGTGCTTCTGCGGCTGCTGGAGGACGCCGACGTGCTGGTGGAAAATTTCAAGCCCGGCACGCTGGAGAAATGGAATATCGGGCAGGCGGCGCTGGCCCCGCGCTTTCCGCGCCTCGTGCATTGCCGGATCTCGGGGTTCGGCGCCGACGGACCGTTCGGCGGGCTGCCGGGCTATGACGCGGTGGTGCAGGCGATGACCGGGCTGATGACCATCAACGGCCGTCCCGGCGAGGGGCCGCTCAGGATGGGCACGCCGGTGGTCGATCTCGCGACCGGGCTGTATTCGGCGATCGGCATCCTGATGGCGTTGCAGGAGCGGCAGCGCTCGGGGCGCGGGCAGTTCATCGACATGACGCTGCACGATGCGGGCATGGCGCTGCTGCATCCGGCGGCGGCGAACTACCTGCTCAACGGCAAGCGGCCGGCGGCGACCGGCAATGCCCATCCGAACATCGCCCCCTATGACACCTTCCCCACCGCGACCTGCGAGATCTTCATCGCCGGCGGCAATGACGGGCAGTTCCGCAAGCTCTGCGCGCTGCTGGAGCGGCCGGACATCGCCGCCGATCCGCGCTTCGCCACCAATGCCGACCGTCTCGCCAACCGCGCGGCGATGACCGCGGCGCTGACCGAGGCCCTCGCCGCGCATGACGGCGAGGCGCTGGCCGAGCGGATGATCCGCGCCGGGATTCCCGCCGGGCCGGTGCGGCCGGTGGACGCGGCGCTGGAGAGCGCGCACGCGCGGCATCGTGGCATGGTGGCGGAGCTGGACGGGGTGCGCACGCTGGGCACGCCGATCAAGTTCTCGCGCACGCCGGGCGGGCCGCACGCGCCGCCGCCCGGCTTTGCCGCGCATCTCGACGAGATCCTCGCCGAGCATGGCTATACCGAGGCCGAGATCGCCGCGCTGGAGGCGGCGGGCGCGATCCGTCGGGTGCGGCGCGCCTGATTTTTCTCCGCCGCGGCGCGGGGCTGGTCCCTGCCCTGCCCCGCGCGGGGCGGGGTCAGTGGATCAGGATGTAATGGATGGTTGCCGTTACCTGCTCGGATTTCGCTTTCGAGCCTGGCGGGAATTTCGGCACATGCGCGCCGTTGAACAGGCCGTACCACGCCATGTCGAGCAGCGGCGCGCCGGAGCGGCGGACCATGCGCAGGTCGATCACCCGCCCGTCGGGCAACACGGTGAAGCTGACCGTCACCGAGCCCTGCTGGCCCTGGGCGGCGGCACCCTCGGGGTAATAGTCGTGGGTGTTCACCCATTTGTTGAATGCGCTCTGCCAGTCCGGACCGGCCTTGCCCTTGAAGACGATGTCCGGCGCGTGCCGGTTGAAGTCGGGTGCTGCGGGGGCGAGGTTGAGCGCCGTGCTGCGGTGGGCGAGCGCGGTGGTCGGCCGGGTGCCGAACGACATGCCGTTCATCACCATGTAGGAGTGGCGCGGCGCGGGCCGGGCCGGGTGCGGCGGTGACTTCGGCACCGGCGGCGCCTGCGGGATGATGGCGGCCTGCATCGCCGGCGGGGTGAAGGGCTTCATGTTGAGATGGACCGCCGGCGGCGGGGCAGGCGACGGTGCCGGCCGAGGCGCCGGTTGCGGCTGTGGCGGCGGCGCGGCCATGGGCGGCGGCGGCGGCAGGTTCGGCACCGCGTTCGGCGCATGGGTCGGCGTCTTCGGCGCGGCGTTCCGCTTCGCGGTGTGGGTGAGGCCGGAATTCTGGAACACGACCGCGATGCCGGATTCGGGTTGCGGCTCCGGCAGCCGGCGGGAATGCACCACGTAGAGCAGCAGCAGCAGGATCGCCGCGTGCAGGGCCAGCGAAACCGGCAGGGGAATGCGCCAGCGCGGCCGCCGCCGCCTCTCCCGCGTCATCGGCGGCGGCGCGGCACCAAGCGCCGCGCCGCCGGCCCGGACCGGATCAGTAATGCGGATAGGCGTAGTAGCCGGGCGGCGCGTAGGCGGGCGCGCCGTAGTTGTAGGCCGGTCCGTATCCGCGCGCATAGCCTTCCATCTTGTTGCCGTGCGCCACCATACACTGCGCATAGGCCACGTTGTAGCGCGCCTGCATCGAGTCCGCCGCGTTCTGGGCGTTGCCCCCGCCCATGGCGCTGCCGAGCAGCAGGCCGGAGCCCGCGCCGATCGCGGCGCCGGTGCCGGCATTGCCGCCCGCGGCGCCGAGCAGCGCGCCGGCCGCGGCACCGAGCAGCGTGCCGCCGACCGCCGTGTTGGTGGCCGACTGGCCGGCGGCCTGCGCCTCGGCCGGGTTGATCTGGCGGCTCGCGTAATAACGGCAGAGCGAGTCGTCATGGCGGAACTGGTCGAACGAAACGCCCGGCCCGGGCATCGAGACGACGCTCGGCCCGCTCGGCGGCGCCACGGCGCAGCCGGCGAGCAGAAGGGCGATGGCGGCGGCGGCAGGCAGAACTGGCTTCATGTCCTTCATCCTGTTGGTTGGAGCCCCGTCCAGATAGTTGGCGCGCGGGCGGCGGAACGCAACGGCGATCGCCCGCGAGGCAGGCCGCCGGCCGTGAGGCGCGTCACAGCCCGTCGAAGAATTCCTTCACCTTGGCGAAGAATCCCTCGTGTTCCGGGCTGCCGGAGGCGGTGTTGCCGGCCTCGCGCTCGAACTCCTCGAGCAGTTCGCGCTGGCGCTTCGTCAGGTTCTGCGGCGTCTCGACCGCGACCTGGATATACATGTCGCCCCGCGCCGTGCTGCGCAGCACCGAGAACCCCTTGCCGCGCAGGCGGAACTGGTCGCCCGTCTGGGTGCCGGCGGGGATCTTGACCCGGGCGCGCGTGCCGTCGATCGCCGGAACCTCGATCTCGCCGCCGAGGGCGGCCTGGGCCATGCGCAGCGGCACACGGCAGAACACGTTGGCGCCATCGCGCTGGAAGATCGGGTGCGGGCGGATCGAGACATGAACGTAGAGATCGCCGGGCGGCGCGCCGCGGCCGCCGGCCTCGCCCTCGCCGGAGAGGCGGATGCGCGTGCCGTCCTCGACGCCGGCGGGAATGGTGACCGAGAGCGTGCGCTCGCGCGGCACGGTGCCGGCGCCGGAGCAGACCCGGCAGGGATTGCGCACGGTGCGGCCGGCGCCACCGCAGGTCGGGCAGGTGCGCTCGACGACGAAGAAGCCCTGCTGGGCGCGCACCCTGCCGGCGCCGCCACAGGTCGGGCAGGTGTCGTTCGCGGCGGACTTGTCGGCCGAGCCGGTGCCCGAACAGGCATCGCAGGACACGCGCGTGGGCACGCGGATCTCGGTCTTGGTGCCGGTGAAGGCCTGGGTCAGGTCGATCTCGACGGCGGCGCGCAGGTCGGCGCCCGCGCGCTCGGTGCGGCCACCGCGGCGGCCGCCCATCGCCTCGCCGAACATTTGCTCGAAAATGTCGCCGATGCCGCCCTCGAACCCGCCGAAGCCGCCGAAGCCGCCGCCGAAGCCGCCGGCCCCCGGCCCGCCGCCATTCTCGAACGCGGCATGGCCGAAGCGGTCATAGGCGGCGCGCTTCTGCTCGTCCTTGAGGACGTCGTAGGCTTCGTTGATGTCCTTGAATTTCTGCTCGGCCGCGGCGTCGCCCGGGTTGCGGTCCGGGTGGTACTGCATCGCCAGCTTGCGATAGGCCTTCTTCAGCTCATCGGCCGAAGCGCCCCGCGACACGCCGAGAAGTTCGTAATAATCCGTCTTCGCCATGGTCCCGGCTTAACCCCGACAATCTCTGAAACAAGAATGTCCCGGACCATTGCTGGCCCGGGACTGGTAACCGTCTATCGCGCGGCGGACGACGTCACGCGGACTTCTTCTTGTCGTCGACATCCTCGAATTCGGCGTCGACCACCTTGTCGCCCGGCGCGGCCGTCTCGGCGCCCGGCTGGGCGGCACCGGCCTCGGCCTGCGCCTTGTACATCGCCTCGCCAATCCGCATGGCGACCTGGGTCAGCCGCTCGGTGGCCGACTTGATCGCCTCGAGATCGCTGCCCTCCAGCGCGGAGCGCACCGCGGCGATCGCCGCCTCGGCCTCGCCCTTGTCCTGGGCGGAGACCTTGCCCTCGTTGTCCTTCAGCGTCTTCTCGGTCTGGTGGACGAGGCCGTCGGCATGGTTGCGGGCATCGACCAGCTCGCGCTTGGCCTTGTCGGCCGCGGCGTTCGCCTCGGCGTCCTTCACCATGCGCTCGATATCGGTGTCCGACAGGCCGCCGGAGGCCTGGATGCGGATCTGCTGCTCCTTGCCGGTCGCCTTGTCCTTCGCCGAGACGGAGACGATGCCGTTGGCGTCGATGTCGAAGGTGACCTCGATCTGCGGCACCCCGCGCGGGGCCGGGGGAATGCCGGTCAGGTCGAAATTGCCGAGCAGCTTGTTGTCCGCCGCCATCTCGCGCTCGCCCTGGTAGACCTTGATGGTCACGGCGGTCTGGTTGTCGTCGGCGGTGGAGAAGGTCTGGCTCTTCTTGGTCGGGATCGTGGTGTTGCGGTCGATCAGGCGGGTGAACACGCCGCCCAGCGTCTCGATGCCGAGCGAGAGCGGGGTGACGTCGAGCAGGAGGACGTCCTTGACGTCGCCCTTCAGCACCGCACCCTGGATGGCGGCGCCAATGGCGACCACCTCGTCGGGGTTGACGTTGCGGGCGGGTTCCTTGCCGAAGAAGGTCTTCACCGTCTCGATGACCTTGGGCATGCGGGTCATGCCGCCGACCAGGATCACCTCGTCGATCTCGCCGGCGGTGACACCGGCATCCTTCAGCGCCGCGCGGCACGGGCCGAGCGTGCGCTCGACCAGATCATCCACGAGGCTTTCGAGCTTGGCACGGGTGAGCTTCATCACGAGATGCTTCGGCCCCGAGGCGTCGGCGGTGATGAAGGGCAGGTTGATCTCGGTCTCCTTCGAGGAGGACAGCTCGATCTTCGCCTTTTCAGCGGCTTCCTTCAGGCGCTGGAGGGCGAGCTTGTCCTTGCGCAGGTCGATGCCCTGCTCGCGCTTGAACTCCTCGGCCAGGTAGTCGATCACGCGCTGGTCGAAATCCTCGCCGCCGAGGAAGGTGTCGCCGTTGGTGGACTTCACCTCGAACACGCCGTCGCCCAGTTCGAGGATCGAGATGTCGAACGTGCCGCCGCCGAGGTCGTAGACCGCGATCGTGCCGCCCTGCTTCTTGTCCATGCCGTAGGCGAGAGCCGCCGCCGTCGGTTCGTTGATGATGCGCAGCACCTCGAGCCCGGCGATCTTGCCGGCGTCCTTGGTGGCCTGGCGCTGGGCGTCGTTGAAGTAGGCCGGGACGGTGATGACCGCCTGGGTCACGGCTTCGCCGAGATAGGCCTCGGCGGTTTCCTTCATCTTGGTCAGCACGAAGGACGAGATCTGGCTCGGCGCGTAGCGCTGGCCGCGCGACTCGACCCAGGCATCGCCATTGTCGCCGCGCACGATATTGTACGAGACGAGTCCCTTGTCCTTCTCGACGGTGGGATCGTCATAGCGGCGGCCGATCAGGCGCTTGACCGCATACAGCGTGTTCGTCGGGTTGGTGACCGCCTGACGCTTGGCGGACTGGCCGACCAGACGCTCGTTGCTCTCGGAGAAGGCGACCATCGACGGTGTCGTGCGCGCGCCCTCGCTGTTCTCGATCACGCGGACATCCTTGCCCTCCATGATCGCGACGCAGGAATTCGTGGTGCCGAGGTCGATACCGATGACCTTACTCATAGAAACGCTCCTTTCAGCGGGTGAGCCGGACCCGAAGCATCGGGCGCACCCCTATTGTTTCACCCCGTTGATGTATTGAACCACCCCCGAAGGCACAAGGGGCGGCCGGCCGGCGGCTGCGGAAATTTAGCCGCCCGGCGTTAACGAAAACTCAAGGCTCACGCCTCGATATCCAGCGGCTTGCCCGCCTGCGCCCTGGCGACGACGACCATCGCCGGCTTGAGCAGGCGGCCGTTCAGCGTCCAGGTGCGGCTCCAGGCCTGGATCACCGTGCCCGGCGGGGCATCGGATGTCTCCTGCTCGCCCATCGCCTGGTGCTTGTCGGCGTCGAATGTCGCGCCCATCGCCTCCTCGGCGCGGATGCCGTGGCGCTCGAGCATGGCGATGAAGCTGCGCTCGACCCCGGCGAAACCGTCGCGCAGCCTGGCGAGCAGTGGCGACTCGCCCTCCTGCGGCGGCGGCAGCGCATCCAGCCCGCGGCGAAGGTTCTCGGCGGTCTCGGCAACGTCGGCGGCGAATTTCTGCACGGCGTAGAGCCGCGCATCCTCCACCTCACGCCGCGTGCGGGCCCGCAGGTTCTCCATCTCCGCCTGCGCGCGCACCCATTTGTCCCGCAGGTCGGCGGACTCCGCCTCGAGGGCGGCGATCCGCTCGCGGGCGGCGGCAAGCTGCTCGGCCTCGGAAGCGGGCGCCCTCTCGCTGCCGGCCTCCAAGGGATCCGCCCCCGCGTCGAGCACGGGTTCGGCGTTCAGCGTGTCTTCGGTCATGCGCCGCAATTAAGACACGGCCCGACCCTGCACAAGGGCCGGCGCGGTCGGATGGCCGCGGAACGAAAGCCGCAACGATTACAATTTTTAATTTTGGGCGTTACATGACCACACGTATAACGTGCATATGCCAATTGCCGATCTCCGCCCGACCGACCTTCCGCGTTCCCCTGTCGATGCCGTCTTCCGGCGCATGATCGCGAGCCGCGACGAAAAGATCGCGGGATTGCAGGACCGGATTCTCGACCTCGAGGAAAGGCTGCGCCGGCAGGAGGCCCGCCATGCGCTGGACGCGGTGCACGCCGCGGCGCTCGCCCGGCTGAACGCCGAACTGGTCTGGCCCGATGGGCCCTGGCCGGTGCGCGCCGTGCTGCCGCTCGCCCGGCTGATCCGCCGCGTTACCCGGCGTTGAACGACACGTCGCGCTGCCGGCGCATCAGGTGCTCGCCGGCATCGACATAGAGCGTGGTGCCGGTGACCGACGGGGTTTCGACGATGAAACGCACCGCACGCGCGATGTCCTCCGGCTGCGAGCCGCGCCGCAGCGGTGTTGCGCTCTGGCCGCGGCGGAAATTCTCCTCGCTCTGCTTCGCGGCGATCAGCGTCAGCCCCGGCGCGACACCGCAGACCCGGATCGCCGGCGCCAGCGCCATCGCGAGCATCTCGGTCGCCGCGGCGAGGGCGGCCTTGGACAGCGTATAGGCGAAGAAATCAGGGTTCAGGTTCGCGAGTTTCTGGTCGAGCAGGTTGACGATCACGCCCTGCCGGCCGCCGATCCGCGCCGCCATGTCGCGCGCCAGCAGCACCGGCGCGGCGAGGTTCGGCGCCATGTGGGCGGCGATCGAGCCGGCGGTGACGCTGGCGGCGGAATCGAACTCGAAGCGCGAGGCGTTGTTGACCAGCACGCCGATCGGCCCGGCCAGCGCCTCGGCCCGCGCGATCAGGGATTCGACCGCCGCCGGATCGGCGAGGTCGGCGGCCAGGACATGCGCCACCCCGCCCTGGGCGCGCAGCTCGGCGGCAAGGGCTTCGGCCTCGCCGGACGAGGCGCGGTGGTGGATGACGACCGGAAAGCCGGCCTGCGACAGGCTGCGGACGATCGCGGCCCCCAGCCGCTTCGCGCCGCCCGTCACCAGCGCCGCGCCCTCGAACGGCGCGGTCATGGGAACAGCGCCGCGGCGAGGGCGGCGGGATCGTCGAGCAGCGCGGTCGGGCGCGGGGCGAGCAGGTCGAACAGCCGCGCGGTGCCGAAGGCGGCGAGATCGACATCCATCATGTCCGCGACCATCGCCTCGTAGTTGTCCTCGAGGCGGCGGCTCGCCGGATCGAGCCCGGTGACCAGCAGCAGCCCGGTCGGCGGGGCATCCAGCGCCAGCAGCCGCAGCTCCGGCCGGTAGCGGCGCAGCAGCACGGCGACCTTCCAGACATCGCCGGCCCACCAGCCGGGCACCACGGCATCGCGGCGCAGGTCGGGGTTCTGGTCGCGGTTGGTGATGCGCGGGTCGATCGGCAGGCAGTCATGCAGCGCGATCACGCTGCGCCCGTGGCAGACATGCTCGGTGTTGACGATGTCGCGGAGCAGGAACTCGAAGCGGTGCATCCCGTCCAGGAAGGCGAAATCGACCGGGCCGCCGAGCAGCGCCAGCGGGTCGCGCCGGGCGAAGAAATCGTCGCTCGTGCAGGCGAAGAGATGGCAGGCGGGCTTGCCGGCGAGCACGTCGCGGTCGAGCCGGAAATCGGGGTCGATCGCGAGGCTCTCGGCTTCCGCCAAGGCCAGCGACTCGCCGCGCCAGACGCCGATCTCGAGATAGCGGCGCGGTGCCAGGGCACGGTGCAGCCGGCCGAGGCAGTCGAGATAGTCCGCACCCTGGTGGTGCGCCATCACCTCCGGCGCCGGCACGTTCATCGCGCCGTGCCGCGCGCCTGGCCGAGTTCGGACGGCGTCATCTGGAAGCCGACCAGCACCTGCTGCGCGGCGCTGCGCGGCGCGTTCGGGAAATCGAGCCGGATCGGCTTCGTGGTGGCGACGGCCTGCGTCGCGCCGTTGCGGAAATCGAAGCGCACCGGATAGACCTGCTTGGCGATGATGCTGTCGCCCTCGGTGATCGCCACGAAATACGGCAATGTGAAGTCGTCCTGCCGGGCGGCGAGGCCCTTGGTGGCGGCGAAGCCGATGCGGAAGACGACGCGCTCGCCATGATGGCCGCGCGCGGTGCACTTGCCGGCGACGCCGGTGACCCTGGCATCGATGATCCGGGCCGCGACCTCGTCGGACGGGCCGGCGCTGCGGACCAGGCGGCTTGCCTGCTGGAGCACGGCGACCTGCGGGCAGTCGAGCTTCGGGCCGGACCCGCCGGCGCAGGCGGCAAGAGCGAGCGGGACGAACAGGGCGGCAAGGCGGGCGATGCGGGTCAACTCTGTCTCCATCCGATTTGTCGGTTCTCCCTTGCCATCAAATCGGCGATCGGTCATCTCCCGGGGCCATGGCAGTCTATACGGAAGTGACGGACGACGCGCTGGCCGCGTTCCTCGAAGGATACGACATCGGCCGCATGGTCGCGTTCCGCGGCATCGCCGAGGGGGTCGAGAACAGCAATTATTCGCTGCGCACCACCGAGGGCGACTTCATCCTCACGCTCTACGAACGGCGGGTCGACCCGGCGGACCTGCCCTGGTTTCTCGGGCTGATGGAACATCTCGCCGCGAAATCCCTGCCCTGCCCGCTGCCGGTGCGCGCGCGCGACGGCGCCAATCTCAATCCGCTGGCCGGGCGGATCGCGGCGATCACCACCTTCCTGCCCGGCGTGTGGCCGCGGCGGCCGACGGTCGCGCATTGCGGCCCGCTCGGCGCGGCGATGGCGCGGATGCATCTCGCCGGCGAGGATTACGCGCCGACCCGCGCCAACGCGCTCGGCCCGCAGGGCTGGCCGCCGCTGCTCGCGCGCTGCGGCGACAGCGGCGATGCGGTGCGGCCGGGCCTGACCGGCGAGGTTCGCGCGGCGCTGGACGCCACCCTCGCCGCCTGGCCGGGAGCGCTGCCGCGCGGGCACATCCATGCCGACCTGTTCCCCGACAACGTGTTCTTCCTCGACCACGCGATCTCGGGGCTGATCGATTTCTATTTCGCCGCGACCGACCTGTACGCCTACGACATCGCGGTGTGCCTCAACGCCTGGTGCTTCGAGCCGGATTTCAGCTTCAACATCACCAAGTCGCGCGCGCTGCTGCGCGGCTACCAGGCGGTCCGCCCGCTCTCGGCCGCCGAGACCGAGGCGCTGCCGGTGCTCTGCCGGGGGGCGGCGATCCGCTTCCTGCTCACCCGGCTCTATGACTGGATCAACACGCCGGACGACGCGCTGGTGACGCGCAAGGACCCGCTCGACTATTACTGGCGCCTGCGCTTTCACCTGCAGGCGGGATCGGCGGCCGATTATGGCGTCTGAGCCGGGCGGACTGGTCGAGATCTGGACCGATGGCGGCTGCAAGCCCAATCCGGGCGCCGGCGGCTGGGCGGCGGTTCTGCGCTTCGGCGCGGCGGAGCGGGAAATGTCCGGCGCCGAGCGCGAGACCACCAACAACCGCATGGAACTGACCGCCGCCGCCGCCGCGCTGGAGGCGCTGAAGCGCCCGTGCCGGGTGAAACTGCACACCGACAGCGAATATCTGCGCAACGGCATCACCCGCTGGCATACCGGCTGGGTGCGGCGGAACTGGCGCAACGCGCAGGGCGACCCGGTGGCGAATTACGAGCTCTGGCAGCGCGTGCTGGCCGCGGCGAAGCCGCACGAGATCGAATGGATCTGGGTGCGCGGCCATGCCGGCGACCCGATGAACGAGCGGGTCGACCAGTTGGCGACGGCGGCGCGCGAGGCGATGCTCCGCGAGCCGGCGGAGACGTCCACGGCCCGCAGGTAACCGCCCGCGGGCGGACGGTCAGGCGACGGTGAACCCGCCATCGACCGGCAGGATCGCGCCGTTCACCATGCTGGCCGCATCCGAGAGCAGGAAGGCGATCACCGACGCCACCTCCTCCGGCTGCGCGAACCGGCGCAGCGGGATCCGCGCCAGCATGGAGCCGGCCTTGGCGGGATCGCTCCAGGCGCGCTCGGCCATCGGCGTCAGCGTCACCACCGGGTTGACGCTGTTGGTGCGGATGCCGAACGGGCCGAGTTCCTGCGCCATCGTCATCGTCAGCGAATCGAGCGCCGCCTTGGACGCGCCATAGGCCGCGTGATCCGGCGTGCCCCAGAGGCTCGCGATCGAGGAGACGTTGACGATCGTCCCCTTCACCCCGCGGCGGATCCAGTCCCGCGCCACGACCTGGGCGACCAGCATCGGCGCCCGCGCGTTCACCGCCATGATCCGGTCGAACATCTCGGCCGTGGTGTCGACGAACGGCGCGAGTTCGGCGATCCCGGCATTGTTGACCAGGGCGTCGACCGGCAGCGCCGCCTCGGCCAGGGCCGCCGCCGCCGCCGCATCGGCGAGGTCGACGGCATGGATCCGGCAGCCGGTCTCGGCGGCGAGGCTTTCGAGGTCGTCGGGCGCGCGGCTGGCGGCGACGACCTCCGCGCCCTCCGCCGCAAGCATCGCGACCGCGACCCGGCCGATGCCCTTGCCCGCGCCGGTGACCAGGATGCGCCGCCCCGCGAAACGCCCGGTTCCCGAACCTCCCATCGCGTTCCTCCTCAATGTCCCGGCGGGCGCAACGCGGCCCCGCCTTGCGCGTCGAAGAGATGCATGTTGTCGGCCGGCACGGCGAGGTCGATCCGCTCGCCCTCGCGCCAGTGGCGCTCGTTGCGCGGCCGGCGGACGACGACTTCCTGGCCGTCCGCGGTGCGGAAATGCACCTCGATCTGCGCGCCGAGATGCTCGACCACGTCGATCACGCCGCCGATCGCCATCTCGCCGGGGGCGGCGGCGCCGGGCCGCGCATCCTCGCCGCGGAAGCCGACCAGCACGTCGTCCGGTACGGCCACGCCGGGCGGCAGCGGCGCGCGGAGCGACGGCGTGTCGATCACGTCGCGCCCGATGCCGTGGGCGGCGCGCACGAGGTTCATCCGCGGCGCGCCGATGAAGCGGGCGACGAAGGCGTTGGCCGGGCGGGCATAGATGTCGTCCGGCGTGCCCATCTGCTCGACGCGGCCGAAATTCATCACCGTGATGCGATCGCCGAGGCCCATCGCCTCTTCCTGGTCGTGGGTGACGTAGATCGTCGTCATCCCCACCTTGCGGTGGATCCGCAGCAATTCGGCGCGCATGATGGTGCGCAGCTGGGCATCGATGTTCGACAGCGGCTCGTCCATCAGCGAGACCGACGGCTCGCGCGCGATGACGCGGGCCAGGGCGACGCGCTGGCGCTGCCCGCCGGACAGCGCGCGCGGCTTGCGGTCGAGATAGGGCGCGATCTGCACGAGGTTGGCGACGAAGCCGATCCGCCGCTCGATCTCCGCGGCATCGAGGCCGCGCAGCTTCAGGCCGAGCGCGATGTTCTGCCGCACCGTCATGTGCGGATAGAGCGCGTAGTTCTGGAAGACCATGCCGACGTCGCGGCGGGCCGGCGGCAGCAGCGTCACGTCGGTGCCGCCGATCAGGATGCGGCCGGTGCTCGGCGTCTCGAGCCCGGCGATCATGCGCAGCAGCGTCGTCTTGCCGCAGCCCGAGGGGCCGAGCAGCACCATGAACTCGCCGTCGGCGATCGCGAGGTCGACCCGCTGCAGCGCCTCGACCGCAGCAAACCGCTTGGTCACGCCCTCGATGATGATCTCTGCCACGCTTGTCTCCCGCCGGCTACTTCACTGCGCCCAGCGTCAGGCCGCGGGCAATGTATTTGTGGATCGCGATGCCGCCGACGACGACCGGCGCGCAGATCATCACGGCGCAGGACATCACCGTCTGCCACGGGATGATGTAGCCGCCGAGGAATCCCATCATGACGACCGGCGCCGTCCGCGCATCGTTCGCGGGGGTGAGGATGAAGGCGTAGAGCAGGTCGTTCCAGGCGAAGATGCCGGCCAGGATGGCGGCGACGGTGATGCCCGGCAGCGTCAGCGGCAGGGTGATGCGCAGGAAGATGCCGAACCGGCTCATGCCGTCGAGCAGCGCCGCTTCCTCAAGTGCCACCGGAACCGCGCGGAACTGGTCGACCAGCAGCCAGACGACCAGCGGCACGACGAAGGTCTGGTAGATCAGGATCAGCACGACCGGGTTGTTGATCAGCTGCAGGTCGGCCGCGAGAAGATAGAACGGGATCAGCACCACGACGGGGATGAGCATCCAGTTCGTCACGTACCAGAACTGGATCTGCGCGCGGCCGCGGAACTCGTAGCGGGCCAGGGCATAGGCCGCCGGCGCGCCGACCGCGAGG
Organism: Acidiphilium multivorum AIU301; assembly: GCF_000202835.1. Lineage (NCBI taxonomy): Bacteria > Pseudomonadati > Pseudomonadota > Alphaproteobacteria > Acetobacterales > Acidocellaceae > Acidiphilium > Acidiphilium multivorum. Next base: position 1,899,373 of record NC_015186.1, read on the forward strand.
CCGAGCGCCACCGCGCCCACCGTCACGATCACCGAATTGGCGAGGGCGCGCAGCATGTCGTTCTGGGTGATCGCCTTGGCATAACCGGCAAGGTCCGGCGCGAAGCGCCACGCCGGCGGCAGGCGGAAGATCAGCGATTCCGGCTTCAGCGAGGAGGCGATCATCCAGTAGAACGGAAACACGATCACCAGCGCCACGGCGAGCAGGAACAGTCCGTGCAGCAGGGTGAGGGCGCGCTGTTTCATCGCTAGCCCTCCGCCCGGTCGGAATAGAGGAATTTCACCACGGCCTGGGCGAGAAGGATGGTGAAGACGAGCGTCAGCACCGATTCCGCCGAGGCCAGCCCGACATCGAACCCGCGGAAGGCGATGCGCTCGATCTTCAGCGAGACCATCTGCGTCGCGTTGCCGGGGCCGCCCTTCTGGATCGAGTAGATCATGTCGAAGGTCTTCACCGTGAAGATCGTCTGGAAGACGAGGCTGGCGACGATGCCCGGCCGCATGTAGGGCAGCTTGATGTGCAGGAAGCGGGCCCAGAAGCTTTCGGTCTCCAGCATCAGCGCCTCCTCGATGTCGCCGGGCACGGTGGCGAGACTGGCCGAGAGCACGAGGGCGACGAAGGGCGTCCATTCCCAGATCTGCGTCACCGTCACCATGCCGAACGCGGCGGTGCCGCTGCCGAGCCAGTCCACCTGGCCGAGGCCGAGGCGATGGCCGAGATAGTTGACGATGCCGAGCTGGGTGTTGAACATCAGCTGGACGAGCATGCCGACCACGCTGGGCGTGGTCGCGATCGGCACCACGAGGAGGATCTGCACGAGGCGGCGCAGCGCGGGGTTCCGGGTCTGGTCGAGCGCCAGCGCGATCGCCATGCCGAGGCCGAGCTCGACCGGCAGGGTGACGATGAGGAACTCGCCGGTCCGCCTGAGGGCGTCGAGAAAGCCGGGGGAGGTGAGCGCGTTGATGTAGTTCTCGAGCCCGGCGAAGGTCGGCGGGCCCATGCCCATCGTCCAGTTATGGAACGAGTAGTAGAGCACGAAGATCGTCGGGTAGAGGCCGACGAGCAGCAGCAGGAAGAGCGACGGCCCGACGAAGAACCACGGCTCCAGCCGCCGCGCCAGCGGCGTCTTCAACGTCGTGCTCGCGGCCGCGAGGCTTGCCGTTCCGTCCGTGTTTGCCATTGGTATCCGTTGCCCGTTTGCAGCGTGCGCCGCCGCGTCGCATGCGCCCCGCCGGACGGGGCGCATGGTTCGCGCCGGAAGATCAGCGCTTCGGCAGGTTGACCGAATTCCAGCAACCCGTCGAGTTCATGTAGTGCTGGAGCTTGGCGTTGAGCAGCTTCAGCCCCTTCGCGACCGGGTATTTGCCGGCCTCGATTTCGGAGCCGTAATCGGAGACCAGTTCAGAGAAATACGGATAGCAGGCGATCTGCGGGCGCCAGTCGGGCACGCTGCCGTTTTCCCAGGTTTCCACCATCGGCTTCAGGTAGGGATATTTCGCATCGAGCGCCGGGTCGGTATCGGCGCTCTTGCGGGCGACCACCGCGCCGTTCTCGATCAGCGGCTGCGCCATCGCCTTGGAGGTCAGCCACTGGATGAACAGCCAGGTCGCGTTCTGCTCCTTCGCCGGAACCTGCGCGCTGACCATGTAGGCGAAGCCGCCGAAGGCCGAGTAGCGGCCATTGGGCCCCTTGGGCTCGACCGTGACGCCGAGATCGTTGCCGATCGAGGAGGCCTTGAGCGTCGGGTAGAAGGCCGACCATTCGGTGATCATCGCCAGCTGCCCCTGGCCCATCAGCTGGACGACCTGCGAGTGATCATCCGCGATGATGCCCTTCGGCATGTATTTCACCAGCTCCTGGCGGAAGGTCTCGCCGGCGATCGCCGCCTTCGAATCCAGCGTCATCTTCTTCGCCTTGGCGTCGAAGTAACGCCCGCCCCAGGGCCAGAGGAAGCGGGTGAAGCTGTCGGCCGTCTGCGTCTCGCCGCGGGCCGACTGCAGCGCGTAGCCGTAGAGGTTCTTCGAGGGATCGTAGAGCTTCGCCGCGTAGTCGTTCAGCAGCTGGGTCCAGGTGGTCGGCGGGCCGGAGAAGCCGTGCTCCTTGAGGATCTTCTTGTTGTAGTAGAGCAGCCCGGCATAGGAATCGAACGGCAGGCCGATGAGCTTGCCGCCCACCGTGAAGGCATGGCGCCAGACCGGAAAGAAATCGCCGATGTCGATATCGGGATCGGCGATCGCCTTGTCGGCCAGGAAATGATCGACCGGCACGACCCAGTGGGCGCGGGTGAAGTCCACCGGCCAGACGACGTCGGTCAGGATCGCGTCGAACTGCCTGCTGTGCGAGACGAAGTTCAGCGTCTCGGCCTTCAGCGTGTTCTCGTACGGGTAGTTCACCCATTTCACGTGGATGCCGGTTTCCTTCTCGAATTCCGGCGTCAGTTTCTCGGCGGCCTTGTAGCTCGGCCGGTCGAGCCCGACCACGGTCACCGTCATGCCCTTGTAGGGCGCGGCGGCCTGGGCGAGCGTCCAGGCATGGGCGGTCGGGGCGCTCGCGCCGAGGCCGACGAGCGCGCTCGTCGCCCCTGCCAGCGCGTATTTCAGCACTCTCTGCATGACGTATCCTCCTTGAAGGCGGGGTTGCCGCGAAGTTTGATTATTTTTTCACGTATGCCCGGATTAATCATCGCCTGCAACCGGAATTATCCGGCCGTTCAGGCGTTCGGCAGGATGAGGCTCTTGAGCGCCCCATCGGCGCAGGCGGCCTGAATCTCGAAGGCGCGGGCGCCCTCGGCCAGCGGAAACCGGTGCGTGACGATGCGCGCGACATCGACCCGCCGTTCGGCGACGAGGCGGATGGCGCGCGGATAGACATGGCCCATGCGGCGCGAGAACTTGACGGAAAGCCCCTTGCGCCGCGCCGCCCCGGCGGCAAGCGTGTAGGAATTCCCTTCGGGAATGCCGACGAGGACGATCCGCCCGCCGATCCGCGCGACATCGGCCGCGTGCTGGAATCCCTCCGGCGCGTTGGTCGCCTCGAGCACGAGATCGACGCCGCGGCCATCGGTCCAGGCGGCGATGTCGTGCCGGTCGGCGCTGACGCGGTCGGCACCCAGCGCGCCGGCATGCGCGCGGCGATACGCCACCGGATCGATCGCCAGGATCTGCCCGACGCCGGCGAGGCGGGCGAGCGCGATCATCAGCAGACCGATCGGCCCGCAACCGATCACCGCAACCGATTCCAGCAGGCGCGGCCTCGCGAGGTCGATGGCGTGGATCGCGACGCCGAGCGGCTCCAGCATCATCGTCTCCTCGATCGTGAAATGCTGCGGCACCTTCACGACCTGGCGCGGCTCGATCGCCATGCGCTCGGCCATCGCCCCAGGATAGGGCGGCGCGCCGTTGAACACGGTGTCGGGGCAGAGGTTGATCTCGCCGCGATGGCACCATTCGCAATGGCCGCAGGGCATGGCGGGGTCGACCGCGATGAGTTCGCCCTTGGCAAGGCCGAGTTCCGGACGCGCCTCGAGCACGCGGGCGGCGAATTCATGGCCCGGCACGAAAGGCTCGACGATGACCTGGCTGCCGATCGATCCTTCGAGGTAATAATGCAGGTCGCTGCCGCAGACACCAACGCCGGCGACCTCGACGGCAATGCGGTCGTTTCCCGGCACGGGCTCGGGCGCATCGCCGATCGTGATGTCCCGCACGCCGCGGATGTAGAGTGCCTTCATCGTGGTATCCTTTCAGGTCAACGGGGCGGCGCCGAACGGCCGCAGCGCCGGATAGAGCCCGGCATGGGCGCGGCGCAGGCGGGCATAGAGGGCGGCGCGGCCTGCATCCGGGGTGAAGCGCGCGGTCACCGCGCCGGCCATCGCCGATGCGGCCTCGGCAAATCCGGAATACCAGCCCGCGCCGACGGCGGCGGCCATCGCCGCGCCAAGGCTGGTGGCCTCGACCGTCGCCGATCTCAGCACCGGCACGCCATGCGCGTCGGCCAGGATCGCGCACCAGAGGTCGCTCTGCGCGCCGCCGCCGATGGCGACGATCTCGCGCGCGGCGAGCCCGGCCTCGGCCTCGATGCGCGCCATCACCCCGGCCTGCTCCAGGGCGATGCCTTCGTACAGCGCCCGCAGGAGATGCGCCCTGCCGTGATGCGGCGCGAGCCCGACGATCGCGCCGCGCGCGGCGCCGTCCCAGTGCGGCGTCATCACCCCGAGGAAATAGGGCAGGATCATCACCCCGTCCGATCCCGGCGGCAGCGCCGCCGCCGCGGGTTCGAGCTCGGCGAGCAGTGCTGCATCGCCGCCGAAGATGTCGCGCGTCAGCCAGTCGCACAGCAACGTGCCCGAACGGAGCGAGGTTTCGAGGATATAGCCCTCGCCATCCGCGGCGATCATGGTGCGGAAGCCACGCCCCACCCGGTAGCTCGCGCTCCGCATTCCGGCGACCACGGCGGTGCCGAGGTTGAGATAGGCCCGGCCCGGCTCCATCACATTCACGCCGAGACCGGCCGCCTGGCCGTCGCCGGCGCCGGCAATCACCTTCAGCCCTTCTTGCAGGCCGGTCGCGCGCGCGGCCTCGGCGGTCAGGCCGCCCAGCTTCGTGCCGGGCGGCAGCGCCGGCGCGAACCGCGCGGCGGACAGCCCGATCGCGTCGAGCAGGTCGTCCGCGTAGCGCTTCGCCGCGAGATCATAGACGCCGAGCGGATCGGCCGATGCGGTGCTGGTCGCGAACCGGCCCGTCAGCCGCTGGACCAGATAGCCATGCACCTCGGCGAACCAGGCGCTGGCGCCGAGCCGCTCCGGCTCGCAGCGGCGCATCCAGGCCAGCTTGTAAAGCGCCGGATTGGGGTCGGGGATCTTGCCGGTGACCCGGTGCAGATGGTCGGCGCCGAGGGCCTCCGCCATCGCAGCGGCATCGCCCACCGCCCGCCCGTCGAGCCACAGGATCGCCGGCCGAACCGGCCGGAAACCGGCATCGAGCGGCGCGATCGTCTCGCGCTGGTTGGCGATCGCCAGCCCGGCGATCTCGATCCCGTCGAGCCCCGCGGCCAGTTCGGCGAGCGCCGCGCGGCAGGCCCGCCACCAGTCTTCCGGGTCCTGCTCGAACCGGCCTTCGGCATCGGGCGCGAAGGGGAGCCGGGCACGGCCGATGGCCAGCACGCTTCCCTGCCGGTCGAAGGCCAGCGCCTTGACCGCGCTGGTGCTGCAGTCAAGCCCGATCACGGCCTCCACGGCGGTTCTCCATGTCTCGCGCGCGCGAAACGCCGGCGCGTCACGCCTTCGCCACCCTGCGGGACGCGCCACGCGCCGCGCCGTCGTCGTTGTCCGCCACCAGGGACGAAGCGGTCCGCTCGTCGGTAATCAGCCCGGTGATCAGCCGGCCGCGCAGCATCGCGGCGATCGCGGCCTGCTTCTCCATCCCGCCCGCCACGGCGACGACCTCGCGATCGCCGCTTTCGGCGAGATCGATGCCGATCAGCCGGTCATGCAGTTCGGTGCGGATGCGCCGCCCCCCGGCGTCGAAGAACGAGCCCAGCGCCTCGGCCACCGCGCCGTCGCGCCGCGCCTGTTCCAGTTCCTCGGGCAGCAGCATGCCGGTCTGGCAGAGCGACGCCGTCCGCCCGATCTCGCCGATGCCCATGACATAGAGACTGGCCTCCGCCGCCACGACGAACGCCTCGGCCACGCCGCGCTGGCGCAGCAGCACCCGGCGATCGGCGCGCGACTGGGCATAGAACGGCACCGGCGGCAGATAGGCCGCCGCCCCGGTCTTTTCCGCCAGCGCGTGGATCACGTCGAACGGGTTGGCGTCGATCCGCTGCGCGAGCGCGCCGATGATGGAGACGACCTTCAGCCCCTCCCGCGGCTCGCGCGGCAGGTGTTCGACCGTCGCGGCCATGGTGCGGCCATGCCCGAACCCGACGACACGATGCTGGCCGCGGGCGAAGGTTTCATGAAGAAACGCCGCCGCCGCGCGGCCGAGCGAGGAAATGACGCGGGACGATGCGGCGCCGCCCGCCGCGGCCGGAGCGTCGGGCAGCGCGGGAACGACCCGGCAATAGGTCAGGCCATGGCGCTCGATCAGCGTCCGCTCCAGGCCGAGGCAGCCGGCGAGATCGCCCTCGATGAGGATCCGCACGAGGCCGCTGCGCGCGGCGCCGGCGATCAGCCGCTGCACGCGCGCCGGCGGAATGCGAAGCTGCGCGCTGATCTCCGCCTGGGTCAGGGATGCCTCGTAGTAGAGCCACGCCACCCGGGTGACGAGTTCGGTATCGTCGCCGGATGGCCGGTCGCCTCGATCTGTTACCACGTTCCCGCCTGAGATTGATTATTTCTGCTATCGATAAAAAAATAATCATACTTGCGGCGGCAGCGTCAAGACCGGGCGCGCCGCGCCGGCGGCCTCATCGCCGGACCGGCGTCGCCCTGGCATGGTGCTCGGTCGCGGATGAGTGGCTACGGCGCACGCCGCGGCACCACCAGCCGGGCGAGCAGGATCTGCACCACCTCGCCGTTCTGGTTCAGCGTTTCCGACCGCATCACCACCCGCCCGCGATCGGGGCGCGAGGCGGAGGGGGTCATCTCCACGACGTCGGTAACCACGCGCAGCACATCGCCCGGCCGCGTCGGCCGGGGCCAGGAGATATCGTTCCCGGCGCCGATCAGCCCGCCGGCGATCGGCACGCTCTCCACCAGCAGCCGCATCGTCACCGCCGCCGTGTGCCAGCCCGAGGCGGCGAGCCCGCCGAACAGCGTCGTCCGCGCCGCCGCATCGTCGAGATGGAAGGGCTGCGGATCGTATCGCGCGGCGAACTCCCGGATCGCCGCCGCATCGAGCGTCGTCGTGCCGCTTTCGAAGCGGGTGCCCACCGCCAGATCGTCGAAGAACAGGCTCATCCGAGCAGCCGCCCGATCACCCGCGCGGTGTAATCCACCACGGGAATGATGCGCCCGTAATTGATCCGCGTCGGCCCGATCACGCCGATCGCGCCCACGATCCGGTCATCGCGCGAGCGCGCCGGGGCAACCACCATCGACATGCCGGAGGCGCCGAACAGCCCGCTTTCGGCGCCGATGAAGATGCGCACGCCTTCCGAGCGCTCGGCCAGTTCGAGCAGCTTCAGCATCGTCTCCTGCGCCTCCAGCCGCTCGAAGAGCTGCTGCACCGAGGCGAGTTTTTCCAGTTGGTCGACATCGGCGAGCAGCCGCGCCTGGCCGCGCACGATCAGCGAACCGCCCCTGCCCTCGTCCGACCAGGTCGCGAGACCGGCCTCGACGATGCCGGCGGCGAGATCGTCCAGCGCCGAGCGGTCCGCCCTCATGTCGTCGGCCACGCGAACGCGCAGCTCGCCGAGCGACAGGCCGGAGAGCTGGGCATTGAGGTAGTTGCTCGCCTCCTGCAGCGCCGAGGGCGGCACGCCGGGCGGCGTCTCGATCACCCGGTTCTCGACCTGGCCATCCGCCGAGACCAGCACGACGAGGGCGCGGCCGGAACTCAGCGGCACGAATTCGATATGCTTGACCGCCCCTTCCGATTTCGGCGCCAGCACGATCCCGGCCGCCTGCGACAGGCCCGAGAGCAGGGCGGAGGCCTCGGTGAGCGTGTCCTGGATCGACCGGCCGGACTGGGCGAGCGCCGCCTCGATCCGCTCGCGCTCCTCGTCCGACAACTCGCCGAAATGCAGCAAACCGTCGACGAAGAGGCGCAAGCCCCGCTCGGTCGGCAGCCGTCCGGCCGAGATATGCGGCGAGAACAGCAGCCCGGCATCGGTCAGGTCCGCCATGACGTTGCGGATCGTCGCCGGCGACAGGCCCATCGGCAGCAGGCGCGAGAGCGTGCGGCTGCCCACCGGCTCGCCGGTCTCGACATATTGCTCGACGATTTCACGCAGCACCGCGGCGGAGCGTTCATCAAGCCCCGGCGGCAGCCGCACCGGCCCGACCGCCGGCTTTGGCCGACCGGCGCGGGCGGAGGAACGCTTGGATGTCTGGTCCATGGCGCCAGAGTCGGGTATCGCGGGGCGAAAATCAAGCGACACGTTTCAGCCGACAGGAGAGGCTTCATGCCCGAAATCAAGAGACCGAGCGGCCGCATGGCCGATGCGCTGCGCCAGGTGGAGATCGTCACCGGCTTCTCCCGCCATGCCGAGGGCTCGGCGCTGATCCGCATGGGCGGCACCGAGGTGCTGTGCGCGGCGAGCGTGGAGGGCCGGGTGCCGGGCTTCCTGCGCGGCGCCGGCCAGGGCTGGGTGACGGCGGAATACGGCATGCTGCCGCGCGCGACCCACACCCGCGGCGACCGCGAGGCGGCGCGCGGCAAGCAGTCCGGCCGCACACAGGAAATCCAGCGGCTGATCGGCCGCTCGCTGCGCGCGGTGGTGGACCGCACGGCGCTGGGCGAAATGACCATCACCCTCGATTGCGACGTGCTGAACGCCGATGGCGGCACGCGCTGTGCCGCGATCACCGGCGCCTGGGTCGCGCTCGCGCTCGCGATTCGCACGCTGCGCAAGGCGAACGTGATCGCGACCGACCCGCTGATTGGCCAGGTTGCGGCCGTCTCCTGCGGCGTGTTCGGGGGCGTCCCGGTCCTCGACCTCGATTACGCCGAGGATTCCAACGCCGAGGCGGACGCCAATTTCGTCCTCACCGGCACGGGCGGCATCGTCGAGATCCAGGCGACCGCCGAACGGGCGACCTTCGAGGAGGCGACCTTCGGCACCCTGCTCGGCCTCGCCCGCAAGGGCACCGCCGAGCTGTTCACGGCACAGCGCGCGGCCCTCGATGCGGCCTGAGGCGGCGATGCGGCTCGAACGCGGCCAGCGGGTGGTGATCGCCACCCACAATGCCGGCAAGCTCGCCGAATTCGCCCTGCTGCTCGCCCCGCACGGGCTCGATTGTGTATCTTCCGGCGCGCTCGGCCTGAAGGAGCCGGCGGAGGACGCGCCGGATTTCGCCGGCAATGCGCGGATCAAGGCGCTCGCGGCGGCGACAGCGAGCGGTCTTGCGGCGATCGCCGACGATTCGGGGCTGGAGGTCGCCGCCCTCGGCGGCGCGCCCGGCGTGCGCTCGGCGCGGTTCGCGCAGGAGGCGGGCGGCTATGCCGCGGCGATGGCGAATATCATCGCCGCCAGCCGGGCGGACGACCGCGCCGCCTTCGCCGCCGCGATCTGCCTCGCGACACCCGAAGGACGGACCTTCACCTATCTCGGCTGGTGCCGCGGGCGCATCGCCCCCGCGCCGCGCGGCGATGGCGGCTTCGGCTACGATCCGGTCTTCGTGCCGCTCGGCGAGACGCGCAGTTTCGCCGAACTCGACAAGGCGGAAAAATCGGCGATCAGCCACCGCTACCGGGCGCTGCGGCAGTTCGCCGCGGCGCATCTCGGCTGAAGATCTTCCGGCCGGTTACTCGGCCGGAATCTTCTCCGCCGCCGGCGCCGTCATCGGAACCGGCAGGAAGCGCGCATAGTCGCGCGGCACCACCATCCAGAACCGCGCCAGCGTGCGCTCCCACTCGTTGAGCAGGCGCTCGGCATAGAGGCTCTGCGTCTCGCGCGCGTGCTCGGTCACGAGGTCGCGCAGATGCTGCGCCCAGTAGGCCTCCGTCACCCGATTCCAAAGCAGCGTGTCGGGGTTGACCCGCAGCTCGAAATCGGCGGCCGGATCGTAGACGAAGGCGATGCCGCCGGTGAAGCCGGCACCGAAATTGTCGCCCACCGGCCCGAGAATCACGACCGTTCCGCCGGTCATGTATTCGCAGGCATTCGACCCTGCCCCCTCGACCACCGCCACGGCGCCGGAATTGCGCACCGCGAAGCGCTCGCCCGCCTGGCCGGCGGCGAACAGCCGGCCCGAGGTTGCGCCGTAGAGGCAGGTATTGCCGATGATCGTGTTATCCTGGCTGACAAGCGTCGAGGACGGCGCCGGCCGCACCACGATGGTCGCCCCGGACAGGCCCTTGCCGACATAGTCGTTGGCATCGCCGAAGACCTCGAGCTTGAGCCCGCGCACCGCGAAGGCGCCGAGCGACTGGCCCGCCGCCCCGCGCAGCCGCACGGTGACGTGGTCGGCCTGCAGGTCGGCGCCGCGCTTGCGCCGCACGATCTGTCCCGAGAACTTGGTGCCGATCGCGCGATGCGTGTTGCGGATGCCGTATTGCAGCTGCATCTTCTCGCCGCGCTCGAAGAACGGTGTCGCATCCTCGATCATCTGCGCATCCAGCGTCTCTGGCACCTCGTTGCGGCCCTGCAGCGTGCAGAAGCGCGCATAGGGGCCGGGGTCGGCCTGGGCGAGCAGCGCGTTGAGATCGAGATCGTCGAGCAGCTCGGAGCCGCGCGAGATCTGGTGCAGGTAATCGGTGCGGCCGATCACGTCCTCGAGCCGGCGCACGCCGAGCGAGGCGAGGATGTGCCGCACATCCTCGGCGATGAAGGAGAACAGGTTGATCACCTTCTCCGGCGTGCCCTCGAACTTCGCGCGCAGCGCCTCGTCCTGCGTGCACACGCCGACCGGGCAGGTGTTGGAATGGCACTGGCGGACCATGATGCAGCCCATCGCCACCAGCGAGGCGGTGCCGATGCCGAATTCCTCGGCGCCGAGCATGGCCGCGATCACCACGTCGCGCCCGGTCTTGATGCCGCCATCGGTGCGCAGCTTCACCATGTGGCGCAGCCGGTTGAGCATCAGCACCTGATGTGTCTCCGACAGGCCCATCTCCCAGGGCAGGCCGGCATACTTGATCGAGGTCTGCGGCGAGGCACCGGTGCCGCCAGAATGGCCGGAGATCAGGATCGCATCCGCCTTCGCCTTCGCCACGCCGGCCGCGATGGTGCCGATGCCCGAGCGCGAGACGAGCTTCACGCACACCGTCGCCTGCGGGTTGATCTGCTTGAGATCGTAGATCAGCTGGGCAAGATCCTCGATCGAGTAGATGTCGTGATGCGGCGGCGGGCTGATCAGCATCACCCCCGGCGTCGAATGCCGGAGCTTGGCGATCAGCTCGGTAACCTTGAAGCCGGGCAGCTGGCCGCCCTCGCCGGGCTTCGCCCCCTGGGCGACCTTGATCTCGATCTCGCGGCAGTTGTTGAGATATTCCGCCGTCACGCCGAAACGGCCCGAGGCGATCTGCTTGATCGCCGACGACGCGTTATCGCCGTTCGGCCGCGGCGTCGCCCGTGCCGCGTCCTCGCCGCCCTCGCCCGAATCCGAGCGCGCGCCGATGCGGTTCATCGCGATCGACAGCGTCTCGTGCGCCTCGGGGCTGAGCGCGCCGAGCGAAATGCCCGGTGCGACAAGCCGCTTGCGGATTTCGGTGATGCTCTCGACCTCGTCCACCGGGATCGGCGTCATCCCCTCGCTGCGGAAATCGAGCAGGTCGCGCAGCGCCACCGGCGGCTGGGCGTTCACCGCATCGGCGTATTTGCGATACAGCGTGAAGCTGTCGGTCGCGACCGCGGTCTGCAGCATGTGGACCATCTGCCCGTCGAACGCATGCGTCTCGCCCTTGCGGCGCAGGCGATAGGCGCCGCCGACCGGCAGGGTGACGGCATCCGAATCCCAGGCGGTGCGGTGCAGTTCCAGCATCTTGTGGGCGATGCCGGGCAGGCCGATGCCGGAAATCCGCGAGGGCATGCCGGGGAAGAATTCGGCGACCAGCGCGCGCGAGAGTCCGATCGCCTCGAAATTGTAGCCGCCGCGATAGGACGAGATCACCGAGATGCCGAGCTTCGACATCACCTTGAGCAATCCCTTGTTCACCGCCTTCTTGTAGCGGCCGATGCACTCCTTCAGGCTGATCGATCCGAACAGGCCGCGGCGATGCCGGTCGGCGATGCTTTCCTGCGCGAGATAGGCGTTGATCGTGGTCGCCCCCACGCCGATCAGCACGGCGAAGTAATGCACGTCCATGCATTCGGCGGCGCGCACGTTGAGGCTGGTGAAGGTCCGCAGCGACTGGCGGACGAGATGCGTGTGCACGGCGCCGGTGGCGAGGATCATCGGGATCGGCGCATGCGCCTCGTCAAACGTCTCGTCAGTGAGAATGACATGCGTGCAGCCCGCGCGCACGCCTTCCTCGGCCTCGCGGCGGATCCGCTCGATCGCGGCGCGCAGCCCGCCCTCGCCATCGGCGACCGGGAAGGTGCAGTTCACCACGCAGGCATTGTCGCCCATCGTCCGGCGCATCGCGTCGAACTCGGCGGTCGAGAGAACCGGGCTTTCCAGCTGCAACAGATCGCACTGGCTGGAATCCTCGTCGAGCACGTTGCCGAGATTGCCGAGCCGCGTCTTCAGCGACATCACGCGGCTTTCGCGCAGACTGTCGATCGCGGGGTTGGTGACCTGGCTGAAGCTCTGGCGGAAATAGTGATGCAACCCGCGATAACGCTCCGACAGCACGGCGATCGGCGTGTCGTCGCCCATCGAGCCGGTCGCCTCGTTGGCGTCCTCGACCATCGGATGCAGGATGAGTTCGAGCTCCTCCAGCGTGTAGCCGACGCCGAGCTGGCGGCGGCGCAGCGCCTCGCCCTCGAAGAGAACCGGCTCCGGCGTATCGGTTTTCACGATATGGTCGATCACCTTGATGCCGGCGGTCCAGGCGCCGAAATCCTGCCGGGCGGCGAGATCGTCCATCAGCTCGGCATGATGGTAGAAGCGGCCATCGGCGAGATCGACGGCGATGGTCTCGCCCGGCCCGACGCGGCCGCGCTCGACGATCTCCGCCTCCTCGCGCTTGACCATGCCGGTTTCCGATCCGACGATCAGCAGCCCGTCGCTGGTGCGGGTGAAGCGCAGCGGCCGCAGCCCGTTGCGGTCGAGCCCGGCGATGACGTAGCGGCCATCCGTCGCGGTGATCGCGGCCGGTCCGTCCCACGGCTCCATCACCGCGTTGCAATAGCTGATCAGGTTGCGATGCGCGGGCTTCATCGTCGCATCGGCGCCGATCGAGGGCGGGATCATCAGCGTCTTCGCCATCATCGCGTCGCGGCCGCCATGCACCAGCAGTTCGAACACGGCATCGAGCGTCGCGGTGTCGGAACTGCCGGCCTGGATCACCGGCTTGATGTCGCCGAGATAATCATCGAGCGCGCCGGCGGCGAGGCGCGTCTCGTGGCTCTTCATCCAGTTCACGTTGCCGGCCAGCGTGTTGATCTCGCCGTTGTGCGCAAGGCAGCGGAACGGCTGGGCGAGCCGCCAGGTGGGGAAGGTGTTGGTCGAATAGCGCTGGTGGTAGATCGCGAAGCGCGAGACGAACCGCTCGTCGAGCAGGTCGGGGTAGAACTCCGTCAGGCTCTCGGCGAGGAACATGCCCTTGTAGATGATCGAGCGGCAGGAGAGCGAGCAGATGTAGAGCTCGGGAATCTGCGCCGCGATCGCTTCCTTCTCGATCCGCCGGCGGATCACGTAGAGGTCGCGCTCGTACTCCTCCTCGGACTTGCGGAGCGCGTTCCACACCATGATCTGCTCGATCTCGGGGCGGGTCGCGTTCGCCTTCTCGCCGATGCAGGAGACGTCGATCGGCACCTGGCGCCAGCCATAGATGCGGTAGCCGAAATTCAGGATCTCGGTCTCGACGATCTGCCGGCAGCGCTCCTGCGCGCCGAGATCGGTCTTGGGCAGGAACACCATGCCTACCGCGATCGGCCCGCGGCGCATGCGGTCGCCGCCGCGCTCCACCGCATCGGCGAAGAAGTCCTGCGGAATCTCGACATGGATGCCCGCGCCATCGCCGGTCTTGCCATCCGCATCGACCGCGCCCCGATGCCAGACGGCCTTCAGCGCGTCGATGCCGGCGACGACGACGTCGCGCCGCTTGCGCCCGTCGAGCGCCGCGATCAGGCCGACGCCGCAGGCATCGTGTTCCTGCGCCGGATCGTAGCTGCCGGCGAGGGCCGTGGTGTTGCGCTGCCAGGCGGCGAGAAATTCGGAGGCGGTTTCATGGGTCATGGTCATCACTCCGCGGCGGTGGCGAGCGCGCCGTCGGGGCGCGCGGCGGCGGTTTCGAGATAGGCGTGCATGGCGTCGGCGGCATCGCGGCCGTCCTTGATCGCCCAGACGACGAGGCTGGCGCCGCGCACGATGTCGCCGGCGGCGAACACGCCGGGCAGCGCGGTCATGAAACTCTTCGAGTTGACCTTCAGCGTGCCCCAGCGGGTCAGCGCGAGGCCCGGCTCGTTGAAGGCGCCGGGCAGATCCTCGGGGTCGAAGCCGAGCGCCTTTATGACGAGATCGGCCTCGATGGTGAATTCCGAGCCCGCGATGGGCTCGACGGTCTGGCGGCCGGAGGCATCGGCGAGGCCGAGATGCATCCGCACCGCCTTCACCGCACTGACCCGCCCGGCGCCGACGAAGGCTTCCGGCGCGGAGAGCCAGGTGAACTCGACCCCCTCGTCGATCGCGTTCGCGACCTCGCGCGCCGAGCCGGGCATGTTGGCGCGGTCGCGCCGATAGAGGCAGGTGACGGCGGCGGCGTCCTGGCGGATCGCGGTGCGGACACAGTCCATCGCCGTGTCGCCGCCGCCGATGACGACGACGCGCTTGCCGGCGGCGTTCAAGGCACCCGAATCATAGTCCAGAACCGCATCGCCCAGCCCCTTGCGGTTCGAGGCGATGAGATAGTCGAGCGCAGGCACCACGCCGTCGAGCCGGCTGCCCGGCACGTCGATCTCGCGCGCCTTGTAGACGCCGGTGGCGACCAGCACCGCGTCGTAGCGCGCGCGCAACTCGGCAAAGCTCAGGGCGCCGCCGATATCATCGTTCAGATGGAAATGGATGCCGCCGTCCTCGAGCCAGGCGCGCCGCCGGGCGACGATCTCCTTCTCCAGCTTGAAGCCGGGAATGCCGTAGATCAGCAGCCCGCCCACCCGGTCGTGCCGGTCATGGACATGCACCTGATACCCCTTGCGCCGCAGCGCCTCGGCGGCGGCGAGGCCGGCCGGCCCGGCGCCGATGATGCCGACACTCTGCGCGCGCTCGCGCCGCGGGCGGATCGGCCGGACCCAGCCATTCTCGAAGGCGGTGTCGGTGATGTAGCGCTCGACGGCGCCGATGGTCACGCTCTCGAACCCCTTCTCGATGACGCAGTTGCCCTCGCAGAGCCGGTCCTGCGGGCAGATGCGGCCGCAGATTTCGGGGAAGGTGTTGGTGGCGGCGGAAATCTCGTAGGCTTCCTCGAGCCGCCCCTCGGCCGAGAGCTTCAGCCAGTCGGGGATGTTGTTGCCAAGCGGGCAATGCACCTGACAGAACGGAATCCCGCACTGGCTGCACCGGCTAGCCTGGGCCGCCGCGTCCTTCGGGTCGAAATCGCGATAGATCTCGCCGAAATCCTCGCGGCGTTCGACGGCGGCGCGCTTTTCCGGCGGCTGCTGCGCAAGACGCACGAATTGCTGCATGTGCTCGGTCATCGGCACAACTCCGTTCCGTGGATGGCTGTTTCCGGCAGTATCTAGCTCACGGGAACGGAGATTGCCAGCAATAATTCGATGTTAAGTCATATCAACTGCCATATATGCTCGATTACCAGCTCTGCGCCCTCATCACCGCGGTTTTGTGACAGAAAATTATGTCCCGTTTGAGACCTATCACGCTTCGCCGCCAGTCGGACGCCCGCCGCCATGCCGGTAGCGCCGCATGTAGGAGGGGACGACAAGGTCGATCGGCGTCGCGACGATGCCGAGATCGGCCAGCGTCCGCGCGTTCCGCGCGACCACGTTGTCGCGCCGGAGCAGCAGGAGCTGATCGGTCGT
Organism: Acidiphilium multivorum AIU301; assembly: GCF_000202835.1. Lineage (NCBI taxonomy): Bacteria > Pseudomonadati > Pseudomonadota > Alphaproteobacteria > Acetobacterales > Acidocellaceae > Acidiphilium > Acidiphilium multivorum. The sequence continues at coordinate 1,915,117 of NC_015186.1, forward strand.
CAGCAACCGTCCGGGCAGGCGCTGGAGCACCGCAGCCTGCAACCAGGCGGCCCAGCGCGGCACGCCGACCAGGGCGCGGTGATGGCCGGTTTCCGCGTTGATATAGGCCAGCAGGTCGAGGAAGCTCCGCACTTCGGGGCCGCCGAGCTCGTAGGTTGCGCCGGCGAGTTCGGGCCGGTCGATCGCCGCCATCACCGCATCGGCGACGTCGCCGACATACACCGGCTGGAATTTCGTCTCGCCCTCGATCACCGGCAGGAACGGCAGTTGCGCCGCCATCGCGCCGAAGCGGTTGAAGAACCCGTCCTCCGGCCCGAACACGATCGAGGGGCGCAGGATCGTCGCCGCAGGAAAGGCCGCCTTCACCGCCGCCTCGCCCAGCCCCTTGCTCCGCGCATACTGGCTCGCCGCCTTCGGATCGGCGCCGATCGCCGAGACGTGCACGAGCGCGCGCACCCCCGCCTCCGCCGCGAGCGTCGCGATCCTCGCCGCGCCCTGGTGCTGCACCCGGTCGAAATCGCCGCGCCGCCGTTCGGCCAGGATTCCCACGAGATTGATGACGCAGGTCGCCCCCTCGATCGCGCGGCGCAACGCCGCCTCGTTGTCGAGCGGAGCATAGAGCGGCACGATCTGGCCGACATCGCCAAGCGGGCGGAGAAAGGCGCCGGCCTCGGTATCGCGCATCGCCGCGCGCACCACCCAGCCCGCGGCGGCCAGGCGTTTCACGACATGGCGGCCAATGAAGCCGGATGCGCCGAAAACCGTTGCAACCTTGCGCGATGCCATGAGGGTCTCCTTTTGATGGGTGCCTTCTGTTCGCATGACTGGCCCGCGCAAGACAACCGCCTCCCGCACGAAGGCGGATTGACGGCAGGGCGCCGCTTCGCTACAGCCCCGTTCACCGAAGCGCGCCGGTGCGGCGCGGTTAGCCTCCTTGCCCAGGTGGCGGAATGGTAGACGCGCAGGTTTCAGGTACCTGTGGCCGCAAGGCTGTGGAAGTTCGAGTCTTCTCCTGGGCACCAACTCTCAATAGTCCCGCGTGCGGGATCGTGATGGGCCGATGAGCCAGACCCAGTTTGCCGCCGGCGCCACCATACACATCCATCGCCACGACCTTCCGGACGGGCTCGATCTCGGCCCCGTGGTCGCCGTCGACACCGAAACGATGGGCCTCGATCCGCGGCGCGACCGGCTCTGCCTCGTGCAGCTCTCCGCCGGCGACAACAGCGCGCATCTCGTGCAGATCGTCCCGCCCGCCCTGGGCGGGCGCGGCGCCGACTGCCCGAACCTGAAGCGCCTGCTCGAGCATCCCGGCGTGACCAAGCTGTTCCACTTCGCCCGGTTCGACCTCGCGATGCTGTATCACGCGCTCGGCGTGACGACCGCGCCGGTGATCTGCACCAAGATCGCCTCGAAGCTGGTCCGCACCTATACCGACCGCCACGGGCTGAAGGACCTCTGCCGCGACCTCGTCGGCATCGAGATCTCCAAGCAGCAGCAGACCAGCGACTGGGGTTCGGCCGAGCTCTCGCCCGAGCAATGCGCCTATGCGGCGTCGGACGTGCTGCACCTGCATGCGATCTGGGCGCGGCTCGAAGCCCTCCTGGTCCGCGAGGGGCGGCGCGAACTGGCCGATGCGTGCTACCGGTTCCTGCCGGCGCGCGCGAAGCTCGATCTGCTCGGTTTCGAGGATCCCGACATTTTCAGCCATCGCTGACGGCGGCTCCGCCCCGCGCGTCATTCTGTTGACCCGGCGCGGCGCATCGTCACATACAAGGCCATGACGAGCGGACAGACCATGCCTGTTGCCCCTCCACGCCGCGATCAGTCCCCGACGGCCGCCACCGACGATCTCGCCATCGCGCGCGACGTGCTCGCGACCGAGGCGGCCGCGCTCAACGCCCTGGCCGCAACGCTGGGCGAGGGCTTCACCGCGGCGGTGACGACGCTGGCGGACATCGCCGGCCGCGTCGTCGTCACCGGCATGGGCAAGTCCGGCCATGTGGCGCGCAAGATCGCCGCCACCCTCGCCTCCACCGGCACGCCGGCGCTGTTCGTCCACCCGGCCGAGGCGAGCCACGGCGATCTCGGCATGATCGTGCCGGGCGACGCGGTGATCGCCCTGTCGAACTCCGGCGAGGCCGCCGAACTCGCCGCCATCGTCTCCCATGTCCGCCGCTTCGCCCTGCCGCTGGTCGCGATCACCAGCCGCGCCGAGAGCACCCTGGCCCGCGCCGCCGACCTCGTGCTGCTGCTCCCCGCCGCCCCCGAGGCCGGGCCGATCGGCATGGCGCCGACCACCAGCACGACGATGCAGATGGCGCTCGGCGACGCCATCGCCGTTGCCCTGCTCGCCCGGCGCGGCTTCACCGCCGCCGATTTCGGCCTGTTCCACCCCGGCGGCAAGCTCGGCGCCCGGCTCCGGCGCGTTCGCGACCTGATGCATGAAGGCGAGGCCGTGCCGCTCGCCGGGCCAGACACGCGCATGGATCAGGCGATCCTGCTGATCACCGCAAAGCATTTCGGCTGCCTCGGCATCATCGACGGCGAACGCCGCCTGCTCGGCGTGGTGACCGACGGCGACCTCCGCCGGGCCATGGCGCCGGATCTGCTGACGCGGGAGGTCGGCCGCATCATGACCACCAGCCCGCGCGTGATCGGGCCCGAACGCCTGGCCGAGGAGGCGCTGCACGACATGACGGCGCTGACCCCGCGGGTGATGTCGCTGTTCGTGGTGGACGAGTCGCGGCGGGTGCTCGGCATCGTCCACATGCACGACCTGCTGCGGGCGGGTGTCGCATGAACACCGCGCGCACCCCCGACCAGCCCGGCAAGCCGCAGCGGCACGGCACGCTGTTCTCGCAGGCCGACGGGCTGTTCGCCGCCCTGGCCCACGCGCGCGACCGCCAGCGCGCCGCCCTCGGCCGGCAGCGGCGCATCGTCGGCATCGCCAAGATCGTTCTCCCGGCGATCGCGGCCGTGCTGCTCTTCGCCATCGTGATCTTCCCCGACCTGCGCAGCGGCGCGAGCTTCGGCCGGGTCACCTATCGCGAATTGCCGCAAGCCTCGGGCGCCGCCCTCTCGCGGATGAGCACGGCGGAATATCGCGGCGTGGACGCGCGCGGCGAGAAATTCACCATCACCGCGCGCCACGCCGTGCAGACCGGCGGCGACCGGCTGAGCCTGACCGGGCCGAAAGGCGACATCACGACGAAAGGCGGCGCCTGGTTCATGCTCGATGCCCGCAACGGCGTCTATCACCAGAAGACCCAGCGTCTCGACCTGGCCGGCAAGGTGACGCTCTACCGCGCCGACGGTACCACCATGCGCACGCGCCAGGCAACGATCGACATCCAGGCCGGCACCGCCGACGGGCACGACCCGGTCAGCGCCTTCGGCCCGTTCGGAACGCTGACCTCGGCGCAGGGCTTCACCGCGCGCAATCGCGGCCAGATCATCACTTTCACCGGGCCTTCGCATCTCGTGCTCGACCAGGCGAATCCGTCATCGACCGCCACGGGTGCCGGAGGCGGTTCATGAGGCCGCTGGCGGCGCCGCTCACGGCGCTCCTGCTCGTGGCCGCCCTTCCCGCCGGCGCCAGCGCGCAGTCGCTCGGTTTCGGCACCGCCGGCGGCCAGCCGGCGCCGATCGACATCACGGCGCAGAACGGCATTTCCTGGAACCAGAAGACCCGGATCGTGACCGCGAAGGGCAATGCCAGGGCGGTGCGCGGCAAGGTCACGGTGACGGCGGACGAACTCGTCGCCCATTACAGCCCGAAGCCGGCCAGCGGCGCGGCAAAGCCGACGCCGGCGGCGAAACCTGATGCTTCGGCCGGAGGCCTCGGCGGCCTCGATTCCGGCGCGTCGCAGATCACCCAGCTCGACGCGGTGGGCCATGTCCACATCTTCACCGCGACCGAGCAGGCCTTCGGCGATCTCGCGGTCTATCACATGGCCCGCCACGAACTCGTGCTGACCGGCGGCAACCTGCGGCTGATCACCCCGACCGAGACGGTCACCGCCACCAGGGCGCTGCAATACTGGTCCGAGGCCCGCAAGGCGGTCGCGATCGGCCATGCGAAAGTGCTCGGCAAGGACGGCCGGTCCGTCACCGCCGACCGGCTGACCGGCTATTTCACCGCCGCCCCCGCCGCGCCGAAAGCCGGCGGCACGCCACCGGCGGGCTCCACGGCGGAAGCGAGCCAGCTGCGCAAGGTGGTGGCGGAGGGGCATGTCGTCGTGACGACGCAGACCGATGTCGCGACCGGCGATCACGGCGTCTATCATCCGGCCACCGGAATCGCGGTGCTCACCGGCAATGTCCACATCACCCACGGCCCGAACGAGCTTGCCGGCCACATCGCCCAGGTCAACATGAAGACAGGGGTGGCGACGCTGCTCTCCGCTCCCGGCCATCGGGTGGAGGGCCTCATCCTGCCGGACTCGGCGCCGGCCGCAAAACCCGGTGCCGCGAAATCGCCGCAATCGGGCGCCAGAGCGAAATGATGAAGGAGCAGCTTCGCGTCATCGAGGGCGGCGTTCGCGAACGCTTCCCCGTTCCCGGCACTCTGGCCGAGCAGGGGCTGGTCGCGCGTGGCCTCGGCAAGAGTTTCCGCAAGCGTCCCGTGGTGCGCAACGTCTCGGTCACGCTGCGGCGTGGCGAGGCCGTCGGGCTGCTCGGCCCGAACGGCGCCGGCAAGACCACGACGTTCTACATGATCGTCGGGCTGATCCAGCCGGATTCCGGATCGATCATGCTCGACGGCGCCGATATCTCGACCCTGCCGATGTATCGCCGCGCGCGGCTCGGCATCGGCTACCTGCCGCAGGAAGCCAGCGTGTTCCGCGGCCTGACGGTCGAACAGAACATCACCGCCGCCCTCGAGGTGGTGGAGAACGATCCCGACCGGCGCGAGGCCATGCTGGATGCCCTGCTCGCCGAATTCGGCATCTCGCACCTGCGCCGCACGCCGGCCCTCGCCCTGTCCGGCGGCGAGCGCCGGCGGGTCGAGATCGCCCGCGCGCTGGCCACCGGGCCGAGCTACATCCTGCTCGACGAGCCGCTCGCCGGCATCGACCCGATCGCGGTCGGCGAGATCCGCGACATGGTGGCCCAGCTCAAGCAGCGCGGCCTCGGCGTGGTCATCACCGACCACAATGTCCGCGAGACGCTGGAAGTGATCGACCGCGCCTATATCCTGCACGAGGGCCATGTCCTCATGGAAGGCGCGCCGGACGAGGTGGTGGCGCATCCCGAGGTCCGCCGCGTCTATCTCGGCGACCGCTTCATGCTCTGACCCGCCCCGCCGCCACGCGGATGGCGCGCATGCGGCGACAAAACTTGTCACGCCCGCCCCGATGGGCTAGGCGAACCCTGCCGGCACCCCTGGAGGCCGGTTTTTTTCATTGAGTTCATGGAGCGAAGAATGGCCAAGTTCGAGACCATTGCGGCCGAGGATCGCGCGCGGGCCGGCAAGGGGGTGGCGCGGGCGACACGGCGGGCCGGCAAGGTGCCGGCGGTGATTTACGGGGCGAAGCAGGAACCCACCCTGATCGCGCTCGACCCGCGCATCGTGCTGCGCGAGATGAAGCGCGGCGGCTGGCGCTCGCGCCTCTACGAGATCGAGACCGCTTCGGGCAAGGCCCGCGCGCTGATGCGCGACATCCAGCTGCATCCGGTCACCGACCAGCCCGAGCATGTGGACTTCCAGCGCCTCGCCGCCGGCGAGCCGGTTCGGGTGGCTGTGAACGTCAACTTCCTCAACGAGCTGATCTCGGTCGGCATGAAGCGCGGCGGCGTGCTGAACGTCGTGCGCCACGCCGTCGAGGTGCTGTGCGACCCGGATCACATCCCCGATCATTTCGAGGCGGATCTCGGCCCGCTCGACATCAACGACAATATCCGCTGGTCGGACCTCAAGGGCACCGGCGAGGCGAAGCCGACCATCACCGACCGTGACTTCGTGATCGCGACCATCGCGCCGCCGACCGTGGTGGCCGAGGCGGCCCCGGCCGAGGGTGCCGCCGCCGCGCCGGCCAAGGGTGCCGCCAAGGGCGCTGCCAAGGGCGGCAAGAAGTAATATCGCGGAACCCTCGCCATGAAGCTGTGGGTCGGCCTCGGCAATCCCGAACCCGGGATGGCGCGGAACCGTCACAATATCGGCTTCATGGCGATCGACGTGATCGCCGACCGCCACGGCTTCGCGCCGTGGCGGAAGCGCTTTTCCGGCCTGGTGAGCGAGGGCAGCATCGGCGGCGAGAAGATCGTCGCCCTCAAGCCGCTGACCTACATGAACGAGTCGGGCCGCGCGGTGCAGCCGGCCAGCGCCTTCTTCAAGCTGCCGCCAGACGCCGTCACCGTCTTTCATGACGAGCTCGACCTGATCCCCGGCAAGGTGCGGGTGAAGCGCGGCGGCGGCGCGGCCGGCCATAACGGCCTGCGCAGCATCGATCGCACGCTCGGCACCCAGGACTACTGGCGCGTGCGCCTCGGCATCGGCCATCCGGGCGACAAGGCGCGGGTGCACGGCCATGTGCTCGGCAATTTCGCGAAGACGGACGAGGACTGGCTGGTCGACACGCTCGAAGCCGTCTCCGACGCCGCCCCCCTGCTCGCCGCCGGCAAGCCGGAAGATTTCATGACGAAAGTCGCCCTCCTGACCAAGGACACCGCCTGAGATGGGTTTCAACTGCGGCATCGTCGGCCTGCCCAATGTCGGCAAGTCGACCCTGTTCAACGCGCTGACCGCGACCGTCGCGGCGCAGGCGGCGAATTATCCGTTCTGCACGATCGAGCCGAATGTCGGCCGCGTCGCCGTGCCCGACCCCAGGCTCGACGTGCTGGCGAAGATCGGCAAGTCGGTGAAGACCGTTCCCACCAGCCTCGAATTCGTCGACATCGCCGGCCTCGTGCGCGGGGCGGCGAAGGGCGAGGGTCTCGGCAACCAGTTCCTCGCCAATATCCGCGAGGTCGATGCCATCATCCACGTGCTGCGCTGCTTCGAGGATGACGACATCACCCATGTCGAGGGGCATATCGACCCGCTGCGCGACGCCGACACGGTCGAGACCGAGCTGATGCTGGCCGATCTCGAAAGCCTGCAGAAGCGCGTGCCCAACCTGCAGAAGAAGGCGCGCGGCAACGACCGCGCCGCCGCCGCCGAGCTCGCGCTGATCGAGCCGCTTCTGAAAGTCCTCGAAGACGGAAGGCCCGCCCGCACCGCGATTCCCGCTGGCGAGGAGGAGGCGGTGCGCCGGCTGCAGCTGCTCACCGCCAAGCCAGTTCTTTATGTCTGCAACGTCGAGGAAGCCTCGGCGGCGACCGGCAACGCGCAGTCGGCCCGCGTCGCCGAGATGGCGGCGGCGCAGGGGGCGGCGCATGTCATCGTCTCCGCCGCGATCGAGGCCGAGGTGGCGCAGTTGCCCGCCGGCGAGCGCGAGGAATTCCTCGAAGGCCTCGGCCTTGCCGATTCCGGGCTCGACCGGGTGATCCGCGCCGGCTACGACCTGCTCGGCCTGATCACCTATTTCACCTGCGGCCCGAAGGAGACCCGCGCCTGGACGATCACGCGCGGCACCGCCGCCCCCGCCGCGGCGGGCGTGATCCATGGCGATTTCGAGCGCGGTTTCATCGCCTGCGAAACCATCGCCTATGACGACTACGTCGCCTGCAACGGCGAGGCCGGCGCGCGCGAGGCCGGCAAGCTGCGAATCGAGGGGCGCAACTATATTGTCCAGGATGGTGACGTCCTGCTGTTCCGCTTCAACGTCTGACCCGGCCCGCGCCTGATGGCGCTGGTCTCCGTCCTGCTGCCCTACGCGTTCGATGCCGCCTTCACCTATGAGGCGCGCGAGGCGCCGCCGCCGGGCGCCGTCGTCACCGTGCCGCTCGGCCGGCGCATCGTGCATGGCGTGGTGTGGGACGACGCGCCGGAGCCGGGCATCGCGCCGGCCCGGCTGAAGACGCTGCACGCCGTTATCGCCACCCCTGCCCTGCCCGGTCCGCTCCGCCGCTTCATCGACTGGGTCGCGCAGTACACCATGGCGCCGCGCGGCGAGGTGCTCGCCCTCGCCCTCAAGACCGGCCTGCTCGACCCGCCCGCCCCGCGCGCCGGCTGGGCGGCGGGCGCAGCGCCGTCCGGGCGGATCACCGCCACGCGCCAGCGCGTGCTCGATGCGCTCGCGACGCTCGACCGCCCGACCACCGCCGAGCTCGCCGCCGCGGCCGGCACCGGCGCCGCCGTGGTGCGCGGCCTTGCCGATGCCGGGCTGCTGCGCCCCGCCGTGCGGGATCCGTCTGTTCCGCTGCCCGACCCCGACCACGCGCCGCCCGCGCTGTCGGCGGCACAGGAAGAGGCCGCCACCGCCCTGCGCGCCTCGGTCGCCGCACGGCGGTTCGAGGTCACGCTGCTCGAGGGCGTTACCGGCGCGGGCAAGACCGAGGTGTTCTGCGAAGCCATCGCCGCCTGCCTGCGGGAGGGGCGGCAGGCGCTGGTGCTGGTGCCGGAAATCGCGCTCTCCGCCCAGTTCGCCGCGCGCTTCGCCGCCCGCTTCGGCGCGGCGCCGGCGCTGTGGCATTCCGGGCTGACACCCGCGACCCGCCGCGCGAACTACCACGCTGTCGCGAGCGGTGCGGCGAGGCTGGTGCTCGGCGCCCGCTCGGCGCTGTTCCTCCCCTTCGCCGATCCCGGCCTGATCGTGGTCGATGAGGAGCACGAGGCCGCCTACAAGCAGGAGGACGGCGTCACTTACCATGCGCGCGACATGGCGGTGGTGCGCGGGCGGATCTCCGGCTGCGCCGTCATCCTCGCCTCCGCCACGCCGAGCCTCGAATCGGCGGTGAACGCCGAAGCCGGCCGCTACCGCCACATCACCCTCGCCGCCCGCCATGGCGGCGCGAGGCTGCCGGCGATCGAGGCGATCGACCTGCGCGCCGCCCCACCCGCGCGCGGCCGCTTTCTCTCTCCCGTGCTGGCCGGCGCGCTGGAGACCACGCTGGAAGGCGGCGGCCAGGCGATGCTCTTCCTCAACCGCCGCGGCTATGCGCCGCTCACGCTCTGCCGCGGCTGCGGGCACCGGCTCACCTGCCCGAACTGCACCGCCTGGCTGGTGGAACACCGCCGGCCCGGCCACCTGCTCTGCCACCATTGCGGCCACGCCGCGCAGGCTCCCGCCAAATGCCCGGACTGCGCGGCGGAGCAGAGTTTCGTCCCGATCGGCCCGGGGGTGGAACGCATCGCCGAGGAAGTCGCCGAGCTGTTCCCCGCCGCCCGCACCATCCTGATGGCGAGCGACGCCATCACCACCGCCGAGCAGGCGGAGGCGGCGCTGCGCGCCATCGTCGCCCACGAGATCGACCTCGTGATCGGCACGCAGATGATCGCCAAGGGCTGGCACTTCCCCGATCTCGTGCTGGTCGGCGTGGTCGATGCCGATCTCGGCCTCGGCGGCGGCGACCTGCGCGCCGGCGAGCGCAGCGCCCAGTTGCTGCACCAGGTCGCCGGCCGCGCCGGGCGCGGGCGCCTGCCCGGCCGTGTCCTGCTGCAGACCTACGCGCCGGAGCATCCGGTGATGCGCGCCCTCATCGGCAACGACCTTGCCGGCTTCCGCCGCGCCGAGGCCGATCTGCGCGCGCCGGGCCACTGGCCGCCCTTCGGAAGGCTCGCCGCGCTGATCGTCAGCGCCGACGAGGCCGCCACCGCCGATGCCGCCGCCGCCGCCCTCGCCCGCACCCAGCCGCGCGATGGCGTGCAGGTGCTCGGCCCGGCGCCGGCCCCCTTCGCCATGCTGCGCGGCCGGCATCGCCGCCGCCTGCTGCTGCGCGCGCCGCGCGGGATCGCGGTGCAGCCCGTGCTGCGCGCCTGGCTCGACCGTGCTCGCGCCGAGGGGCTGCCCCGCGCCGCGCGGATCGATATCGACATCGATCCGATCTCATTCCTGTGAGCGCATGCGTTGCGCGGCCGGGGGGCGTATGCTACTGGCGCGCATCGCTTGAAAAAGCGCACGGGAAGGCATGTCCGCACTCTGGCCGACAGGGCGCGGCGGGCCGGTCCGGGGTTGAAACGCAAGAACTGAGATCGAAAGCAGGGTCATACTGGTGTCGTCCGCCGTTTCCGCATCGCCGCAAGCCGCCTCCCCGCAGCAGGACCGGACATCCGGCCTGTCGGCCCGCTATGCGCGGGCGCTTTATGAACTCGCCGACGAACGCAAGCAGCTCGATGAAGTGGTCTCCGAAATGGCGGCACTGGGCCGGCTGTTCGCGGAAGATCCGTCGCTGCGCCGCCTTATCGCCAGCCGTTCGATCGACGCGCGCGAGGCCGGGCGCGCCATGGAACAGGTGCTCGCCAGCCAGGGCGTGTCCGATCTCGTCCGTAATTTCATCGGCACCGCCATCGCCAACCGCCGCCTGGCCGACCTGCCGTCGCTGGTCGCGGGATTTGCCGTCTATGTCGCGGAGAAGCGCGGCGTGGTCGCGGCCGACATCGCCTCGGCGCATCCGCTCACCGACACCCAGCGCGCCCAGCTCACCGCCCGCCTCGCCGAGGCCGGCTACGGGCGCGTCACCATCCGCGAAACGGTCGACCCGTCGCTGCTCGGCGGGCTGACCGTGCGGATCGGATCCAAGCTTTACGACACCAGTTTGAAATCGCGCCTGCAACGCCTGCGCCATGTGATGAAGGGAGCCGCCTGATATGGAGATCCGCCCCGCCGAAATCTCCGAGATTCTGAAGAAGCAGATCGCGAGCTTCGACACCGAGACGGACGTCGCCGAAACCGGCCAGGTCCTGTCGGTCGGTGACGGCATCGCGCGCGTGTTCGGCCTCGCAAACGTGATGGCCGGCGAGATGGTCGAGTTTCCGAATGCCGGCGTTCAGGGCATGGCGCTGAACCTCGAGAACGACAATGTCGGCGTCGTCGTCTTCGGCGACGACAAGGCGATCCGCGAGGGCGACACCGTCACCCGCACCCGCCGCATCGTCGACGTGCCGGTCGGAAAGGGCCTGCTCGGCCGCGTGGTCGACGCGCTCGGCAACCCGATCGACGGCAAGGGCCCGATCGAGGCGACCGAGCGCCGCCTGGTCGAGACCAAGGCGCCCGGCATCATCCCGCGCAAGTCGGTGCACGAGCCGATGCAGACCGGCGTGAAGTCGATCGACGCGCTGATCCCGATCGGCCGCGGCCAGCGCGAGCTGGTCATCGGCGACCGTCAGACCGGCAAGACCGCGATCATCGTCGACACCTTCATCAACCAGAAGCCGCTGAACGCGCAGGACGACGAGAGCAAGAAGCTCTACTGCATCTACGTCGCGGTCGGGCAGAAGCGCTCCACCGTCGCCCAGCTCGTGCGCACGCTCGAGGAAAACGGCGCGATGGAATACTCCATCGTCATCGCCGCCACCGCCTCCGAGCCGGCGCCGATGCAGTTCCTCGCCCCCTACACGGGCTGCGCGATGGGCGAGTATTTCCGCGACAACGGGATGCACGCGCTGATCGTCTATGACGATCTCTCGAAGCAGGCCGTCGCCTATCGCCAGATGTCGCTGCTGCTGCGCCGCCCGCCGGGACGCGAGGCCTATCCGGGCGACGTGTTCTACCTGCACTCGCGCCTGCTCGAGCGCGCCGCGAAGATGTCCGACGAGTTCGGCGCCGGCTCGCTGACCGCGCTGCCGGTCATCGAGACCCAGGCGGGCGACATCTCGGCCTATATCCCGACCAACGTGATCTCGATCACCGACGGGCAGATCTTCCTCGAGACCGAACTGTTCTTCAAGGGCATCCGCCCGGCGGTGAACGTCGGCAACTCGGTCTCGCGCGTCGGCTCGGCCGCGCAGATCAAGGCGATGAAGCAGGTCGCCGGCAAGATCAAGCTCGACCTCGCGCAGTATCGCGAGATGGCGGCCTTCGCGCAGTTCGCCTCGGATCTCGATGCCTCGACCCAGAAGCTGCTCGCCCGCGGCGCGCGCCTGACCGAGCTGCTCAAGCAGCCGCAGTTCAAGCCGCTGCCGGTGGAGGAGCAGGTGGTGTCGATCTTCGTCGGCACCCGCGGCTATCTCGACGAGGTGCCGGTCAACCGCATCGGCGATTTCGAGGCCCAGCTGATCTCCGAGATGAAGGCGCGTTCGCCGGAAATCCTCGACTCGATCCGCAACGACCGCGAAATCAAGAAGGAGACCGAGACGAAGCTCGTCGACTTCGTCAAGTCCTTCGCCTCCAGCTTCGCGTAAGCGGCGGTCGGCACAGATGGCCAGCCTGAAAGCCCTCCGGAACCGGATCGCCAGCGTCAAGTCGACGCAGAAGATCACCAAGGCGATGAAAATGGTCGCCGCCGCCAAGCTGCGCCGTGCCCAGGCGCAGGCCGAGGCGGCGCGCCCCTACGCCACGCGGATGGCGGCGATGATGGGCGCCCTCGCCGAGGGCGCTGCGGAAAACCCGAACGCGCCGGCGCTGCTCGTCGGCAACGGGGCGGACCGCACGCATCTCATCGTCGTCGTGAGCGCCGATCGCGGCCTCGCCGGACCGTTCAACGCCTCGATCAACCGCGCCGCCCGGGCGCGGGCGCGCAAGCTGGAGGCCGAGGGCAAGCAGGTCCGGCTGTTCACGGTCGGCCGCAAGGGGCGCGACTTCTTCCGCCGCGACATGCGCGAGAAGATCATCGGCGAGGCGAATTTCGTCGGCAAGAAGACGATCGAGTTCGCCGATGCGGAAGCGATCGCCAACCAGATCATCGCCGCGTTCAACGACGGCAAGTTCGACGTCTGCACGCTGATGTTCAACCGCTTCGTCTCGGTGATGTCGCAGGTGCCGAGCGAAACGCCGCTGATCCCGGCGAGCGCCGGCCAGGCCGCGAACGACAATGCCGGTTCGGACCAGCCCGCCGGCGACTACGAGATCGAGCCGGATGACGGCACGCTGCTCGACCGTCTGCTGCCGCGCAACCTCGCGGTGCAGATCTACAGCGCGCTGCTCGAATCCGCCGCCGGCGAACAGGGCGCGCGCATGACCGCGATGGACAACGCGACGCGCAATGCGGGCGAGATGATCAACCGTCTCACGCTGAACTACAACCGCACCCGTCAGGCGAACATCACCAAGGAACTGATCGAGATCATTTCCGGCGCGGAAGCGCTCTGAGGCTTAGGGAATTACGCATATGGCAAAGAACGTTACCGGCCGCATCACGCAGATCATGGGCCCCGTGGTCGACGTGCAGTTCGAGGGCGAGCTGCCCTACATCCTCAACGCGCTGGAAACCAGGGTGGGCGACCGCCGGCTGGTGCTTGAAGTCGCGCAGGAAATCGGCGAGCGCACCGTCCGCTGCATCGCGATGGACAGCACCGACGGTCTCGCCCGCGGCGACGAGGTGCGCGACACCGGCGAGGCGATCGCCGTTCCCGTCGGCCCGGAGACCCTTGGCCGCATCCTCAACGTGATCGGTGAGCCGATCGACGAGCGCGGGCCGATCCCGACCACCCGCACCGCGCCGATCCACCGCCAGGCGCCGAGCTTCGACGAGCAGGCCACCTCGGCCGAGATCCTCGTCACCGGCATCAAGGTCGTCGACCTGCTCGCCCCCTATCTGAAGGGCGGCAAGATCGGCCTGTTCGGCGGCGCCGGCGTGGGCAAGACCGTGCTCATCCAGGAACTGATCAACAACATCGCCAAGGGCCACGGCGGCGTCTCGGTCTTCGCCGGTGTCGGCGAGCGCACCCGCGAGGGCAACGACCTCTACCACGAGATGATCGACGCCGGCGTCATCAAGCTCGGCGACAACACCACCGAGGGCTCCAAGGTGGCGCTGGTCTATGGCCAGATGAACGAGCCGCCGGGTGCGCGCATGCGCGTCGGCCTCTCCGGCCTGACCATGGCGGAATATTTCCGCGACGAGGAAGGCCAGGACGTGCTGTTCTTCGTCGACAACATCTTCCGCTTCACCCAGGCGGGCGCCGAGGTCTCGGCGCTGCTCGGCCGCATCCCCTCCGCGGTGGGCTACCAGCCGACGCTCGCGACCGACATGGGCGCGCTGCAGGAGCGCATCACCTCGACCAAGAAGGGCTCCATCACCTCGGTCCAGGCCATCTACGTCCCGGCTGACGACCTGACCGACCCGGCGCCGGCCACCTCCTTCTCGCATCTCGACGCGACGACGACGCTGAACCGCGCCATCGCGGAAAAGGGCATCTACCCGGCGGTCGACCCGCTGGACAGCACCTCCCGCGCGCTCGACCCGCGCATCGTTGGCGAGGAGCACTACAACGTCGCCCGCGAGGTGCAGCGCATCCTGCAGAGCTACAAGTCGCTGCAGGACATCATCGCGATCCTGGGCATGGACGAGCTGTCGGAAGACGACAAGCTCACCGTCGCCCGCGCCCGCAAGATCGAGCGCTTCCTCTCGCAGCCCTTCCACGTCGCCGAGGTGTTCACCGGCTCGCCGGGCATCTTCGTGCCGGTGGAAGACACGGTGCGCAGCTTCAAGGCGATCTGCGCCGGCGAATACGACCACCTGCCGGAAGCCGCCTTCTACATGGTCGGCACCATCGAGGACGCGGTGAAGAAGGCCGAGTCCCTGAACGCGACGGCCTGATCCCATGACCGTCGCGCTCGAAATCATCAGCCCGGAGCGGCTCCTGCTCGCCCGGCCGGTCAGCATGGTGGTGATCCCCGGCACCGAGGGCGACCTCGGTGTCCTGCCGGGCCATTCGAAGATGATCACCTCGCTGCGCGGCGGCCTGATCGACCTTTACGAGGACGAGAAGCTGGTCGACCGTTTCTTCGTCTCCGGCGGCTTCGCCCAGATCACCGAAGAGCGCTGCACCGTGCTCGCCGATGCGATCACCAAGCTCGGCGAAATCGATCCGCTCAAGGCGGCCGACGAACTCGCCGCCGCCGAAGCGGCCTGGCGCGAAACCGATGACGCGGACGAGATCGCCTGGCGCGATGCGTCCGACCGTCTGATCACCGCGCAGGCGCGGGTCGACGCCCTCGCCACGCACGGAAACTGAGTCCGCACCGCTCCTCGGTTCCAACCCCTGCGGCAATCCGGTATCATCCGGCGTCGATTGCCGCAGGAGTTCCGAGATGTCCGCCACCTCCCCCCTTTCGCACGATCGCCCCAACCGCTCCTGGCTTGAACGCCTCTGGTCGTCGATCGCCGAGCACGGGCGCGTCTTCGTCAATCTGCCGAATGACGATCTTCCCTCGCGCGAGCGGGCGGAGCTTCTGGCCGATGCCCTGCTGGGCGGGCGTGGCGAAGCCTCCGGCGCGGCCCTCGCCGCTGCCCTGCTCGGCACGCTGCGCGGCCTCGCGCCGCATGAGCGGATCACGTTCTGCGAATTCCTCGCCACCGGCTTCGAGCCGGACGCGGACCGCCTCCAGGACGCCGCCCGCGCCTATCTGGGATCGCCCGACGCGGCCACCGCCGCCGCCCTCGCCACAGCCGCCGAGCCGCCCCGCCAGGAACTCCTGCGCCGGATGAACATGGCGCCCGGCGGCACCGGCGCGCTGATCGACATGCGCCGGGAGGTGCTGGCCGAACTGCCGAAACGCCCGAGCCTTGCTCCGCTCGATTCCGACCTTCGGCACCTCTTCGCATCCTGGTTCAACCGCGGCTTCCTGGAGCTCCGCCGGATCGACTGGCGCACCCCGGCCTTCATTCTCGAAAAGCTCATCGCCTACGAGGCGGTGCACGAAATCCAGGGCTGGGACGACCTGCGCCGCCGCCTCGCCCCCGATCGCCGCTGCTTCGCCTTCTTCCATCCCGCCCTGCCGGACGAGCCGCTGATCTTCGTCGAGGTCGCGCTGGTCAAGGGGCTGGCCGAGGCGATCGGCCCGCTGCTGGCCCCGGCCGCCGACGATGATGCCGCCGAGCATGCCCAGCAGGATGCCGCAGCACGGGCAAATACGGCGATCTTCTATTCGATATCGAACTGCCAGGAGGGCCTGCGCGGCATCTCCTTCGGCAATTTCCTGATCAAGCAGGTCGTTGCCGAACTCCAGTCCGAACTGGCAAACCTGCGGAAATTCTCGACCCTGTCCCCCGTTCCCGGCCTGCGCCGCGCCATCCGCGCGGTGCTGGACTCGCCCTCCGCCCCGCTGCTTGCCGCCGAGGAGCGCGAGGCGATCGGCCGCGCGCTCGGCACCGCCCCGGCGGCCGATACCTCCGCCGAAGGCGACGCCAATCTGCTCAAATCGATTCTCGAGGACCGCCCATGGTGGACCGAAGCGCCGCTCGCCGCGGCGTTGCGCGGCCCCCTGCTGCGCCTCGCCGCGCTCTATCTGACCGGCGCCTGGCGCGCGAACGGCGTTCCGGCCGCCGCCCGGCCCGACCCGGTGGCCCGCTTCCATCTCGGCAATGGCGCGCGTCTCGAACGGATCAACTGGCTCGGCAACACGAGTCCGCGTGGCATCGCCGAGTCGTTCGGCGTGATGGTGAACTATCTCTACGATCCCGATGCGATCGAGGCGCGGCACGAAGCCTATCTGCGCGACGGAACGGTGGCGCGGGCCGCCGCGGTCGACCAGCTGATGGCGCCGCCGGGCCAGTCCTGGCTGGCCCGGCGCACGCGCGGGCTCATCACCACCGAAAGCTGATTTGGCGAATCGTTCCCATGCGTCCATAAAAAAATAACTGGACAGAAAGCTCTGCCGGAATCTCCGATTCCGGCACGCGGGAGGAACGGAATGAACGATTTCGGCACGGCCGCGCCTGGTGGCGCGCGCGCGAGAACCAGCCTCAACCGGCAGCAGATCGCCGGGTTCTGGGGCGCCTGGTTCGGTTGGATGCTCGACGGGATGGACAGCGTGATCTACGCGCTGGTTCTGGCCCCGGCGCTCACCGAGCTGCTGCCCCACTCCGGCATCAAGCCCACCCCGGCGAATATCGGCGAGATCGGCTCCATCCTGTTCGCCGTCTTTCTGGTCGGCTGGGGCTTTTCGTTCCTCTGGGGCCCGATCGCCGACCGGTTCGGCCGCCGCAACGCGCTCGCCGCCACCATCATGCTCTACGCGGTTTTCACCGGGGCCGCGGCATTGTCGCAAAACATCTGGGAGCTCGGCCTGTTCCGCCTGATCGCCGGCATCGGCATCGGCGGCGAATGGGCGATGGCCGGCACCTATGTCGCCGAGGCGTGGCCGGAGGACCGGCGCAAGATGGGCGCCGGACTGCTGCAGACAGGCTATTATTTCGGCTTCTTCGCCGCCGCCGCGCTCAATTTCACCGTGGGCGCAAGCCTTGGCTGGCGGGCGATGTTCCTCTGCGGCATGGTCCCCGTCATCATCTCGATCCTGATCCTGCTCGGCGTGAAGGAGACGGGGAAATGGGAACGCCACCACGCCGGCCGCGACACCCATCCCCTCGTCGCCATCTTCGCGCCCGCCTACCGGCGCCAGACCATCGTGATGTCGGTGCTGCTCACGGTCGCCATCATCGGGCTCTGGGCCGGCGCGGTCTATGAACCGAGCGCGATCATCATCCTCGCGAAGGCCGCCGGCATGCCGATCAAGGCGGCGATCCACATGGCCTCCTTCGGCACCGGCATCCTTTCCATCGGCACCATCCTCGGCTGCATCGCCCTGCCGATCATGGCCGAGCGCTGGGGACGGCGGCCGACGCTCTCGATCTATTTCGCGGTGATGTTCATCACCATCATCCTCGCCTTCGGCTGGGCGTTCTACCTGCCCGCCGGCCATGCCCTGCCGGCCTTCCTGACCGTCCTGTTCTTCCTCGGTTTCGGCGGCGGCAACTTCGCGATGTTCAGTCTCTGGCTGCCGGAACTCTATCCGACCGAAATCCGCGCCACCGCCTTCGCCTTCTGCACCTCGATCGGCCGCTTCGCCGGCGCCGTGGTCAACTTCATCCTCGCGGGGGCGGTGAAGGGCATGGGAACGCTGGGCACGCCGGTCGCGATCACCGCCGTCGCCTTCGCGATCGGGCTGCTGATCGTCCCCTTCGGCCGCGAAACGCGCGGCCAGACCCTGCCCGACTGAACGGCTCCGCAGGGCGCGGGAGACCGGCGCAAGCCGCATCCCGGCCCTGCCCTATCCGCAGGATACTAGGCGCGGCGAAGCAAAATCGCATATACGGGGGCAATGTTCGATACGATTTCCTTCGATTTCGATGCCCTCGACCAGGCGATCAGCCGCGCCCACGCGCGGCTTTCGGCGGAACAGCGCGCGGACGGCCATTACGTCTACGAACTCGAGGCCGACGCGACGATCCCCGCCGAATACGTCCTGCTCGAACATTTCCTCGACCGGATCGACCCCGAGCTTGAAGCGCGCATCGGCGTGTTCCTGCGCGGCATCCAGGGCAATTCGCCGCAGAATCCCGGCGGCTGGCCGCTCTTCCATGACGGGGCGATGGACATTTCGGCCAGCGTGAAGGCCTATTTCGCGCTGAAGGCGATTGGCGACGATCCGGACGCCCCGCACATGCGCCGCGCCCGCGAAGCCATCCTCGCCCGCGGCGGGGCGGCGCGCACCAATGTGTTCACCCGCATCCAGCTCGCGCTGTTCGGCGCCGTCCCCTGGCGGGCCTGCCCGGTCATGCCGGTCGAGATCATGCTGCTGCCGGACTGGTTCCCGATCACCATCTGGAAGATCAGCTACTGGTCGCGCACCGTCATAGCACCTCTGCTGGTGCTGCTGACCGAGCGCCCCATCGCACGCAACCCGCGCAACGTGCGGATCGACGAGCTGTTCGTCACCCCGCCCGATCAGGTGACCGACTATATCCGCGGCCCCTACCGCTCGAACTGGGGCTACCTGTTCAAGGCGATCGATTCGGCGCTGCGCCCGCTCGAGCGGCATTTCCCCGCCCGCAGCCGCAAGCGCGCGATCCAGGCGGCGATCGACTTCATCACCCCGCGCCTGAACGGCGAGGACGGGCTGGGCGCCATCTACCCGGCCATGGCCAACACGGTGATGATGTATCACACGCTCGGCTACAGCCCCGACCACCCGGATTACGCGACGGCCTGGGCCTCGGTCCGCAAGCTGGTGACCGATGCCTCCTACCGTTTCGAGGGGGCGAGCTATGTGCAGCCCTGCCTCTCCCCGGTCTGGGACACCTCGCTGGCCGCCCACGCCCTCGCCGAGGCCGGCAGCCCCGGCGATGCCCAACTCGCCGCCGCCTGCGACTGGCTGATCCCCCGCCAGATCCTCGACGTGAAGGGCGACTGGGCCTATCGCAAGCCCGACGCCCCGCCCGGCGGCTGGGCCTTCCAGTACAACAACGCGCACTACCCCGACGTGGACGATACCGCCGTGGTCGGCATGATCCTCGACCGCAACGGCGATCCCGCCCATCGCGAGGCGGTGGAACGCGCCCGGCAATGGATCCTCGGCATGCAGAGCCGCTCCGGCGGCTGGGGCGCCTTCGATTCGGACAACGAGTTCCACTACCTCAACCACATCCCCTTCGCCGATCACGGCGCCCTGCTCGACCCGCCGACGGCGGACGTCACCGCGCGCTGCATCTCCTTCCTCGCCCAGCTCGGCCACGCGGAAGATCGCCCGGCGATCGAGCGCGGCGTCGCCTATCTGCGCCGCGAGCAGGAACAGGACGGCTCCTGGTTCGGCCGCTGGGGCACGAACTACATCTACGGCACCTGGTCTTCGCTCTGCGCGCTGAACGCCGCCGGCGTGGCGCAGGACGATCCGATGATGGTCCGCGCCGTCGAATGGCTGCTCGCCCGCCAGCGGCCGGATGGCGGCTGGGGCGAGGATTGCGAGACCTACGCCCACGCGAAGCCCGGCGAGTATCACGAAAGCCTGCCCTCGCAGACCGCCTGGGCGCTGCTCGGCCTGATGGCCGCCGGCCAGGCCGAGCACGAGGCCGTCGCCCGCGGCATCGCCTGGCTGCAATCGGTGCAGGAAGACGACGGCTCGTGGACCGAACAGCCCTATAACGCGGTCGGTTTCCCGCGGGTGTTCTACCTGCGCTACCACGGCTATCCGCGGTTCTTCCCGCTGCTGGCGATGGCGCGCTACCGCAACCTCGCCCGCGGCAACAGCCGGCAGGTGCAGTTCGGATTCTGACCTGCCCGCCGGGCGCTTGCCCGACGCGCCCGCGCCGTGGCAGGAACGGTTCGCCACGCGGATGTGGCGGAATGGTAGACGTAGCAGACTTAAAATCTGTTGCCCGTCAGGGCGTGCGGGTTCAAGTCCCGCCATCCGCATTCAGCCCGTCTCCCGAAGCGGCGGCAGAACCCGCCGCTTCGGGCCGGTTCACTCGGCCTGGGCCGACGCCTCGCTGCGGGTCGCCCCCACGCGGGAGGCGAGCGATGCGGCCATGAACGCGTCGAGATCGCCGTTCAGCACCGCGTCCGGATTGCCGCTTTCAAAGTTGGTCCGCAGATCCTTCACGAGCTGGTAGGGTGCGAGCACGTAGGAGCGGATCTGGTGCCCCCAGCCGATGTCGCGCTTCGCGCTTTCCGAGGCCGCGGCGGCCTCCTCGCGCTTCTGCAACTCCATCTCGTAGAGGCGGGATTTCAGCATCTCCATCGCGGTGGCGCGGTTGCGGTGCTGGCTGCGGTCGTTCTGGCAGGCGACGATGATGCCGGAGGGGACGTGGGTGATGCGGATCGCGCTCTCGGTCTTGTTGACGTGCTGGCCGCCGGCGCCGGAGGCGCGGAACGTGTCCACCTTCAGGTCGGCCGGGTTGATCTCGACCTCGATCGAATCGTCGACCACCGGATAGACCCAGACGCTGGCGAAACTGGTCTGCCGCCGCGCATTGGCGTCGAAGGGCGAGATCCGCACCAGCCGATGCACCCCGGCCTCGGTCTTCAGCCAGCCATAGGCGTTCATGCCGGAGACCTGGATGGTGGCGGACTTGATGCCCGCCTGCTCGCCCTCGGATTCCTCGAGCATCGTCACCTTGTAGCCGTGCTGCTCGGCCCAGCGGGTGTACATGCGCAGCAGCATCTCGGCCCAGTCCTGCGCCTCGGTGCCGCCGGCGCCGGCATTCACCTCGAGATAGCAGTCATTGCCGTCGGCCTCGCCGGCGAGCAGGCTCTCGATCTCGCGGCGCTTGGCCTCCTCGGAGATGCGGCGCAGCGCCGCCTCGGCCTCGGCGAGCACCGACTGGTCGCCCTCCGCCTCGGCGAGTTCGGCGAGGGTGAGCGCATCCTCGGTCTCGCGCTCGATCGTGTGCACCGCCTCGGTCTGGGTCGCGAGGCGGTTACGCTCGCGCAGCATCGCCTGGGCGGCGTCGGCATTGTCCCACAGCGCCGGGTCCTCGGCGCGGGCGTTCAGTTCCTCGAGTTTTCGAAGGGCGGCATCCCAGTCAAAGATGCCTCCTCAGCAGGGCCACGCTTTGCGTGATCTGCTCGGCGAGCGATTGGGTTTCGGCAGACATTCTCTCTTCTCTTCAGATTCTGTCGGGATGATTTCCAAAGCCGGTCAATACAGCCCGCCCAGCGATTTGTCGACATTGCCGGACGGCGCCGGCGCCCCGCCCGAAGGGGTCTGGCCATCCGGCGCCGGGCTGAAATCGTGCGACCCGGTCGACGGCGTCGTGTTCGCGAAGGCACCGCCGAGATTCAGCGGATCGTCGGCGACGAGCCCGGGGTTGGACTGCGCGCCCGGCGTCTGGCCCGGCTTGAATGCCTCTTCCACCGTCTCGTCGCGGAACGTCACCTTGTGCAGCGTGATGCCCGGCGGCGGCTTGAACGGAATCACCGGCTGGTTCTTGAGCGCGACCTTCATGTACTGGTTCCAGGCCGGGCCGCAGACATTGCCGCCGGTCTGGTTGACGCCGAGATCCCTCGGCTTGTCGAAGCCGATCCAGCATCCCGTCACCATCTGCGGCACGAAGCCGATGAACCAGGCGTCGTTGAAATTGTTGGTCGTGCCGGTCTTGCCGGCGATCGGCCGCTTCAGCCCCTTCACCGCCGGCACGCCGGTGCCGTATTCGGCCACGTTCCGCATCATCATGATGACCTGATAGACGCTGTCCGGATTGGCGAGCCGCGCGCCCGGCCGGTTCAGGATCGGCGGTTGCTGCGCCGAACCGTCCATGCAGTTGGCGCAGGACTGGTCCGGCGCCTGGTACAGGATGTGCCCGTCCGGCGCGGTCACGCTGTCGATCAGCGAGGGCTGCACCTTGCGCCCGTATTCGTCGAGCGCGGCATAGCCGCGGACCATGCGCCACAGCGTGGTGTCGAGCGCGCCGATCGCCGCCGGATAGATCAGCGGCGCGTGCTTCACCACGCCGAATTTCTTGAAATTGGCGATCACGTTGGGCAGCCCGACCCGCCGCACCAGATGCAGCGTGGCCAGGTTGAGCGACTCCTGGATCGCGTAGAACACCGGCACCGGGCCCTGGAAGGAATTCTCGTAATTGCCCGGCCGGTAGATCTGCCCGTCCGACAGGCGCTGGATGAACGGCGCGTCGAGAATCGTCGCATCCGGCTGAACGCCCGCCTGCATCGCGGTCAGATAGTCGAACGGCTTGACGCTGGAGCCGGGCTGCCGATGCGCCTGGATCGCGCGGTTATAGGGGCTGAGCCGGTTGCTCCAGCCGCCGACCATGGCAAGCACCCGCCCGGTCTGCGGATCGAGGCTGAGCATCGCCCCCTCGACCTTCGGCACCTGCTCCAGCGAGACCGTCCCGCCCTTGTCCGGCTTGGGCTCGATCATGATCACATCGCCCGGCTTGAGCATCTGCGCCATGTTGCGCAGCAGCGGCCCGGGACGGCCGTGGATCATCGGCCGCCCCCACTGGATCGCCGCCAGGGTGAGCGTGCCGGTATGCGCCTCCGACGGCGAGTCGCCGTCGAGCCAGCCGATTCGCGCGCGCTGCGCGGTCTCGCTGATCACCACGCCGAGACGCCAGGAGGCGATGAGCCCCTTCGGCGTGTCCTGCCGCGCCAGCGCCCGCGCCCAGCCGGCGGCCAGTTCCCCGGCGCCGATATGCCCGACCGGGCCGTGATAGACGCCGAATTCGTGGTCGTACGACACGAGCCGGTCGCGCATCGCCCGCGTCGCCGCCGCCTGCAGCTTCGGATCGAGGCTGGTGCGGACGATGAGCCCGCCCTCCATCGCCGTCTTGCGGCCGAACATGCGGACCAGCTGCGTCTCCACCGCGCCGACGAAATAGCCCGCACCGGGAATCGACGCCGGCCCGGCAGCCGCCTTTGGCACCAGCGGCGCGGCGAGTGCCTCGCGCGCCTGCGCCGCGGTGATGAACCCGTCCGCCTGCATCTGCCCGATCACCCAGTCCCGCCGGTCGCGGGCGCGCTTGGGGTGAAGGAAGGGGTTGTAATTGGTCGGCGCCTTCGGCAGGCCGCCGAGCATCGCCGCCTCGGCAACGGTCAGCTGCGACAGCGGCTTGTCGAAATAGGCCTGCGCCGCCGCGGCCACGCCCCAGCTGTCCTGGCCGAGGAAGATCTCGTTCAGATACAGGGTCAGGATCTGCTTCTTCGACATCGCCCGGTTGACCCGGACGGCGAGGATCGCCTCCTTGATCTTGCGGGTGAAGTCGATCCGGTTGTCGAGCAGCATGTTCTTGACCACCTGCATCGTGATGGTCGAGGCGCCGAGCGGGCGCTCATGGCTGCCGATCCGGGTCAGGTCGACCACGCCGGCGCGGACGATGGCCAGCGGGTCGATTCCCGGCTCGGTCCAGAAATTCTTGTCCTCGGCCGCGATGAACGCATCGGCGACCAGCGGCGGAATCCGGTCGTAGGGCACATAAATCCGGTGCTGCGTGCCCAGCGCGCCGATCAGGCGGAAATTCTCGGCGTAGATCCGGGTTTCGAGCGGCGGCTCGTAATGGCGCAGCCGGTCCACGCCGGGCAGGCCGCTGCTGAAATAGAAGAACAGCCCGCCGCCCACGAGAACGCCGCCCACCATCCCGACCAGCGCCAGGCGATAGAGGCCGCGCACGAACATCCCGCCCGCAACGCCGGCAAGGCCGGGGCGCTTCCTGGGGGCAGGCTTGCCGCCACGCTTGGGAGGAGTGGGGCCGGCACGGCGCCGCGAATCGGATTTGGCCAGCCGCTCGCCGGCTTTCAGAGGTCGAGACATGGCGGCTCCATAGCACCCAATCTGCAAGATCGCGAATAATCGGGGCGGGATGCTGTGGTTAAATCTCGTCAACGCAATGGTGGCCCTGCGTCACCTTCCGTCGCCGCGCACGGCAGAAACGCGCCGCCGGAGCCTTGCCTATCCCGCCTCCCTTGGCTATAGGCCGCGTCATCGGAGTGTAGCTCAGCCTGGTAGAGCACTGTGTTCGGGACGCAGGGGCCGGAGGTTCGAATCCTCTCACTCCGACCATCCGGTCAAAATGCCGTGCGGTCCCGGTGGCCCTACCACCAATGAGCGAGATCGGGATACTTAAGCCCGTCTTGCTGGCGCCGCAGGCGGATGGGATCGTCCCGCGACACCATCCGGGACCCTCGCGATGTCGATCAGGACCTTCACCCCCCTGCGTCAGACGATCCGCGCCTATTCGGCGCTGCTGAACATCAGCGACAAGATTTCATCCATCGAGGCAGCGATGGGCGTGCCGAAAGCGGCCCCCCGGCACCGGTCGAAATTCGATATCCACGACCGCCAGGGCCTCACGCTCCTGCTCGACCGCGGCTCGATCGTCGACCGCGCCCTGATCGACAGCGATGCATGGGAGCGCGAGCAGCTCGACTATCTCTTCCACCTCGCCCGCCGCGCCGGGCGCATCGGTTCCATGATGTTCGTCGATGTGGGTGCCTATTTCGGCCTCTATTCGCTCCTCGCCCTGCGCACCGGCCTGTTCGACCGGATCCACGCCTTCGAGGCCGACCGCGACAACTTCGCCCAGCTGCAGGCCAACCTGCTGCTGAACGACGCGACGCACGCGATCACCGCCGCCAACATCGCCGTGACCGATACAACCGGCACCATCCGCTTCCGCGACAGCCGGACGCATCCGGACGGCAACCGCGCCGGCGTCGGCATCCTCGATGACGGCGCCGACTCCTACCCGGTGCCCGCGACCACCATCGATGCGGCACTGCCCGCAACCGGCGCGGTCATCGTGATGAAGATCGATGTCGAAGGCCACGAGGCGCGCGTCCTCAAAGGCATGGAGCGGACGTTGCGCAACAACAGGGTCATCATGCAGGTCGAGATCTACGAGGCCCAGAACGACGTCTCGCTGGCCGAAATCGCCCGCCTCGGCCTGCGCCGGCTCAACACCATCTACCCCGACCACTACTTCACCAACATGACCGATGCCGAACTCGATCTCTCGGTGCCGGCGCGGCCGGACCAGACGGCGATGGCCATCTGACGCCGCTCCCGCGCATTCCCCGGCGCGACGCATTGACCCCGCGCGCCGGCTCTCTAACCTGCGGCATCCAGCCGAACCGGAGACGCCGCTTGCCCGCCTTCCGCCCCTGCACCCCACCCGCCCCGCGCGCCGGATCGCCCGCATGAGCGCCGGCGGTCTCGCCCTGCTCTTCGTCCCGGCGGACCGGCCGGAACGCTTCGCCAGGGCCGCCGCCTCCGGCGCCGATTCGATCATCATCGACCTCGAGGACGCGGTCGCCCCCGCGGCGAAGTCCGCCGCCCGCGCCGCCCTCGCCGCCCCGGGCGCGCTGCCCGGCGGGATCGAGATTTTCCTGCGGGTGAACGCCGCCGGCACGCCCTGGCACGCGGAGGATCTCGCCTGCGCCGCGCGCCTGCCCCTTGCCGGGATCGTGCTGCCCAAGGCGGAAGCGCCGGAGCGGATCGCCGCGGTTTCGCAAGCCGCCGGCGGCCCTCCGGTCATCGCCCTGATCGAGACCGCGCGCGGCCTCGCCGAGGCGCGCCGCCTCGCCGCCGCCGGGGTTGCGCGGCTTGCGTTCGGCTCGATCGATTTCTGCGCCGATCTCGGCGCCGCGCACACGCGCGAGGCCCTGCTCCACGCCCGCGCGGAACTCGTGCTCGCCGCCCGCCTCGCCGCCCTGCCGCCGCCGATCGACGGCGTCACCACCGCGATCGACGATGAAGCCGCGATCGAGGACGACGCCCGCCACGCCGCCAGCCTCGGCTTCGGCGGCAAGCTCTGCATCCACCCGCGCCAGATCGCGCCGGCCCGGCAGGGCTTCCGCCCGTCGGCGGCGGAACTCGCCTGGGCGCAGCGGATTCTCGCCGCCGGGCCCGATGGCGCCGAGGCGGTCGACGGCGCCATGGTCGACGCCCCGGTCCGCGCCCGCGCCCGCCAGATCGCCCGCCGCGCCGGCATCCCGACGCCGTGACGGCCGCCGCCGCCACGGCGTTCATTTCCGTTGCAAACGATCGCGTTTAATTTACAACCGGCGCAGCAAAACGGGAGGAAACCTGACCATGACCATCACGCGACGCCAGCTCGGGCTTTCGGCGGCCGCCCTGCCCCTGTTCACCATCGGCGGCCGCGCCGAGGCGGCGGTGCTGCGCTACCGGCTGGCCACCAACCTGCCGGCGACCCATCCGCTCAACGTCCGCCTCTCCGAGGCGATCCGCAACATCGAGCACCGCAGCGGCGGCCAGCTGCGCATCATGCTGTTCCCGAACAGCGCGCTCGGCTCGGATACCGAAACGCTCAGCCAGCTGCGCAGCGGTGCCGTGCAGTTCTTCACCCTCTCCGGCCTGATCCTGTCGACCCTGGTGCCCGACGCGGCGATTTCCGGCGTCGGCTTCGCCTTCAAGGACTACCATCAGGTCTGGTCGGCGATGGACGGCAAGCTCGGCGCCCATATCCGCGGCCGCATCGCCGCGCATGGCCTCACCGCCTTCGACCGGATCTTCGACAACGGCTTCCGCCAGACCACCACCGGCACCCACCCGATCATGCAGCCGGCCGATTTCAAGGGGCTCAAGATCCGCGTGCCGGTCGCCGCGCTCTGGACCTCGCTGTTCAAGGATTTCGGCGCGGTGCCGACCTCGATCAATTTCAACGAGGTCTACTCCGCCCTGCAGACCCATCTCGTCGACGCGCAGGAAAACCCGCTCGCGGTGATCGAGACGGCGAAGCTCTACGAGGTACAGAAATACTGCTCGATGACCAACCACATGTGGGACGGGTTCTGGTTCCTCGCCAACCCGAAGGCGTTCGAGAAGCTGCCGCCGAAGCTGCGCGCCATCGTCGAGGACGAGATCAACGGCGCCGCGGTGAAGGAGCGCGCCGATGTCGCGAAGCTCAACGATTCCCTGCGCGGCAAGCTCTCCGGCCAGGGCCTGAAGTTCAACGACACGAATGCCGCCCCCTTCCGCGCCGCCCTGCAGAAGGCCGGCTTCTATGCCGAGTGGAAGAAGCGCTTCGGCGACGAGGCGTGGAGCACGCTGGAAGCCGCGGTCGGCAAGCTCGCCTGACGACCGCCTTGCGATGACGCCGCCCCGCCCCGGCGCTCTCGCCCGTGCCGACCGCGCGCTCGCCCGCGCGGTCGAGGCGGCGGCGGCGCTGCTGCTCGCCGCCGAGGTGCTGCTGCTCGGCGCGAGCATCCTGGCGCGCGCCTGCGGCATCGCGA
Organism: Acidiphilium multivorum AIU301; assembly: GCF_000202835.1. NCBI lineage: Bacteria > Pseudomonadati > Pseudomonadota > Alphaproteobacteria > Acetobacterales > Acidocellaceae > Acidiphilium > Acidiphilium multivorum. Next base: position 1,942,586 of record NC_015186.1, read on the forward strand.
TGGTCTGGTCGGAGGAGCTGGAAGAACTCCTGTTCCTCTGGCTCGCCATGTTCGGCACGGTCATCGCGCTGCGCCGCGGCGGCCACATGCGCATGACCGCGCTCGTCGCCCGTCTCGGCCCCTCGTCCCGCGCCTTCGCCGAGGCCTTCGCGCTGGCGGCGATGGCCGGCTTCGCGCTGCTGCTCCTGCCGGACGCGATCGGCTTCGCCGCCCAGCAGGGCGCGATCCACACGCCGGCGCTCGGCCTGCCCGGCAGCCTGCGCACCGCCGCCCTGCCGGCCGGCTTCGGGCTGATCGTGCTGACCGCGCTGGTCCAGCTCCCGGCGCACCGCCTGCGCGACCTGCTGCTCGCCGCGATCGGCCTCGCCGCCGCCGGCCTGGCGCTGTCCGTCCTCGCCCCCTGGTTCGACGATATCGGCAACTGGTCGCTCGTCGTCTTCTTCGTGCTGCTGCTCGGCGCGGGCGTTGCCGCCGGCGTGCCGATCGGTTTCGCCTTCGGCCTCGCCACCTTCGCCTATCTCGCCGATGCCGGCGGCATTCCGCTCTCGATCATGGTCGGCAAGATGCAGGAGGGCATGAGCTCGCTGATCCTGCTCGCGGTGCCGCTCTTCGTCTTCCTCGGCACGCTGATCGAGATGACCGGCATGGCCCGCGCGATGGTCGACAGCCTGGCCGCCCTGTTCGGCCATTTCCGCGGCGGGCTCAGCTATGTCCTGCTCGGCGCGATGTATATCGTCTCTGGCATTTCCGGCGCCAAGGCGGCGGACATGGCGGCGGTCGCCCCGGTGCTGTTCCCCGAGATGAAGCGCCGCGGCGTGCCGGAGGGCGAGCTGGTCTCGCTGCTCGCCGCCTCCGGCGCGATGAGCGAGACGATCCCGCCCAGCCTGGTGCTGATCATCATCGGCTCGGTCACCAGCGTCTCGATCGCCGCCCTCTTCGCCGGCGGCATGCTGCCGGCGCTCGTGCTGGCGATCGTCCTCGGCATCATCGCGCGGCGGAACGCGGGGCGCGATGGCCACGGTGCTGCGCCGCGCGCGCCCGTCCGGATCATGGCGCGGAATTTCGTCATCGCCCTGCCGGCGCTGGTCGTCCCCTTCCTGATCCGCTTCGCCGTCGCCGACGGCATCGCCACCGCGACCGAGGTGTCCACCATCGGCATTTTCTATTCGGCCCTGGTCGGCCTGCTCGTCTACCGCAAGTTCGACTGGCGCCGCCTCTGGCCGATGCTGGTGGACAGCGCATCGCTCTCCGGCGCGATCCTGTTCATCATCGGCACCGCGAGCTGCATGTCCTGGGCGCTCACCCAATCCGGCTTCGCGATGTCGCTGGGGGCGGCGATGCAGGCGGTGCCCGGCGGGCGCGACGGCTTCCTGCTCGCGTCCATCCTGGTCTTCATCGTGCTCGGCAGCGTTCTCGAGGGCATCCCCGCGATGGTGCTGTTCGGCCCGCTGCTGTTCCCGGTGGCGAGCCAGGCCGGCATCAACGAGGTGCACTACGCGATCGTGGTGATCCTCGCGATGGGGATCGGCCTGTTCGCCCCGCCCTTCGGCGTCGGCTACTACGCCGCCTGCGCGATCGGGCGGATCGACCCTGCCGCCGGCATGCGCCGCATCGTGCCCTATCTTGCCGCGCTGCTGGTCGGCCTGCTGATCGTCGCCTTCGTCCCGGCGATCACCACGGCCCTGCTCCCCCACTGACAGACTCGCCCCGACCGGAGACAAGCCATGAGATTCGACAACAAGATCGCCATCGTCACCGGCGGGCTGTCCGGCATCGGCGCCGCCATCGCCGCCCGCCTCGCCGCCGAGGGCGCGAAGGTGATCGCCGCGGATATCGCGACCGACGCGGCAACGCTCGATGCCGCGCCCCCCATCGCCCCGCTGCGCGTGGACGTCGCCGATCCGGCGAGCGCCGCCGAACTCGTCGAGACCACCCGCGCCACCCATGGCCGGGTCGATATCCTGGTCCAGGCGGCCGGCATCGGCCATGACGTGCCGCTGCTGGAAACCACCCCCGAACTGTTCGACCGCATCATCGCGATCAACCTTCGCGGCACGTTCCTGGTCGCGCAGGCGGCGGCGCGGGCGATGGTCGCGCAGGGCGGCGGCGCGATCGTCAACATCGCCAGCGTGTCGGGCATGCGCGGCAATGTCGGCCGCACCGCCTACGGCGCCTCGAAGGGCGGCGTGGTGATCATGAGCCAGGTCATGGCGGTGGAACTCGCCACCGCCGGCGTGCGGGTGAACGTGATCGCCCCCGGCCCGGTGGACACGCCGCTGGTCGCGCGCATGCACGACGCCGAGATCCGCCGGATCTGGACCGACGCCGTGCCGATGCGCCGCTACGCGACGCCGGAGGAAATCGCCGGCGCCGCCGCCTTCCTCTGCTCGGAGGATGCCGGCTATGTCACCGGCCACGTGCTCGCGGTCGATGGCGGCTTCCTCGGCACCGGCGTGCAGCGCCGGCCGCAGTAGGCCTTGGAGCACTTTCCGATCCATCCGGATCGGATGTAGTACTCTATAATATTGATAATTAGAGCATCTTTATTCGATCAGATGACTCCATCTGATCGGATGATGCTCTAGCCGAGCAGCGCCGCCAGTAGCGAGTCGAGCCGCTTGCGGCCTTCATAGGTCGCGCTCACCCGCGCCGGCGTGACGTCGAGATAGCCCGCCTCGATCGCCTGCGCCGTCACATCGGGGTCGAGCATGTCCATGAGATCGCGCCCGGTCCGCGCCGCGTAGGCGTCCCTGTCGATCCCCTCGGCCAGCCGCAGCCCCATCAGCAGCGCCTCGCGGGCGCGCTCGTCCGCGCCGATCTCGATTTCCTCGGTGCTGCCATGCCCCGCCGCCTCGACCCGGGCGGCCCATTCCTCCGGCGCGCGGTGCCGCCGGGTCGCGAGCAGTGTCTCGCCCAGGCTGATCCGCCCATGCGCGCCGGCGCCGATGCCGGCATAGTCGCGGTAGCGCCAGTAGGCGAGGTTGTGGCGCGACTCCTCGCCCGGCTTCGCGTAGTTCGAAATCTCGTAGGGGCCGAGGCCGAAGCGCGCCGCCTCCTCGGCGGTGGCGTCGTAAAGTGCCGCGGCATCGTCATCCTCGGGGAGCGCGAAATCGCCGCGGGCATGGGCGGTGGCGAATCGCGTGCCGGGCTCGATGGTGAGCTGGTAGAGCGAGAGATGATCGAGTCCGACGGCGAGGGCGGCGCCGAGTTCGGCGCGCCAGGCGGCGAGCGTCTGGCCCGGCCGGGCATAGATCAGGTCGAAGGACAGGCGCGGGAAGATGGCCCGGCCGAGTTCCACCGCGGCCATCGCCTCGGCCGCGCCATGCTCGCGGCCGAGAAAGCGCAGCGCGTCGTCGTTCAGGCTCTGCACGCCGATCGAGACGCGGTTGACGCCGGCCTCGCGATAGGCGCGGAACCGCCCGGCCTCGATGCTGGTGGGGTTGGCTTCGAGCGTGATCTCGAGATCGGGCGCCGGCGCGAACAGGCGGCAGGACCGCGCGATCAGTGCCGAGACGCTTTCGGGCGCCATCAGGCTCGGCGTGCCGCCGCCGAAGAAGATCGAGGTCAGGCGGCGCGGACCGAGGCGGGCGGCCTCGAAGTCGAGTTCGGCGAGGAGTGCGGCGACGATCCGCCGCTCCGGGATCCGCTCGCGGACATGGGAGTTGAAGTCGCAATAGGGGCATTTGGCCTTGCAGAACGGCCAGTGGATATAAAGGGCGAGCGGCGTCATGCCCGGCGTCTAGCACGTCTTGCGCCGGAGGCCGATCTGGGCCATATCGCCCCGATCGGCACGCCTTCGGGCGAAGTTGCCGACAATTCGCACACGAAGCGCCTTATCCAGCGCGCTGGTTCCGGTGCCGCAAGGCTCGGCTTCGTGGAGGTTCAACCGGATGGCCGCCTGCCCGGCGGCCCCAGACAAGGATACCAGATCATGGCGATGCCAGACGTCTCCCTGCGCCAGCTGCTCGAAGCCGGCGTGCATTTCGGCCACAACACCCGCCGCTGGAACCCGCGCATGGCGCCGTTCCTGTTCGGCGTGCGCAACCAGGTCCACATCATCGACCTGCAGCAGACCGTGCCGATGCTCGAGCGCGCGCTGCGCGAGATCCGCAACGTCACCGCCGGCGGCGGGCGCGTGCTGTTCGTCGGCACCAAGCGGGCGGCGGCCGAGCATGTGGCCGATGCGGCGAAGCGCTGCGGCCAGTATTATGTCAATCACCGCTGGCTCGGCGGCATGCTGACCAACTGGAAGACCATCACCAACTCGATCCGCAAGCTGCGGCAGATGGAAGAGACGCTGGCCGGCGATGGCCAGGGCCTGACCAAGAAGGAAATGCTGAACCTCATGCGCGAGCGCGACAAGCTCGACCGCGCGCTGGGCGGCATCAAGGAAATGGGCGGCCTGCCGGACATCCTGTTCATCATCGACACGAACAAGGAGAAGCTCGCGGTCGAGGAAGCCAACAAGCTCGGCATTCCGGTCGTCGCGGTGCTCGACTCGAACTCGAACCCCGAGGGTGTCACCTATCCGATCCCCGGCAATGACGACGCGATCCGCGCGATCACGCTGTATTGCGACCTGGTCGCGAACGCGGTGCTCGACGGGATCAGCGCCGAGATGGCGGCTTCCGGCGCGGATATCGGCGCGCTGGAAGAACTGCCGGCCGAGGCGGTGGACGAGGACGCCGAAGCGCAGGCCTGAGCCGCACGCGGGACGAATTCCGGACCCGCCCCTGGCGGGTCCGGCCGTATTCATTTTCTGAGGAGAACTCCCATGGCCGATATCACCGGCGCGATGGTCAAGGATCTGCGTGAGAAGACCGGCGCGGGCATGATGGATTGCAAGAAGGCGCTGGTCGAGACCGACGGCGACATGGAAGCCGCGGTCGACTGGCTGCGCAAGAAGGGTCTTGCCGCGGCGGCGAAGAAGTCGGGGCGGACCGCGGCGGAAGGGCTGGTCGGTGTCGCCCATGAGGGCAACAGGGCGTCGATGGTCGAGGTGAATGCCGAGACCGACTTCGTGGCGCGGAACGAGGCGTTCCAGAATTTCGTCGAGACGGTGGCGAAGCTGGCGCTGACCGTGGGCGAGGATGTCGAGGCGCTGAAGGCGGCGGCCTTTCCGGGCAAGTCGCACAGCGTTGCGGACGAGCTGGTGAGCCTGGTGGCCACCGTCGGCGAGAACATGTCGATCCGGCGGGCCGCGGTGGTCGAGGTGAAGGACGGCGTTGCCGCGTCATACGTGCATGGCGCGCTGAAGCCGGGGCTCGGCAAGATCGGCGTGCTGGTGGCGCTGGAAGGCAAGGCCGACGAGGCGCTGAGCACGCTGGGGCGGCAGATCGGCATGCATGTCGCGGCGACGCGGCCGGATGCGCTGAGCATCGCCGATGTCGATCCGTCGGCGCTGGAGCGCGAGAAGGCGGTGCTGGCCGAGCAGGCGCGCGCCTCCGGCAAGCCGGAAGCGATCATCGAGAAGATGGTCGAGGGCCGGGTGAAGAAGTTCTACGAGGACGTGGTGCTGCTGGAGCAGACCTGGGTGCACGACGGCGAAAGCAAGGTGCAGAAGATCGTCCAGAGCGCCGGGGCGACCCTGACCCGTTTCGTGCGGTTCACCCTCGGCGAGGGGATCGAGAAGGAAGCCACCGACTTCGCGGCGGAGGTCGCGGCGGCGGCGGGCGGCTGATATTTTGCTCCGCTCCGCCGCGCGGTGACGCGGGGCGGGCGAAAAAGCCTGGAGACGGCGGCGCGGGGTTCGCGCCGCCGTTTTCGTTTTTGGGCGGTGCGGGTTCGGCCGCCGGCGGTCGGGGCCTCGGGCGGCGCGGGCGGCGGAGCGCCGGCGGCAACGGAATGCCGAGCGTGTGGCAGAGCGGGCGCAGGGCGCGGCCGGTGGCCGGGCGGGATTCGATGGCCGCCTGCATGTCGGGTTCGGCGAGGAGCGCGCGGAGCTGGGCGCGGGCGGCGGCCGCGCCGGGGATGAGGTTGAGCAGCCAGGCGTAGCGGCGCGGCAGGGTTTTACGCGCGCGGGGGCGGGGCGTGGACGGCGCGAGGCGGCGCGGGCGCGGGCGGGATGCGAGATGGGCGGCGAAGCGGGCCACGAAAAACCGCAGGCGGGCGCAGACGAGGATGATGAACGGCCCGGCGAGGCCGCGGGCGAGGCCCTCGGCCGCGACGACGCAATACAACCCGTCAAGGATGCGGGCGAGACGCTCGGCCGGGGTTGCGGGGCTGCACGCGGTCATGGACCAGTATGGACCATGAAGGCCGGGGGGTGGGCAAGCGGGCTTTTGCTCCGCTCCGCCTTGCTCCCCCCTGCCCTGCCCCGCCCGGCCCCGGCCGGGCGGGATCGGGCCTGTCGGGTCAGGCGGGTTCGGCGACGCGGCGCGCGCGGCGCGGCGGGGTGCGGGCCGGGGCGATGGGGGCGGATGCTGTCGGTGCGGCGTGGGCGGATGCCGTGTGGGCGGTTGCGGCGGGTGCCGCGTAGGCGGGTGCGGCGTGGGCGGTGCGGAAGCCGGAGACGCGGCCGGCGAGGCGGCTGATTTCCTCGCGCAGGGAGTGGGTGGCGGCGGAGGTCTGTTCGACCATGGCGGCGTTCTGCTGGACGGCCTGGTTCATCTGGCCGGTGGCGGCGTTGATTTCGGCGAGGCTGCCGGCCTGTTCGGCGGCGGCGGTGGCGATTTCGCCGACGAGGCCGTGCAGGTCGGTGACGTGGCCGAGGATGGTATCCAGCGCCGTGCCGGTTTCGCCGACGAGGCGGACGCCGTTGCCGACCTGTTCGGAGGAGCGGGCGATGAGCAGCTTGATGGATTTGGCGGCATCGGCGGAGCGGTGCGCGAGGGCGCGGACCTCGGAGGCGACGACGGCGAAGCCGCGCCCGGCATCGCCGGCGCGGGCGGCCTCGACCCCGGCGTTGAGGGCGAGGAGGTTGGTCTGGAAGGCCATTTCGTCGATCAGGCCGATGATCTGGTCGATTTCGCGGGCGGAGGTTTCGATGCGGTTCATGGCGACCACGGCCTCGCCGACGATGGCGTGGGACTTGCGGGCGGCGTTGTTGGTGGCGTCGACGGCGCTGGCGGCCTTGGAGGCGTTGTCGGCGGTGCGGCGGATGCCGGTGGTGACGCTGTCGAGCACGGAGGAGGTTTCCTCCAGGGTGGAGGCCTGCTGTTCGGTGCGGCGGGCGAGATCCTCGGCGGCTTCGGCGATTTCGGCGACGCCGAGATTGATTTCGTCGGTGCTCTGGCGGACGCCGTTGACGCTTTCGGCGAGGCGGCTGGCGGCGGTGTTGAAGTCGATGCGGAGCTTGTCGAGCGAGGGGATCAGCTGGCGGTCGACGGAGGCGGTGAGATCGCCTTCGGAGACGCGTTCGAGGGCGTCGCCGACGACGTTCACCTCGGCCATGCGTTCGGTGAGGTCGACCGCGAACTTGACGACCTTCGTGACCTTGCCCTCGGCGTCGTAGACCGGGTTGTAGGTGGCCTGGAGCCAGACGTGGCGGCCGCCCTTGGCGACGCGCTCGAACTCGGCGGAGAGAAATTCGCCCTGGCGCAGGCGTTCCCAGAAGGCCTGGTATTCGCGGCTGGCGGCGTAGCCATCGATCGCGAAGAGGCTGTGCTGGCGGCCCACGACCTCGTCGCGCGCGTAGCCCATGAGGTGGAGGAAATTGTCGTTGGCTTCGAGGATGGTGCCGTCGAGCGCGAACTTGATGACGGCCTGGGAGCGCTCGATGGCGTTGAGGATGCTTTCGTTTTCGGCGGCGGCCCGTTTCTCGGCGGTGATGTCGAGGGCGACCTTCACCACCTTGGCGACCTTGCCGGCGCGGTTGCGGACGGGGACATAGGAGGCGCGGAGCCAGACATCGCCGCCGGACTTGGCGATGCGGCGGAACTCGCCGGAGCAGAAGGCGCCGCCGCGCAGGCGCTGCCAGAACTCGCCGTAGGCGGCGGCATCGCGTTCCTCGGCGGAGAGAAAGATGCGGTGATGGCGGCCGGCGATTTCGCCGATGCGGTAGCCCACCAACTGAAGAAAATTGTCGTTGGCATCAGTAATCGTGCCGTCGGGGGCAAAGCTGATGATGCCGAAGGAGTCCCCAAGTGCGTCGAATGTTCGAGAATTATCTAAAATTTGACGCATATTGCCAATCGTCATGTATCGGACTCCGTGTTGACTTGGTCTGTTCTTGTTTGTTGCGGGTCTATGCCGGTTTTCTTAACAGGTTCTTGCGCCAGTCCGTGTTTTTTCGCCGCCTGCCATACGGCGCGGGCATGGTGGCGCGATTCCGCTTCGGGTCGGGCGGCGGGCGGGTTAGGGTTGCGGGGTGACGACGCCGGAGGGTGGTTCGATGGAGGCAATGGAGATTGCGGGCGGGTGCCATTGCGGGGCGGTGCGGTATGTGATCGGCGGGCGGCCCCGGCGGCATTCGCTGTGTTTCTGCGCCGATTGCCGGCGCTGCGCGGGGGCGCCGGTGGTGGGCTGGGCGGTGGTGGACGAGGGTATGCTCCGGGTCAGCGGCGAGGTCGCGGTCTATCGCTCCTCCGGCGACGTGGAGCGCTCGTTCTGCCCGAGATGCGGCGCGGGACTGTTCTACCGGAGCCAAAAGCTGTTTCCGGGGAGCGTGGACGTGCAGACGGGCACGTTCGACGACCCCGAGATTTTGCCCCCGACCGAGGCGATCCAGCTGGCGGAAGCACCGTCATGGATGGCAGGGATTGGGGATTTGCCGAAGCATTGGCGGTGGCCGTAAACGGCGATCCCGAGGGCCCGAACGCCGACTGAACCCTGCTGGCCGGCTGCCCGAGGATGGACGCGGGTCCGGAGCGTGCGATCGGCGCGAGGGGCGGTGCCGGTCCCGAGGGCTAAGCGGGCGACCATACGGCGCGGGCATGGTGGCGCGATTCCGCTTCGGGGCTTTATTTCGATTTCGTTTGGGTGCGATAGTCGGAGCCGGTTGTTAACGGGTGGGCCAAGATGACGAATGCTCGGGGCGCGAAGCGGCCGAAAGGACGCACGCTGGCGGAGTTTGGGAAACTCAGCACGGCAGAGCGAAAATTGCTGGCCTGCGCGGCGGCGGGAGAGATCGCGGTTTTCGGCAATGTGAGGCCGGAGAGCGCCAACGACGCCAACAAGGTACGCGGCGAATTCATCCGGTTTCTGGCTCTGGGCGGGGACGAGGATGCGCCTGTTCACGAGAAAGGCGTCCAGCTTCAGGGCGCGTGGATCGAGGGCGCGTTTGATCTGTGGGGCGTCGAAAGCAAAGGTGGCCTTTATCTGGTGAACTCTACATTTGAGGCAGAGCCGGCCTTCCAAGACGCACGGATTACCGGTGCACTCATTTTGAACGGTAGCGAGATGCCGGGTTTACGAGGCGATCGTCTAACCTGCGACAGCTCACTGTTTTTGAGAAACAAGTTCGTCTCAACAGATGAGGTTCGGTTGCTCGGAGCCAAAATCGGCAGCAATTTCGATTGTTCTGACGGCTTGTTCGATAAAAAGGGCAAAGATGCCCTCATCGCCGACGGGATCGTTGTCGCGGGCGCTGTTTTCCTGACTGGTACGTTCAAAGCGACTGGCCATGTGCGGTTCGTCGGGGCCAAGATTGACAGCAATTTCGATTGTTCCGGTGGTACTTTCGAAAATGAGGATCAAACGGCCCTCAACGCCGACCGCATCAATGTCGGCGGAACCGTGTTCATGCACAAATGGTTCAGTCCGACCGGCGACGCCAAAAATTTTAAAGCGACCGGCGAAGTGCGGCTGCTCGCTGCAAGAATCGGAGGGGATCTCGTTTTCCGCGAAGGATGGTTTCAGGGTAAGCAAGCTGCCATCAACATAGAGGGCGCCCACGTCGATGGCGCACTGTTTATCGACAGCCTCACGATTCAGACGGGGGCAATCGATCTGACCGGCGCGAAGGTATCCAGACTCATTGACGATCAAAACTCGTGGAAAAAGGGCGTCATCCTCGACGGCTTTGTTTACGGTGCGCTCGGAGGGAAAGCGCCGACTGACGCAAAGATGCGAATTGGCTGGCTCGACAAGCAATCCGAGGCCCATAGTGGCAAAGATGGCAAAGGAGCGGAATTCCGGCCGCAGCCTTGGCAGCAGCTTCGCAAGGTGCTGCGGGAGATGGGGCATTACGAGGCGGCGCGGGAGGTCGGGATTGCATTCGAGCGGCGCAAGCGGGAGTGCGGGCTGATCGGGCGGGTGCCCGAGATTTCGGTGGGTCAGGCGCTGCGTGCGGTCGGCGGTTCAGTTTATGGAAAGACGGCGCGGCTGCTGCATATCGGGTATGGCGCGCTGGTCGGGTATGGATACCGGCCGCTCAGGCTGCTGATGATTGCCACAGTTGTCTGGCTTGTCTTTGGTGGTGGCTATTTCGCCGCGGCGCGATGGGATGGCGCGTTCGTGCCGTCCACACAGGCATTGTTCTCACGGTTTGGCGGAATGTGCGGGTTGCCGGCGCATGTTCGGTGGACGGATTGCAAGGCAATAAGGCTTGAGTATCCGCAGTTCTATCCGCTGGCCTATTCGCTGAACGTGCTTCTTCCGGTGGGCAATCTCGGGCAGGAGGGGACGTGGCGGCCGGAGACGGGGACTTGGGGCGGGCGGATTGCGCAGTTCGCGGTGTGGTTCGAGACGCTGTTCGGCTGGATGGCCGGCCTGATTCTCGTCGCCGTGGTGTCTGGACTGGCCAAGCGCGACGAGTAATCCGCACGTCAAAAGGAGCAAAAGTTTTTGCTTCTTTTTTCAAAAAGAAGTTCTTTCGCTCCCCTTCCCTTTCAAGACGCGTCCCCTCCCCTCACACGGAAAAATACTTCGCGTGGGGGTTGAGGACAACGATGGCGCTGGTGGATTGTTCGGGGTGGAGCTGGTGTTCGTCCGAGAGCGACACGCCGATGCGTTCGGCGTCGAGGAGGCGGAGGAGAAGACTCTGGTCCTCGAGGTTCGGGCAGGCGGGGTAGCCGAAGGAGTAGCGTGAGCCGCGGTAGGACTGGGCGAGCATTTTTTCCATGTCGCGGTCGTCCTCGGCGGCGAAGCCGAGTTCGGCGCGGATGCGTTTGTGGGTGTATTCGGCCATGGCCTCGGCCATTTCGACGGAGAGGCCGTGGAGGTAGAGGTAGTCCTGGTAGCGGCTTTCCTCGAACCAGGCGCGGGCGGTTTCGGAGGCTTTTGCTCCCATGGTGACGACTTGCAGGCCGATGACGTCGCGTTCGGCGTCGTCCACGTCGCGGAAGAAGTCGGCGATGCATTCGCCGTCGTCGCGCGGCTGGCGCGGGAGGGTGAAGCGGGCGAGTTCGGTGGCGCCGTCCTCGGCGAAGAGGATGAGGTCGTTGCCCTGGCCGGCGGCTTTCCAGTAGCCGTAGATGGCCTGGGGCTTGAGGATGGAGTCGGCGGCGCAGAGGTCGAGCATGCGCTTCATGACGGGGCGGAGTTCCTGGCGGGCCCAGCCCATGAAGTCTTCCAATGACTTGCCCTGCTTGCGGAAGCCCCACTGGAACTGGAAGAGGGAGCGTTCGTTGATGTAGGGGACGAGGGCTTTCTGCGGGGCCTCGATGATCCTTGCGCCCCAGAAGGGCGGGGTGGGCACCGGGGTTTCGCGGGTGAGGCGGCGGCGGCGGGCCTGGGCGGCGGAGATGTCGACCGGCGCGAAGCCGCGGGCGTCGGCCTGGCCGAGGGTGCGCTTGGTGTTGCGGGCCTTGCCGCGGCGCTTGGACTGGAGGGCGGCGAGGTAATCGTCGAAGCCGTTGCCGGTGACGCGGTCCATCAGATGGAGGCCGTCGAAGGCGTCGCGCGCGTAGGCGACGCGGCCGGAGGCGTAGGCGGCGACGCAGTCTTCCTCGACATAGTTGCGGGTGAGGGCGGCGCCGCCGAGGAGGACGGGAATGTCGAGACCCTGGCGGGACATTTCCTCGAGGTTTTCGCGCATGACGACGGTGGATTTGACGAGGAGGCCGGACATGCCGATGGCGTGGGCGCGGTGTTCCTTCGCGGCGGCGACCATGTCGGCCAGGGGGACCTTGATGCCGAGATTGACGACGCGGTAGCCGTTGTTGGTGAGGATGATGTCGACGAGGTTCTTGCCGATGTCGTGCACGTCGCCCTTCACGGTGGCGAGGACGATGGTGCCTTTCTGCTGGCCCTCGACGCGCTCCATGTAGGGTTCGAGGTAGGCGACGGCGGCCTTCATGGTTTCGGCGGATTGCAGGACGAAGGGGAGCTGCATCTTGCCGGCGCCGAAGAGCTCGCCCACGGTTTTCATGCCGTCGAGCAGGAGGTTGTTGATGATGTCGAGCGGGGCGTGGGATTTCATCGCCTCGTCGAGATCGTCGGCGAGGCCCTTGCGGTCGCCATCGACGATGCGGTCGCGCAGGCGGCCCTCGACGGTGTCGGCCTTGACCTTCTTCACCGCGTCGGCGGCCTTGCGGTCGGCGAACATTTCGAGGACGCGCTGGAGGGGGTCGTAGTCCTCGCGGCGGCGGTCGAAGATGAGGTCTTCCATGACCCGCACTTCCTCGGGCGGGATGAGGTGCAGGGGGCGGATCTTGGAGACGTGGACGATGGCGCCGGTCATGCCGGCCTTCACCGCGTGGTCGAGGAAGACGGAGTTCAGCACCGCGCGGGCGGCGGGGTTGAGGCCGAAGGAGATGTTGGACAGGCCGAGGATGATCTGGATGTCGGGGAAGGCATCGCGGATCAGCCTGATGCCTTCGAGGGTCCAGAGGCCGAGCTTGCGGTCGTCCTCGTTGCCGGTGGCGATGGTGAAGGTGAGCGGGTCGATCAGCAGGTCGGATTGCGGGAGGCCGTGCTTGCGGCAGGCGAAATCGACCAGGCGGGTGGCGATTTCGAGCTTCTGCGCCGGCTCCTTGGCCATGCCGGTCTCGTCGATGGTGAGGGCGATGACGGCGGCGCCGAACTTGCGGGCGAGGAGCATGCGCTCCTCGGCGATGTGCTCGCCATCCTCGAAGTTGATCGAGTTGATGATGGGCTTGCCGCCGTGGAGCTTGAGGGCGGCCTCGATGACGGGGGTTTCGGTGGAGTCGATCACCAGCGGGGCGTTCACCGACGAGGTGAAGCGGGTGATGATTTCGGACATTTCGCCGAGTTCGTCGCGGCCGACGAAGGCGGTGCAGATGTCGAGCGCGTTGGAGGCCTCGGCGACCTGTTCGCGGCCCATGGCGATGCAGCCGTCCCAGTCGTGCCGCTCCTGCAGCTCGCGCCATTTCTTCGAGCCGTTGGCGTTGCAGCGCTCGCCGATGGAGAAATAGGCGTTCTCCTGGCGCAGCGGGGTGGAGCCGTAGAGGCTGGCGACGGAGGGGATCCAGACCGGCTTGCGCGGGACGGGCGCGGGGCGGACTTCGCCGAGGCGGCGGAGCATGGCGTCGAGGGCGGCGATATGCGGGGTGGAGGTGCCGCAGCAGCCGCCGATGAGGTTGATGCCGTCCTCGCGGATGAAGCGTTCGAGCCAGGTGGCGAGTTCGTCCGGCGTGAGCGGGTAATGGGTCTTGCCATCGACCAGCTCGGGCAGGCCGGCATTGGGCTGCACGGAGATGAGGCCGGGCCAGTTCTGCGCGAGGTAGCGCACGTGTTCGGCCATTTCCTGCGGGCCGGTGGCGCAGTTCAGGCCGATCAGCGGCACGTCGAGCGCCTGGATCACGGTGGCGGCGGCGGCGATGTCCGGCCCGACGAGCAGGGTGCCGGTGGTCTCGACGGTGACCTGGACGAAGATCGGCGTGTCGCGTTTCTGCTCGGCGCGGGCGATCCTGGCGCCGTTGACGGCGGCCTTGATCTGCAGCGTGTCCTGGCAGGTTTCGATCAGGATGGCGTCGACCCCGCCCTCGATCAGGCCGCGGCACTGCTCGGCGAGGCCGGCTTCCAGCGGGTCGTATTCGATGTTGCCGAGGGTGGGCAGCTTGGTGCCGGGGCCGACGCTGCCGATCACGTAGCGGTCGCGCCCGTCGGCGAAGGTTTCGGCGGCCTCGCGGGCGAGTTCGGCGGCGATGCGGTTGATCTCGCGGGCGCGGTCGCCGAGCTCGAACTCGGCGAGGGTGATGGGCGAGCCGCCGAAGCTGTTGGTCTCCACCATGTCGGCGCCGGCTTCGTAGTAGCCGCGATGGATCTCGCGCACGAGGTCGGGGCGGGAGAGGTTCAATACCTCGGTGCAGTTTTCCTTGCCCCAGAAATCGCGCTCGGTATCGAGGGTGAGGGCCTGGACGCGCGATCCCATGCCGCCGTCGCAGAGGAGGACGCGGTGGCGGAGGGCTTCGAGGAGGGAGGGTCTGCTCATGGTGGTGGGAATATAGGATGCGCGCCACATTTCCAATGCGGGGCGACGGCGGGCTGCATTGATCGGGGCGGGCCGGGGCGTATACCGGCGGCGGCGGAGGGATATGAATGACGGTGGGTGGCGATGAGGGGGCGCGCTTGCGCGACGACGGCAGCGCGCATGACGGGCGGTTCGCGACCGGGGTGGCGGCGGTGCTGTTCGCCTCGCTGGTCTGGGGCACGACCGGCACGGCGGCGACGTTCGCGCCCGCGGTCGGGCCGCTGGCGATCGGCGCCGCGGCGATGGGGATCGGCGGGCTGTTGCAGGCGCTGCTCGCCGCCCCCCGCATCCTGCGCGACCTGCCGGCGCTGGCGCGGCATGGCGGGCTGCTGGCGGCGGGCGGTGTCGCGGTCGCGCTCTACCCCCTCGCCTTCTACAGTTCGATGCGGCTTTCGGGTGTGGCGGTGGGAACGGTGGTGACGCTCGGCTCGGCGCCGATCTTCTCGGCGCTGATCGAGCGCGTGCTCGCCGGCACCCGGCTGAGCGGGCGCTGGGTCGCCGGGGCGCTGCCGGGGATTGCCGGCATGGCGCTGCTCGCCTTTTCGGAACCGGGGGCGGCCGCGGGCGATGGAAGCGTCCTCGGGATCGGGCTCGGCCTCGTCGGCGGGCTCACCTATGCGCTCTACGCCTGGACCGCGCGGGGGATGATGCTGCGCGGCATCCGCTCGGCGGTGGCGATGGGGGCGACGTTCGGGATCGGCGGCGCGCTGCTGATGCCGGTGCTGGCGGCGACCGGCGGCGCCTTTCTCGACTCCTGGGGCAATGCGGCGGTGGGGATCTACATGGCGGGGGTGCCGATGTTTCTCGGCTATCTCTGCTTCGGCGTCGGGCTCGCGCGGATTCCGGTGAGTGTGGCGACGACGATCACGCTGGTCGAGCCGGTGGTGGCGGCGGTGCTGGCGGTGCTCGTCGTCGGCGAGCGGCTGAAGCCGGCGGGATGGGCGGGGGCGGCGCTGGTGATCGCCGGGCTGGTGGTGACGGCCGCGCCGGGCCGGCGCGGCGGTGGGGCGGTCGCCGATCCGCCCGGAGCGGATGCGGTGCCCTACCCGATCGACAGGTAGAGCCGCAGCGCCGAGGCCAGGCCGGCGAGGCCGGCGAGGCCGACGACCGCGGTGATGACATGCCCGAACACGGAAGGCGGGATGCGGCACACGGCGCGGATGCCGGCGAAGGTGCCGAGGGCGGCGGCCGGGGCGAGCCAGAGGCCGGAGAGCAGCCAGTGCGGGCGGGCGATGCCGCCGGCGAGGGCGACGGCGATCGCGAGGACGTAGCTCAGCAGATTGAACATCACGAGGATGGCGCGGCTGTCGGCGACGGCGCGGCCCTGCCAGGCGACGACCATGGCCGGGACCGGCCCGCCCATGCTGGTGCAGCCGTTCAGCAGGCCGCCGAGCAGGGCGCCGACGGCGAGCGGGCCGCCGCCGCCGCCGAGCCGGACCCGCACGCGGGCGAGGCGGAGGATGGTGACGCCGACCGCAAGCCCGGCAATGACGAATTTCAGCGCCGGGCGGGCGACCAGGCCGAGCAGCGCGATGCCCGCCGGCGTGCCGAGCGCGGTGCCGAGAAGGACGGGCAGCGCGCGGTCCCGGGTGATGGCGTGGCGGAGTTCGGCGATCACGCCGAGGCTCATCAGCGTGCCGAGCACGAGGGCGGCGAACACGACATGGCGCGGATCGTCGGAGATCAGCGAGAGCAGCGGCGTGAAGACGACGGCGAAGCCGAAACCGGCGAAGCCCTTGACGAAGCCGGCGGCGAAGGCGGCGAGGGCGGCGGCGGCGAGCAGGGGCGGCGCGAGCGGGACCAGCACCGGTCAGATCCGGCCGGACGGGAAGACGGGCGGGCGGGCGATGAGGCGAACTCCTGCGGACAACACGGCAGCGGCAACGTATCGTCCGGCCCGTGTTGCTGGCAAGGCGGCCGGGCTTGCGGCGGCGGCGGCCGATTGCCACGTCGCGCCATGGTGGGATTTCGCGGGGCGGGGATTTCGCGGCGCCGGCCGGAGCAAGAAGAAGGAGCAAAAATGCGGATCGGAATCAGGTTTGGCGGGGCGGTGGCGCCGGGGGATGCGGTGCTGGTGCAGGAGGGGTTCGCGCCGCCTTCCGGCGCGCGGGTCGTGGGCGGGTTCCGGGCGGAGGAGGTGCGGCGGTTCGGGCATGGGATCGGGTGTTCGTGCTGCGTGCCGCGCGGCGCGGTGGCGGCGGCGCTGACGCGGCTGTTTCTCGACCGGGCGCGGGGCACCGAGGACGGGTCCGGCGATGTGGTGATTGTCGGCGATACTAACGGCGAGGCGGCGGTGCGGGCGGCGGTCGCGGGCGATGTGCTGCTGCGGGCGCGATTTTTTTTCGCTCCTGCCGCGGGCGGAGCCGCGGCGCGGGACGGCGGATAACTTCAATTCTTTCAGATGATTGACTGATCGATCGGCTTGGTGACGCTGGCGGTCCGCCGACAGGCCCGGTTGCGGCCGCGCGATTCGCGTTGTTAGTTTTATTGACATCTCTAACCGGCTGAACTAACAATCCGCTCATCAACGAGGAGATGAGCGATGCCCGAACGCCGCATCTGGACCGACGCCGCCGACGAGACGATCCGCCGCATGCGGGTGGACGGGGCGACCTGGGCGGCGATTGCCGCCGTGCTCGGCCTGTCGCGCAACACGATCATCGAGCGCGGGCGGCGGCTCTGCGCCGCCGGCGGGCCGAGCCAGGCGGCGCGGCCGAAGCCGCCGCCGGAGGACGATCCGAACCGCCCGCCGCTGCCGGCCGGGCATCCGCGCTCCTGGGGGCTGCTGACGCGCGGGACGATTCTGGAGGGCACGGCGTTCGTCCCCCTCGCCGCCCCCGGGCGGGAGGATGAGCGATGAGCGCGGTGCGGGCGCGCCGGGCGGGCGAGGTGCTCGGCTCGGGGATCGGCGCCGCGGGGGTGGAGCGGCGGGTGGAGATTGCCCCCTGCCCGGCGGTGAGCGGGGCGGCGGACCCGATCGGCGCGATCGCATCAAGGCTGGAGGCGGCGGGGTCGTGCCTGCTGGCGCTGCCGGAGCGGGGCTATTCGCCGCACCTCAGGATCACCCGCTACGAGGTGGTGCGCAGCGCGCTCGACGCCTATGGCTGGGAGGCCTCGCGCATCCGCCCGCCGCACCCCTCGGGTGCGGAGATCGACCGCATGGACGAGGCGCTCGGCTGGCTCGCCGCGATCCCCGAGGAGCGGTTCGTGCTGCGGCGGATTCTCGGCGCGCGGGCGCTGACCCATCCGCTGACCGGGCGGCACCTGTTTCCCTGGCGCAGGCTCGGCGGCGTGCTGGGGGCGGACCACAAATCGGTCCAGCGCTGGCATCGCGAGGGGCTCGGCATCGTGCTCGCGGCCCTGGTGGCGGCGGAGCGCAAACTTGCCGAAAGCCGCGCATCGCGTTAAGCCGCCGCATCCTTATCGCAGTTCGAGTGTGAATTCATGAAGCAGCAGGCGAATCTGATCCGCGCCGGCCAGGTGATCGAGCATGACGGTCGCCGCTGGACGGTGCTCAAGCAGCAGATCATCACCCCGGGCAAGGGGGGCGCGTTCATCCAGGTGGAGATGCGCGACCTCAAGACCGGGAACAAGACCAACGAGCGCTGGCGCACCGCCGACACGGTCGAGCGGCTGATGACGGACAACCGCGACTACACCTATTCCTACACCGACGGCGACAACCTGGTGCTGATGGACGGCGAGACCTTCGAGCAGTTCCTGGTGCCGGCCGAGCTGCTCGGCGATCAGGCGCCGTTCCTGCAGGACAACATGGCGGTGATCGTCGACCTGGTGGAAGGCGACCCGGTGGGCATCCACCTGCCGGCGACGGTGACGCTGGAGATCGTCGAGGCCGATCCGGTGGTGAAGGGGCAGACCGCCTCCTCCTCCTACAAGCCGGCGAAGCTGTCGAACGGGGTGAAGGTGATGGTGCCGCCCTTCATCGAGGCGGGCGAGCGCATCGTCGTCCGCACCGAGGATTCGACCTACGTCGAGCGGGCCAAGGGCTGAGGCCGGGCGCGGCGCACGGGCGCCGCGCCGGACCGTTTTCCGGAGTATCGAGCCATGACCCCCCGCCGTTCCGCGCACATGACCATCATGGTCGCCGCGGCCCAGAAGGCCGCGCGACGGCTGGTCCGCGATTTCAACGAGGTCGAGCATCTCCAGGTCTCGGTGAAGGGGCCGTCCGACTTCGTCAGCCAGGCGGACATGCGCGCCGAGCAGACGATCCGCGAGGAGCTGGAACGCGCCCGGCCCGGCTACGCCTTCCTGATGGAGGAAAGCGGGGCGCATGGCTCGGAGAACTGGGCGTGGCGGTGGATCGTCGATCCGCTCGACGGGACGACCAATTTCCTGCACGCGATCCCGAACTGGGCGATCTCGATCGCGCTGGAGAAGCGGCTGCCGGAGGGCGGCAGCGAGATCGTCGCCGGCATGGTGATGGCGCCGGCGCTCGACGAGCTGTTCTGGGCCGAAAAGGGCGCGGGCGCCTATCTCAACGACCGGCGGCTGCGGGTGTCGTCGCGGCGGGACTGGTCGAGCGCGCTGTTCGCGACGGGGATTCCCTTCGCCAGGACCGCGCCGCGCAACCGCCTCGCCTTCGCCCGCGTGCTCGGCGCGCTGATGCCGGAGACGGCGGGCGTGCGGCGGATGGGCTCGGCCTCGCTCGACCTCGCCTGGACGGCGGCGGGGCGGTATGACGGCTACTGGGAACTCGGCACCCATCTGTGGGATGTCGCCGCCGGCGCGCTGATGGTGCGCGAGGCGGGCGGCTACGCCACCGCGCCGGATGGCGGCGATGCGCTGAGCGGCGACATCGTCGCCGGCAACCCGCATATCCACCCGCGGCTGCGCGAGCTGGTCGGCTCGGCGCTGGAGACCGCGAAAACCTGATCCGGGCCGCCATTGAGCGGCATGGGAGACATGCGCTAGTGTCGCACGCGATGCGACATTGCGGCTTCCTCGCGGCGTGCATGGCGGCCGCGTTCATCCTCATTCATCCGGCGCCGGCGCAGGTTGTCGTCAACCCGCAGGCGCTGCGGCAGCTCGGCGGGCCCGCGCCGGCGGCGAAGCCCGCGGCGCCGGCGCCCGAACGGCGGGCGGTGCCGAAGCCGGCGATCGTCCGGCGGCCGGCGCCGCATCGCGCCGTGTCGCGCCTGCCGCTGCCGCCGCCCCCCGCGCCGGTGATCGCCGCGGCGCGGCCCGCCCTGCCCCATCCGGCGCCGAAGCCGGCACCGAAGCCGCAGCCGGCGGCGCCGAAGCCGCCCGCGCCCGTCGCCATCGTGATGCCCGGCACCAGCGCGGCGCCGGGACCGCGGGGCGAGGCGGCGGTGAAGCGGTTTCTCGCCGCGCCCCGGCCGCGCGGGCTGCGCTTCCTGGTGCGCGCGACCGCGCCGGGGGTGGCCGACGATCCCTCCATCGCGCGGCGGCTGGCGCTGCGGCGGGGGATGGCGGTGCGCCATATGCTGCTGAAGGCCGGGATTCCGGCAGAGCGGATCATCGTGCAGGCGCTCGGCAATCCGCCGGGCGCGCCGGACGACCGCGTGACGCTGAGCACCCTTCCCTGAGGCAGGAGCCCCGATGACCCGACCGAACAGCTACCTGATCCGCATGCTGGTGTTCCTGGTCCTGGTCTACGGGCTGGCCGCCTTCCTCGCGCCGACGCTGGAGAAGTTCTTCCTCGCCAACCCGGTGGTGAACTCGGTGATCGCGGTGGTGGAGGTGTTCGGCATCTTCTGGAACCTGCGGCAGGTGATGCGGCTGAGCCCGGAAGTGGACTGGGTGGAGCGGTTCCAGCGCTCGCGCGCCTCGATCGAGCATGGGCCGAAACCGCGGCTGCTGCTGCCGATGGCGCGGATGTTCGGCGGGCGGCACGAGGACGGGCGGCGGGTGACGCTGTCGGTCGCGAGCATGCGGACCATGCTGGATGGCATCGCCAGCCGGCTCGACGAAAGCCGC